>CAZQBW010000066.1:0-21986 GCA_964591515.1 uncultured Clostridia bacterium
GTTCTGGTCAGATCCCCGGCATTGCCTTCTTGAGCGGCTTGAGCAGGAAGAACAGCACGACTGCCATCGTGAGCGCCGCAAGCGCGAGCACGAGCCAGAACGTCGAGTGGAGCCACTGCGTCCAGAACACTCCGATCTGCGTCAGCTTGTTGCCGATGCCAGTCGCCACGAACCAGCCGCCCATCATCATTCCGCGCTTGCTGACGGGGGCGACCTTCGAGACCAGCGAGAGTCCCATCGGCGAAAGCATGAGCTCGCCAAGGGTAAGCACACCGTAGGCGCCGACGAGCCAGAGCGGCGACACCTCGAACGCGTACGGATTCGCTCCCGTCACGCTGGCCTCGCCGACACGTGCGGCGACGAAGAGGACGAGGAACGCGAGGCCCGTGAAGATCATCCCGAAGACCATCTTCGTGGGCGTGGCCGGTTCCATTCCCTTCGAATCGAGCCACTTCCAGAAGCCGACGAGCGGGAACGTCAGCAGAATTACCCACGCCGGGTTGATGAAGTTCGACAGCGTGCCTGAGACCTCCCACGCAGTGTTCTCGTCGGCCCAGTACGTCATCGTCGAGCCGTTCTGGTGGAAGACCATCCAGAAGACGATCACAACGAGGTAGATGACGACGAGCGCGCCCATGCGCCGGTTGTCCGGCACCATATCGATTGCCTGGGGCTCAGGCTTGGTCGACGCGGGCGGGGGCACGTCCACGGTGGCAAGGGCCTTGTCGAAGTCGAACTCCGCCGGCATCGCTGGTGCCGGCGCGGGTTCCTCGATGAAACGCTTGAACTGCCAGAGTATCCAGACGGAGATGAGCATCCCGAATGCCGCAACCGCGAAGGCCGCGTGAACGCCGAAATAGGCCTTTACGACCTCGGCCACGACTGGAGCCGCCGCCGCGCCGATGTTGATGCCCATGTAGAAAATGTTGTACGCCCGGTCCTTGAGGTGGCTTCCCTCCGGATACAGGTTTCCGACCATCGTCGACACGTTGGGCTTGAAGAAGCCGTTACCGATCACGAGGCACGCAAGTGCCACGTAGACGATCGGAAGTGACCGGAACGAAAGAAGCAGGTGGCCGGCCATGAAAAAGAAGCCGCCCACCATGACTGCGCGTCGATAGCCGAGAAACTTGTCGGCGATCCAGCCGCCGATCAGCGGGCTCAGATACACGAACATGATGTAGTTCGCGTAGAGCGTCGTGGCGTCCTTGGCTTCCCAGCCAAAGCCCTCGACCGGGTCGCGCAGGTACAGCGTGAACAGCGCGATCATCGAGTAGAAGCTGAAGCGCTCCCACATCTCAGTCGCGAAGAGAACGTAGAGGCCTTTGGGGTGACGGTCGCCGGACTGCGTCATGAGCTCTCTCTCATTCAAATCAGGGATAGGTGGAGGACTTCGTTCCGCGACAGATGAAGTCCTCCTGAGACTCCAAGAGGTCAGTGGCCGCCCTGGACCTCATTTTGCGAGCGATGGAGCATTCGCTCAACCGGCCTCGCCAAAAGGAATAGAACAATTCCGAGAGTGACTGGAATCGCCATCATCAGAAGAAAGAAGAGGTCCATCCGCATCGTAGACGTGAGCTGCACGGCACGGCCGGCCATGTAGTTGCCCATCGAGGCCGCCAGGAACCATACGCCCATTATGAGTCCAACGAGCCGTGTCGGCGCGAGTTTGGTCATTGCCGAAAGACCCACTGGGCTCAGGCAGAGCTCGCCGCATGTGTGAATGAGATAGAGCGTAATGAGCCACTGCGCTCCGACGAGCTCGCCGCCGAGGACGAACCTCGCAGCAGGAACCAGCACGAGGAAGCCAAGTCCAACACCGACCATTCCGAGACCGAACTTCACCAACGTGACCGGCTCCTTATTCACTCTTGCGAGCTTGATCCACAGCCACGCAAAGAGCGGCGCGAGTGCGACAACGAAAATCGCGTTCAGTGACTGATAGGCCGTCGAGGGAATTGTGATTCCGAGGAAGACCCGCTCTGTGTTGCGCTCCGCAAACAGTGTCAGCGTCGAGCCCGCCTGCTCGAAACATCCCCAGAAAACTGCCGCGGCGAAGAATAGGATAACGACAACAATCAGCCGCGCTCGTTCTTCCCAGTTCTGCGCTCCAAAGACGACGATCCCGGCGAGCACCACGATGGCCGTGAGCGGCAGCAGGATGTCAGTCACACTGCTCACTTTCTCCGGCGTCAGATTGATCGCGCCCGTGGCGGCCATAGCACCGATCACGACCGGCACGAGAACGAACGTGATGATAACGGCTGCGAGGATCGTCCGGTTGCGAGACGCCTCTTTCGGGTTCTTCGCAGGTGTTGGGTGCTTTCCGGCGTCCTTCAGATTCTTGCGCCCAATAACGTACTGCACGAGGCCGAGGAACATGCCGACGGCGGCAGCGCCGAACGCGAAATGCCACGCGTGCTTTGGATCAATACCAGCTGACGAAAGCCAAACCTTGAACGTCTCGCTCTTGGCGAGAAATCCGCAGACCAGAGGCGCGAGAAAGGCTCCAAGGTTGATTCCCATATAGAAGACCGTGAAGCCCGAATCCCGACGAGCATCTTCGGCGTCGTACATCTGGCCCACGATGGAACTGATGTTGGGCTTCAGCAGACCAGTGCCGAGTGCAACCAGGGAGAGACCGAGGTAGAACGTCCCCACCATCGGAAATGCGAGGCTAATATGGCCGCACATAATGAGAATGCCACCGTATAGAACCGCATTCTGTTGTCCAAGGAATCGATCCGCCAGCCAACCGCCTGGAACGCTCAGCATGTACACCATGGCTGTGTACGTACCGTAAATCACGCCTGCGCGCGTATCGTCGAATCCGAGCCCGCCACTCGCCACCGGTGCAACCATGAAGAGGAGAAGGAACGCGCGCATGCCGTAATAGCTGAAGCGTTCCCACATCTCCGTGAAGAAGAGGGTCATCAACCCCCTCGGGTGTCCGGCGATTCCGGACGTGTCGCGCTCAGGTGTCGGAAGGACTGCGGCAGCACTCATGATCGGGCGTGTACTCCTGTCTGATTTGAATTTGCGTGGGAACCTGGCCGGAAGCGCACCTGCGGCAGCAGCCTGGCGACCGACGAGCGACCGTCGGACGAGCGTGGTGTTTTGAACGTTGGGAGCGCCAGATCGTTGCACGACGGCCCCGGCGCGCGCGCAGTCTACCCCGAATGCCGAAACAATCGCGAGAGAATCACGAATGACGGACGCGGATCCGACCTTCGGTTGCCCGGTGGACATCGCCTGCGCCTGTCCGTATCGTTACGCGGTTCCGCCGTAGCCAGCGCGCCCTCCGCGCGCGGTCGCGATCTCCATACAGACTCCGAGACGAGGTTTGAATGCAAACGAAGCGTGCCGTGATCTGCGCGATCGTGGTGTGGCTGTTGGCCGCACTTCCGGTCCCGGCCCAATCAAAGAAGCTATCGATCGACGACATTTTCGACCCGGCGCGACGGGTGAGCTTCTCTGGTACGGTGCCGGCCATCACGTGGCTGCCCGACGGGACATCGTTCCTGCATCACAATTCGCCGGCATCTGCGGGTCAGGGAACCGTGCGAGTCGATGCCGCGTCCGGAGCGACGCAACCGTTCCTCGACGTCGCCCGCATGCAGAAGGCCATTGGCGAGATCGCCGGTGTCTCGGCGGGCGATGCTGCGACCATCGCTTCCTCGCGCAACTTCACGTTCAATGAGACGTTCTCGGCGATCTTGGCGGAGGTCGGCGACGACCTGCTCGTCTACGACATCGCGACGGGCAAGGCTGCGCGATTGACGTCAGCTCCGGGCGACGAGACGAATGCATCGTTCAGCCCCGACGGCCGATTTGTGTCTTACGTGCGTAACGGAGACCTCTACTGCGCCGACGTTGAGACCCGGCGCGAGCGTCGCCTGACCACCGACGGCGGTCCGAATCGCCTGAACGGGCGCCTCGACTGGGTCTACGAGGAGGAGTTGTACGGACGCGGCGAGACGACGGGTTACTGGTGGAGTCCGGATTCACTCTCGATAGCGTTTCTGAGCTTTGACGAGACCCCGGTCCCGTTCTACGCGATCGTCGACGATGCCAGGCCGGATCAGGGCGTCGAGATGACGCGATATCCGCGGGCCGGCGATCCGAACCCGATCGTGACGCTCGGAGTCGTGCCCGCGTTGGGCGGACCGACTCAGTGGATGGACCTCTCGTGGTGGGAGGCGCCCGACCGCCTCGTTTCCCGGGTCGCGTGGTCGCCGGACAGCAGAAACGTGATGTTTCAGGTTCAGGATCGAGTTCAGAGTCGGCTGGAGCTCGTCGCCGCCGATCGGGACACGGGTGTCGGCAAGCGACTTATCCGCGAGGAGAGCAAGTACTGGATCGACGTCATCGGAAATCCGGAGTGGCTGCCCGACGGCTCGTTCCTCTGGCTGAGCGACAGGAGCGGATTCCGCCACGTGTATCACTACGCGGCCGATGGAAAACTGCTCAAGGCGGTAACGACCGGCGCGTGGGACGTGCGCGAGCTCTACGGCGCGTCCGCGGACGGCTGGATCTACTTCCAGGGCGCCGAGCATTCGCCGCTCGAGAATCACGTTTACAGAGTACGGCTCGACGGAACTGGCATGACCAGGCTGACGGATGTGGACGGAGACCACGCGGCGAATTTCAACAGCCAGATGTCGATGTTCGTCGATATCTCGAGCGACATCCGGACGCCGCCTCAGGCGAACCTGCGCTCGAGCTCGGGCGCATTGGTGCGCGTGCTCGAGAAGAACACCGTCGCTGCGCTGAAGGACTACTCACTCGGTGCGATCTCGTTCCATCAGGTGAAGACGCGCGACGGCTTCCCGATGGAGGCATACATGATCAAGCCTCCGGACTTCGATCCGAAGAAGAAGTACCCGGTGATGTCCTTCTGTTACGCGGGTCCGGGCGCCCAGTCGGCGCGCAACCGGTGGGGCCGCACGACGACGATGTGGTACCACCTGCTCGCGCAGAACGGATACGTCATCTGGGTGTGCGACAACCGGTCGGCCACGGCCAAGGGCGTCGCGTCACAGCAGTCGACGTATCACAACTTCGGAGTCGAGGAACTGCGGGACCTGGAGGACGGCGTTGCCTGGCTCAAGACGCAGCCCTTCGTCGACGGCTCGCGAATCGGACTCTGGGGATGGAGCTTCGGCGGATTCATGACCGCGTATGCGCTGACGCATTCGACGGTGTTCAAGATCGGAGTCGTCGGAGCACCGGTAACGGACTGGAGGCTGTACGACTCGATCTACACCGAGCGGTACATGGGCCTGCCGTCGGCGAATCCCGAAGGGTACGACCGGACGTCGGTGCTCAAGGCGGCCGACAAGCTCAACGGCAAGATGCTGCTCATCCACGGTGCAGTCGACAACAACGTGCACCCGCAGAACTCGGTGCGGTTCATCGACGGGCTGCAGAAAGCCGGGAAGCAGTTCCGGTTCATGATCTATCCGCAGTCGCAGCACGGCGTGACGAATCCTCTGCGGGTGAAGCACCTGAATCAGATGGTGACGGACTTCATCCTGGAGAACCTGTAGGACGAGGAGAGCACGAAGAATTGACAGGATGTGAAGAGGATTCACAGGATTCAATCCTGTGAATCCTCTTCACATCCTGTCAATTCTTCATACTCTCTACGCATGCATCTTGCGGTACTTGATCCGGTGCGGCTGGTCGGCGGCTGAGCCGAGCCGCTTCCGGCGATCCGCTTCGTACTCCGCGTAGTTCCCCTCGAACCACTCAACGGTGCTGTCGCCCTCGAACGCGAGGATGTGCGTAGCGATCCGGTCCAGAAACCACCGGTCGTGGCTGATGACCACCGCGCAACCCGCGAAGTCGAGCAACGCTTCCTCGAGCGCCCGCAGCGTATCGACGTCGAGGTCGTTCGTCGGCTCGTCGAGCAGCAGCAGGTTGCCGCCTTCCTTGAGCAGCTTGGCCAGGTGGACGCGGTTACGTTCGCCCCCGGAGAGCTCTCCAACCTTCTTCTGCTGATCGCTGCCGCGGAAGTTGAACTGCGCGACATACGACCGCGAGTTCACCTTTCGCGTTCCGAGCTCGACCTGTTCGTTCATGTCCGAGATCTCGTCCCAGACGCTCTTCTTCGGATCGAGAGCGTCCCGGCTCTGATCGACGTACGCGAGCTTCACGGTCTCGCCGACACGCAGAGAGCCGCTCGTCGGCACTTCCTGTCCCGTGATCATCCGGAAGAGCGTCGTCTTGCCGGCCCCGTTCGGGCCGATGACGCCGACGATGCCGCCGCGAGGCAGACGGAAGCTCAGGTTCTCGAAGAGCAACCGGTCGCCATATGCCTTCGAGACGTTCTCGGCTTCGACTACGACGTCGCCGAGTCGAGGACCGGGCGGAATGAAAATCTCGACCGACTCCGGCAGCTTCTGCTGTTCGGTGCTGAGCATCGACTCGTAGTCGCGCAGTCGCGCCTTGCTCTTCGCGTGGCGCGCGCGCGGCGCCATGCGCACCCACTCGAGTTCGCGCTCGAGCGTGCGACGACGCGTCGACGACTGTTTTTCCTCGAGCTCCATCCGGTTCTTCTTCTGCTCGAGCCACGATGAGTAATTGCCCTCCCACGGGATTCCCGATCCCCGATCCAGCTCGAGAATCCATCCGGCCACGTTGTCGAGGAAGTACCGGTCGTGGGTCACGGCCACAACCGTGCCGGGGTACTCGTGCAGGTATCGTTCGAGCCACGCGACGGATTCGGCATCGAGGTGGTTCGTCGGCTCGTCGAGAAGGAGCATGTCCGGCCGCTCGAGCAGGAGTCTGCAGAGTGCGACTCGACGACGCTCGCCGCCGGAGAGAATCGAGACCTCGGCATCACCCGGCGGCAGACGCAGGGCGTCCATTGCAATCTCGAGCCGGCGGTCGAGATCCCAGCCGTCCGCGGCTTCGATTGCATCCTGCACGGCGGCCTGCTCGTCGAGCACGGCAGTCATCTCGTCTGCGTCGAGAGGTTCGCCGAGCCTCTCGTTGATGGCGTCGAATCGGTCGAGGAGCGCCCGCACTTCGGCAACGGCCGTTTCGACGTTGCCGACGACGTTCTTGGTCGGATCGAGCTGGGGCTCCTGTGCGAGGTAGCCGACCCGCACGCCGTCGGCGGGTCTGGCGTCGCCCGAGAAATCGGTGTCGATACCGGCCATGATCTTGAGAATGGTGCTCTTGCCGGATCCGTTCAGACCCAGGACGCCGATCTTGGCGCCAGGCAGAAATGAGAGATAGATGCCCTTGAGGATCTCGTTGCTCGGCGGATAGACCTTCCGCAGGTTCTGCATCGTGAAGATGTACTGATAGCTCATCGGTTCCGAAGACTCCTTGCCGCATGTTCGCGTTGATTTGTGAACGGACTAGAGTACCTGATCCAGCATGGAGAATGGGCTTCGCATACAGAGATCACAGAGGCACGGAGACCACAAAGGACTCTGTGATCTCCGTGCCTCTGTGATCTTTGTATGCGAAGCCCATTCCCTTCGGAACGAACCTTCCGCGCCTGTCGCGGTTACTTCCGGCTCGCGAGCAGATCGTTGAGAGCGCTCACCGTATCGGCATCGATCACAGGCATCTCTTCATCGCCGGTCAGCGCGGCGATCGTCTTGATCGTCTCGAGAGCGTAGGCGTTCTTGCGCGCCTTGAGCTTCGCCCGCAGCTCGGACCTGCGGATGTTCAACAGGCGCCGATGATGCTGGACGCCGGTCTGGATAAGCTCGCTCGCGCTGGCGGCCATCGCGGCGATGCGACTGCGGTCGCCAAACTTGAACCCGCACGAGCAGCGCGGGCGGTCGGCGAGCAGCGCCTCGACATCCGCATCGCACTGCGTCTCGCGGAGCGTCGAGATCAGATTCGTGACCTCGACGAGGTAGCTCGGATTGCCTATCGACAGCGCAGACAGTCCCTCGAGAGCCTGCCACGCCTGAGACTCGATGAGCGCGTTGCTCAGACGATCGATGACCGGCGCGCTGACGCTGCGATCGTGCTCGGCGGCGTAGTATCTGATGTACTCGGTACGATACGCGTCGAAGGCGTCGCTGAATGCCGTCCGGCGCGTCTCGTCGACGAAGCTCTCGGGCTTGTCGAGCCACTCGACGAGCGTTCCGCGGAGCGTCTCCACATCGGCGTCCTCGAGAGTCTCGGCTTCAGCCAGATAGCGGCGGAACGACTCGGTCGAAATGAGCCACGTCGAGAAGCGCTCGAGCCATTCGAGCCGTTTTCGTGCTTCCCAGAGCCTGTCGTGGGATTCGAACACCGCTTCGAGCGCCTCGGACAGGCCCTGCAGCGACCCGGCGCCGAGCGTCCGTCGAACGCTGAAGAGCGCGACGTCGAACTGCTGCTTTGCCTCGAGCGCCGCAGCGATGTCGCCGCTCTTGAAGCCACGCTCGCCGAAGAGCCTCACGGGAGCCGAGACGTCGCGAGCAACGCCGGCCGCATACCAGGTCTCGAGACGTTGCAGCCAGTTCTGCTCGTCCCGAATGAGCATCATGTCGTCGACCTCGTCCCTCGTCTCGGCGGAAAGATGGGCCAGCCACAGCCGGTCGATGCGTGCCGACGTGTCGACGACGGATCCCGAATCGCCGGCTGTCGCCGCCTGTGCGACGGCCGCAAGCACCTCGGCGGGGATCAAACGAACTACGAGGTTCTCGTCGCGGGTCGGCTGCACTATCTGCCCCATCGGATCCGAACGATCCTGGGTGACGAGCATTCCACGCTCGATGTAGACGCGACTGAACACCGACGCCGCCTGCTCGCGCAGGTCCTTGCGAAGGTCCGCTAGCCCCGAGAAGCGATTGGTGCGGTCATCGGTCTCCAGCCGCGTAACGGCCAGCCATTGCTTGAGGACCTGACGACCGGAGGGCGTGGGTGCGGCGCCGATCCAGCATGCCGTGCTCGAGGATTCGCCGACGACTTCGCGCGCCTCGGACCAGGATCGCCCCGGAGCGAGAATCACGAGTCGAGGTCGATCCGCCAGGTCCGGAACCGAACCGTCGGCGAGTCTCGGTTTGAGCGCGACAAATCCGGGGCGTTGCGAAATGTCCCAGAGGTCCGAGCGTCCGCTGCCGCCAGTCAGGGTGCCGAGGGGCCAGTCCGCAAAGAACTGTCCGCCGAACCCGAGCAGCGCCCAGTTGATCTCGTCGTCATCGTCGATCGCGTCGGCAAGCTCGTCGATCTGCGCCTGGATGGCTTCGCGCTGACCGGAAACGAGCGAATACCTCCGTAGCATCCCTTCGCCAGTGGCGACGATCTGCCCTCGACCGAGCGATTCGAGCTGTTTGAGGACAGCGGCCATGAAAACGTAGCTCGAGCCGCTTCCGTGCAGCGAGTACAGCAGGACGCTGTTCGTGAGCGTGATCACGTCGACCGGAATGTCGGCGATCGTGTGCATGATCATCGACTGGAGCGCCAACTTGCCCCAGAGCCGCTGCGACTGTCCCAGCTTGGGCAGCGATTCCGTGAGGAGATGGTCGTATGCCGCGAAGATCGGTCCGAGCGATTCAACTCGCCGCAGCTGCGGCTCGTAGTGCGAGAACATGTCGTTGAGCGCAAAGAGGCTCTGCGACGGACGCCCCCGGACACTCTCGGCCGCTCGAGCCGCGAACTCGGGAAACGAAAATCCCTCGATCCATCGGTGCAGGTGTCCGCCGATCGTCCAGGTCGAAACCTCGAGCGGATAGAGCTCGATGAACTCGTCGTCACTGTAGTTGAGCTCGGGGAGCTTCTCGCGTAGACGGCCGAGAACCTCGAGGATCTCGCGGCGCTGACGGGCGTTCTTTCGGAGTACGCGACTTGCGGTCGCGGTCCGAACCGTGTGCGCGGGGAGGTACTGTATCTGGAAATCAGCGTGCAAGGCGGCCATCCAGCCCTGGCCGTCCGCCGAATTCGCATCGTCGTAGAGCAGGCCGCTGCCGGCAACCGAGCACGTGGAGAGCGGCATGGTCCGCGAGATGTTGCCGAGCCGCACCATTGTCTGAAGGTTGTCGTAGGCATAGCGACCAGCGCCGCGGAGCCAGCCGTCCAGGTCGTCGATTGCGATGATGAGCCGGTGTTTGTCGGGTAGCGACATCGCGGCTTCGGCAATGATGTCGAGCCAGGCGCCGGAGCTGTCGGTATCGTCGTGCGATCGGAACGACAATCCACTCGAGCGGAAATAGTCGATGATCGAGCGCTCGATGGTCGAGGCGAGGCGGCGGGTCTTGCCCGTGTCGGTGATCCTGACGACGTGCGACGTGAGCTCACCGAGCCCGGTCCGGATTTCGGCGAGCCGTGAGTGCATCTCCGCGCCCGCGTCGACCTCGAGAAGGCTGGACGCAACCGAGAGCAGGGTGCTCTTTCCGCAGCCTGAGCTTCCCACGATCAGACAGTTCTTCGGCTGCTCGGTATTTCCCGCCAGTCGCTCGACGACACGGGTCAGCGCATCGCCGAGGTCATACGTGAGCAGGAACGACGCAATGGCGCGCTCCGGCTCCGACTGGCCATCGACCACGGGATTCCCAACGGGGACGATTTCGACGAGGTCCTTTATTCTGCCGCTCACGGTAAACTCCGGAAGGAGGGGGCCACATGTATACACAGAACGGCCCGAAATAAGCGAGAAACTGACGACGGCGGTCCGTCTGGGACAGGCAATTCGGCCGCCCGATCTCTTATCGGCCGAATTCTGGATTTCAGGAGTCCCGACAGGTTGGTCAACCCTGGCGCGTCATCGGAAAGTGGTTCAGACCGAGTCGGCCGGCCGCCCGATCAGTGAGATCTATGACGGCAGCGGCGTTTATGGCTGCAGCGATGCAGATCGTCTCGCTGATCTCTTCCTTGGTGGCTCCGAGCTCGAGGGCCTTCTTGATGTGACCGTCGATGCAACCGTCGCACTTGGCAACCAGCGAAGCGGCAATCGAGATCAGTTCCTGCACTTTCGGGTCGAGGATGCGACGCTCTGGCGTGTAATAGAGCTCCTTGTAGTAGGCGCCGTACACCTTCTTCATCCGCGGTTCGAGCATCGAGTACGAGGAGATGGGTTCGTCGGTCGCGACAGGAATCGGACTGTCGTCGGAGAGACTCGGCGCGTCGTTCTGGGTCTCGTCGATCATGGGTTCTCGGCTCCGGCTGGAATGGGCAGCCAGACTATACGCGATCGGGAGCCGGCGGTTTCAACCTCTGCGCCTCTGCGTCTTTGCGAGTGCTTGGCGTCTTTGCGAGATATGCGCCCATACGTCAGCGTTCATCGCAAAGACGCCAAGCACTCGCAAAGGCGCAAAGGCGCAAAGACTCTCGGCGCAAAGACTCTCAGACGATCTCGACGAGCTCGATCTCGAAAGTCAGGTCGCGCCCGGCGAGCTCGTGATTGGCATCGAGCGTGAGCTCTGTGTCCGAAACGCCCGTGATCGTCACCGGAATGGTCTGGCCGCTCGGGTGAGTGAGCTGCAACATCTGGCCGACCTCCGGCTCCAGGTGGTCGGGCATCTGCGACTTGCTGACGACGAACACCAGTCCATCCATCCGCTCGCCGTACGCTTCGCTTGCCACGATGCGCTCCGTCTTCCTATCGCCTGCGGCCATTCCCACTACCATCACGTCGAATCCCGGGATGACCTGACCGCCGCCCACAGTGAACTCGAGCGGCGTGCTTCCAACCGACGAGTCGAAGATCGTGCCGTCATCGAACGAACCTGTGTAGTGCACGCGAACCGTGTCTCCGTCTTTCGCCACGCTCATCGCTGTCGCTCTCCTTTTCGGCATCGCTTTCGTCGGCGACGCGGCCGCGTAGGCTACCACGACGCCGCGAGGTCCAGCCATTCGGTGCGAGCCTTACCAGCGACGGCGATTCTTGTAACAACCGTCGCAGAGCGCAAAGCTGGACATCGCCGGCATGGCGGCGCCGCACTGCTTGCATCGACGCAGCCGCCCCCGCTTTCGCAACGTGCGCTCGATGTAGCGATTGAGGATTGCGCGCTGTCGGTCGCACTCCTCGAGCTCCGGAAAGTGCGTCGGATAACGATAGGCAAGCCAGGCGTAGACGGTCAGCAGCTTCACCTGGACTTCGGAATGATAGAAGGCCTCGGGGTCGGATTCACCCGTCGTGTTCTCGTAGCGCGTCGGCAAACGTTCGAGTCTCGACTTGCGACCTTCGGCAAAGGACGACATCCAGAGCTGGTAGGAACGCATGATGAACGCGTTCCGCGAGTCGACCGGCGCGCACGAGAACACGAAACGGTCCTCGAGAGGCATCCCCGTGGCATCCGCGAGTGCTGCGAGCTCGAGCATCTCGTCCGGCACGGAAGCAACGAGCTGCGAAGCATCGAACCGGATTCGTCGCCGGAACAGGTCCAGAAGTCGGGCGAGGCTTTTTGAATTCAGGACGTCGCTCATCGTCAGCACGTGCTGAAGACCGGGTCTAACCTGCGCCCGGATCGGCAGGGGATCGGGCGGTTCGGCGAATGCGGCCCGCACAGCAACCAGATCCGCGTGCGTCAACGCGCCGACGTACCCGGCGTCGTGCTTGCCGTACCGGCCCGCTCGGCCGCCGATCTGCCGAATCTCCGACGGCGTGAGGCGCACCTCCTCTCGCCCGTTGAACTTCCACGTCGAGTAGAAGATGACGGTCTTGATCGGAAGGTTAAGCCCGAGGGCAATCGCGTCCGTCGCGACGAGAACCTTCGTTTCCCCACTCCGGAACCGTCGCGCTTCTTCGCGCCGCACGGGCGGCGACAGGTTCCCGTAGATCACCGAGACACGGTGCCGTTGTTCGAGGTGCTGCTTGAGTCCGAGCACGTCGCGTCGCGAAAAACAGACGACCGCCGTCCCGGGCTCTATGTGATCGAGGTCCGCCGCCGATTCGAGCACGGCGAGCGGGTTGAATCGTTCGAGATGACGCACGCTCAAGGGCTCGCCCAGGTACTTCGCGAGGTCTTCGACGAGCGGCACGCAGTCCGGCGAGCCCGTCATGATGATGCGCTTCGCCGGCGCCCCGATCAGTGCAGCCGACCATGCCCATCCGCGGTCGGAGTCAGAGAGCAGCTGGACCTCGTCGATTACCGCGGCATCGACGACGCGATTCATGTCCATCATCTCGATGGTGCTGCTCCAGAATGTCGCACCGGCTCTCAAGTCGCGTTCCTCGCCGGTCAGAAAACTCGTCGGACGTCCGCGCTTCTCGATTTCCTCCTGTCCCTCGAGCGCGAGCAGCCGCAGCGGCGCAAGGTAGATTCCCGATTCGCCTTCCGCGAGTGCGTTGAGCGCCTGGTAGGTCTTTCCACTGTTCGTGGGTCCGACGATCAGCTCGAGCGAGCGGCGCATCGAGCGTGCAGGCGTGAAGAAATCTGCGTATCGGGCAAAATTGGCCTCGGTCAGCAGCGTCTGGACCGCTTCCGTCTCCCTGGCCTGCCGGACCAGCCGCTCGACGAGCGATCGCACCCGGGTGAGAAGCGCCTCGGGGTCGAAGGTCTTGGAGGCGAATTCGCTTCTGAGCATCCCGACAACCGCTCCGCGATCGAAACCGCGGACGCCGTCGCCCCGCGATATCTGGTGCGACACTTTTTCGAGCGTGCGGTCGATCTCGGCCCGCTCGTCGTCGATGCGCTCCGCCACGAGCTCGTCGGCGATGGCGACGGCCACGTCGATCGGCTGACCCAGCACGGCGTCCCTGAGATCCCGTGGCATCTCCAGTTTTCGATGGAGAACCGCGACAAAGTCGGCGCCGAGCTCCGTGTATTCCACCCGAAGGACGTAGGCCAGCAGCGCCGCCTTTCGCTCGCCTGCGAGCGTCCACGAACCGGCGTGCGAGGCGCGGTCGAGGCGCAGCGCTTCCTTCCGCCGCGACCAGATGGCATCACGGGCAATCTCGCGAAGTGCCGGCAGTACCCGGCCCAGTGCGCGACCGCCGGGTTTTTCGAACCGCTCGATTGCCGAGGCACTCAGGAGCTGGCGCACGGACTGGGCCTCCTCCTCGTCTCCATCGACGAGCGCCGTCGTCTCGTCGATGAGCTCGGAAGCCTCGGCGACGCGCTCGTAGATCGACTGTCGAAGTGCGGAGATGCCGGCGTCGCGCCCGTAGGCCGCCAACCGCGTCACGGCGTCGCGAAAGTCGGCGAGATCCGCGGCGAGAAGCAGCGGGCGGAGCTGGTCATCGATGGGTATGACAGCCAGATCGACGTCGCGCTGGACGATGTCCCTTCCGAAGGCGGTGAACCGCACGTCGCCGGTCACGAGGATGTTCGTCGTGCCGAGGCGAACGCCGGTGAGACCGTCGATCGCGCGCGTGAGTCTTTTGGGGACCAGCATGTTCTCGATGGACTCTCTCGTTACGGTTCGGGCATCGGACGACTCGATCCGCTTGGCAAGTGCGGCACGTTCGTCGGCGGTCAGCCACGGATACGGATCGAGTAGGCGTTCGATCTCGAGTCGGCGCCGCTCGAGACGATCCGCCTCGTGCCGGCGTTTCGCGCGCCGGTGATCGGCAACGGCTTCGGCAGCGTCCTCGAAAGACGGGATGTCCTGGACCCGGACGAACAGCGCGGCGTGCTTGCGCGGCCGATCCGGACGAATGCAGACGTATCCGAGCCGTTCGGCGTCGTTCGCAGAACGCGCGCCGAGTTCACGAAGCGTCCTGGCTTTCTCGGCAAGCAGGTCCGCGAGAAGCGTCGTAGCCTCGGGAAAGAGTGCCGCCTGCCACTGACTTGGGGTCCGGTCCATCCCGACGAGGATGCCGGTTCACGGCCCGTCGCTCAAGGTTGGCACGTTCGCGCGTATCACCTTTCGCCGAAAATGGAGGCAACTATGAGCCTCGCGATCCGTATAGTCCGGTCACACTTTTGCTACGGAGACGCACCCAATGATCCGACTTCGGCCTACTCTCCAGACGCTCGTGCTCGTCATCGCTGCGTTTGCACTTTCAGCTCCCGCGATTGCCGTCCAATCACCGGCGGTCGCCAAGCCGGTCGCGGCGACTGCAATCTCGCGTTCCGAGCAGGACGCCGTGAAGGACGTAACGGAGCGGGACATCCGCGACGTCACCATCGAGCTCGCAGCGCCTGGGATGGAAGGCCGTGCAACGGGGGCGCCCGGCGGCGAACGGGCCGCGGCGGCCATTGCCGAGCATCTGTCGAAGGCCGGCTTGAAGCCTTGCGGAGACAACAACACTTACCTGCAGCAGGTGCCCTTCGTCGCGCGAACGATCGCGGCCGAAACGACGCTCGAGGTCAACGGAACGCGGCTCGTGTTCGGAAAGGACTACGTGATCGCGCCCCCGTTTCCGGATGAGGTGAAACGCATCGAGGGCGAAGCCGTGATTGCCGGGTACGGCGTCGTCAGCGAGGAGCTCAAACGCGACGACTACGCTGGCATCGACGTGAAGGGAAAGGTCGTACTGCTCTTCGCGGGCCGTCCAACCGGTGTAGACGAGAAGGTGTGGGCCAAGGCGAGCAACCAGATGGCGGTGTTCTCGAACATCATCTCGAAGGGTGCGGCGGCCGTGGTGATCGTCGGATTCAGTTCGGGAGGGCGGCCCTTTTCGGCGGTCGCCGACTACCTCTCGCGTCGCAGTGTGGCGCTTGCCGGCGCTCCCGGGATGCCGTTTCCGCTGCCGCCGATCGCTCTCGCGGGACCGGAGGGGGCGAAGAGTCTCTTCGCTGCAGCGGGCGCGAACTATGACGAGGTAGCCGCGAGGGCGGCTGCCGGCGAGCCTGTCTCGAAGTCGCTTGGAGCAACGGTGAAGTTCGTCGCCTCCGTCGAGCGCAAGGAAGTGAAGGGGAGTAACGTGGCGGCCGTGTTGCCAGGTTCGGATCCAGTGCTGTCGAAGCAGGCAGTCGTATTCACCGCGCACTACGATGCGTACGGTCTTGCGGCCGACGGAAGGGCGTATGCGGGCGCGGCCGACAATGCTTTGGGCGTAGCGCAGATGCTCGCGATCGCGAAGGCTGCCGCGAAGCTGAAGACTCGGCCGAAGCGATCGATCGTCTTCCTGGCGGTCTGTGGCGAGGAACACGGACTGCTCGGCGCCAAGTACTGGGCGGAGCATCCGACGTGGCCTCTGGCTGACATCGCGGCGAACATCAACTTTGACGGGATCGGGACCGAGATCTACGGACCGGTCGAGCGCGTGGTCGGATTCGGCGGCGAGTTCTCGTCGCTCGGACCGATGCTCGATGCCGTCGCGCCGGCATTCGGCGCGCGCGTCGTGCCGGATCCGATGCCGGAAGAGAAGGCGTTCCTCAGGTCCGATCACTACGAGTTCGTCAAGAAGGGCATACCTGCGTTGATGTTGCTCGGTGCACCGGGTGGTGACGAGCAGCAGTGGATCTCGCGGGCGCGGACGTGGCTCGAGACCGATTATCACCAGGTCACGGACGTTGTCGGCGACAACTGGAACTGGGGTGGAGCCAGGACGACGGCGTCCATCGGCCTCGTCGTGGCGCTCAGAGTGGCAAACGCGGCGGACGTTCCAACCTGGAACCCGGACTCGAAGTGGCAGCGCGCCGCCCCCAAGCCGGCTGCGTAAGGGCTGCCCGATGCGGTCTGCGAACGACCGGACGTCGAGGACAGCTCGACGTCCGGTCGTTTGCGCGTTGATCGGTTGCGGTTGTGAGAGACTGCGGCCGGAGGATCGTCCAGCGTGCGAGGTTCAGATCCACTGCTCGATTCGATTGCCCGAGCCTGCAACGGCCTCGTAGTGACGAGCGAGACGGACGCCCCGGTGGTCGCCGTCGAGTTTCGAGTACCGTTGGGAAGCTTACTGACTGCGCAGGATGTGCTTCGTCTCGTCGGGCGAGACGTCGAGACCCGGATTGAGGAGCAGTCTCTGCGCGAGTTCTTCGAGCCTCTTGGCCGGCGTCGCGACTGGCACGACGGTCGTGATGCGGAGATGGCGCGGCGATTCCGCCGGCTCGAGCGGATCCTGCAGCGCCGGCTGACCGACGCGCGAGTCTTCCGAATCGGCGATCGCTCTATCGACGTCTGGCTCCTCGGTCGAGCACGCGACGGCCGCATCGTGGGCGTTCAGACGAGCGTCGTCGAGACGTGAGGCAATGCGCGAAGCGCTTTGGAGTGCGGCGAGAATCGCCGCTTTGGATTCTCCTTTCGTCTACCGCGAAGACCGGAATCCAAAGCGGCGCTGCACGCCACACTCCAAAGCGCTTCTCGCAATGCCGAATTACGGACGACTGCGATCGATGGACACGCGAGACTCGAGCTCAGATTCGATCTCATCCGGCAGCTCGGCGAAGAAGTCGAGACCGGTCGCTTGCTCGATCGCGTCGACCGTAGTCAGGTAGGTCCTCCAGTCCAATTCACGGATGCCATCCCGATTCGGCATCGACACTGCGATGACCTGTGCCGAGCTGTCGGTGCGCCGGACATCGTCGTCCCCGACGGGAATTGCAATTGCGACCTTCCAGACCGACTCCGGTGCAAAGACCCTTGCGCTGGTCCGAAGCTGCGTGAACGGACCGGAACCGCCAGCGACGATGTAGAGCTCGAGACCGTCCTTCGCCATTTCGCGGCAGGCGATCTCGAGATCGTTCCAGGGCCCCTGGTTGTTGTCGTTGGCCTGCGGCAGGACGTTCGTCATAAGGAACGTGGCGGCATTGTCCTGGCGAGTCGCCGTCCGGTCGCCGGACGGACAGAGGTGTCCCCGGCCGAACTGGCTGCCGCGATAGTCCTTGGGCGTGACTCGATAGAATCCGTCCGGCAGGGACGAATCCGGTTCGAAGTCGGAGCGCGGCGCCGGACCCAGATCCGACGCCTCGAGATGCCAGGCCACCCAGTTCGGAATCCCGCGTCGCTGGTTGTATGACAGCACGTACTGCGGGCGCTGGATGAGGTAGTCCTCGGGTGTCGTTTCGGCAGCGTCGCTCGGCAAGCCGAGCACGGCGTGCGTCTGCCAGCCGTCCGCGATCGAACGGCGTCCGGGAGGCTCGCTCCTGCGTCGAGAATCGCCCGGAGGGACCTCGGGGCCGAGCGCGGGAGGAGATTTGCAGGATCGTGCCGAAGCAATCAGCAGTCCGACGGCGGCGACACCGACGAGAATCACCACCCATGCCGGAAGGGGGCGTCCGGCACGGGGCATCATCGTTGCTCCCCGTGCTTACCGGACGAATTCGCGTCGAGAACCTCGTCGTGCACGTCAGGTGACATGTTCGAGGAGGTCGAGCCGCGACTGCTGCTTCCGGATCTTGCGGTCGAGCTCGGCGAGTTTCTCTCCGATGAGGTCACGGCCCTGTCGTGCTCCTTCGAGCGCCTCTCGCCAGAGATCGTGGAACTCCGACTGCTCCAGGGTTTCGATCTCGCGTTCGACATCCGCAAGCCGTCTCTCGGCGACAGAGAGTCTGCGAAGAAGGCGCGACATTTCGCTCCCGGCGTCGGCGTCGACGTCGAGGTCGGAAAGCAGCGACTGAAGCAGACCGTGGTCGCCCTCTCGGTACGCTCGATTCGCCTCGATCATCAGCTCGTGGCGGAATTCTGCCTCGTCTTCGTCGTCGGCGTGATCCGGGTGCATCTCGAAGGCGATCCTGCGAAAGAGGCGCTTGAGTGCCGTCGATGGCGTGTGACAGCTGGAGACGTCAGCTTCGGGGAAGTCTTCGCCGTAGTCGGCCGCCGAGGCTGCCGCGCGTGCGCGCGCAAGAGCGGCACGTTCCGAGAGATCCAGGTCGTCAGGGGACATTACCGACATTGCCGTCAGGATTTCGGCCTCGAGCCGGTCGAGCTCGACGTAGCGGGAACGGACGGCGCGAAGGTAACGGGTTTCGAATGCGACGAGCTCGGCGCGAAAGGCGACGAGGTAGGCGTTACGCTCAGTCAGCGTTGACTCGATGGCGAGAAGCTCCGCCGCTCGGGCCGCAACGTCCTCTCGAGTAGGGCCCGACGGAGTGACCACGAGGTCGGTCGCACCTGGAGTCGTGGGGTTCATCGTCGGGCAGTCTACGCGATCGCTTCGAAGGATCGGAATCCCTAATGGCTCTGTGCTGCTCAGTGCCTCGGTGATCTCTGTACGCCAACGGCAATGGCGTAGCCGTACGGAGACCACGGAGGCACGGAGCACACGGAGGCCCGCGTTCGCTCCAGGTGGGTTACCCCTTCGGCCGCCGGGCCTTGAAGTCGTTGATCAAGCCGTTCGTCGATGCATCGTGCGAAGTGACTTCTGCATCGCCGGCCAGCTCAGGAAGGATGGCCTTGGCCAGCTGCTTGCCCAGTTCGACGCCCCACTGATCGAACGAGTTGATGTTCCAGATCACGCCCTGGACGAAGATCTTGTGTTCGTACAGCGCAACGAGGGAACCGAGCGACCTTGGCGTCAGCTTCTGAATCAGGATCGAATTGGTCGGCTTGTTTCCCTGGAAGACCTTGTGGGGGACAAGCTGCTCGAGAGCGTCACCGGACATTCCGGCAGCCACAAGCTCCGACCTCGCTTCGTCAGCCGTCTTGCCGCGCATCAACGCCTCGGTCTGCGCGAAGAAGTTCGACAGCAGGATGGCGTGGTGTTCTCCGGCCGGGTTGTGGGTCTCGACCGGCGCGATGAAGTCCGCGGGAATGAGCTTCGTGCCCTGGTGGATCAACTGGTAGAAGGCGTGCTGTCCGTTCGTGCCGGGCTCGCCCCAGATAACCGGACCGGTCGACACGTCGGCCGTTTCGCTGGCGCGATTGACGGACTTGCCGTTGCTCTCCATGTCGCCCTGCTGGAAATAGGCCGAGAAGCGGTGCATGTACTGGTCGTACGGCAGGATCGCCACCGTCTCGGAACCGAAGAAATTGTTGTACCAGATACCGACGAGCGCGAGCGTCGCGGGCAGGTTCTCTTCGATCGGCGCCGTGCGGAAGTGCTGGTCCATCGCGTGACCGCCGGCGAGCAACTCCTCGAAGTTGTCCATGCCGATCGAAACCGCGATCGAGAGGCCGATTGCCGACCAGAACGAATATCGTCCGCCGACCCAGTCCCAGAACTCGAACATGTTCGCCGTGTCGATGCCGAACTTCGAGACTTCGGCCGCATTCGTCGACAGCGCAACGAAATGCCGGGCGACCGCTGACTCGTCCCCCGCGGCGGCAAGAAGCCACGTGCGGGCCGTCTGCGCGTTCGTGAGCGTCTCCTGAGTCGTAAAGGTCTTGGATGCCACGATGAAGAGCGTCGTCTCGGGGCTCAGATCGCGCAGCGTCTCGGCCATGTGCGTGCCGTCGACGTTCGAGACGAAATGCACGTGAAGATCGCGTTTGGCGAATGGCTTGAGCGCCTCGGTCACCATTACCGGTCCGAGATCCGATCCGCCGATGCCGATGTTGACGACGTCCGTGATGGCCTTGCCCGTGTAACCCTTCCACTCGCCCGAGCGAATGGCCTCGGTGAACGATCGCATGTGAGCCAGCACGGCGTTGACCGCGGGCATGACGTCTTCACCGTCGACGACGATAGGCGTGTTCGAACGGTTACGCAGCGCGACGTGAAGGACCGCGCGGTCTTCGGTGATGTTGATTTTCTCGCCGGTGAACATCTTCTCGGTCCAGCCCTTCACGTCGGCCTGCGCGGCCAGGTTGCGAAGCAGCTGCATCGTTTCATCGGTGATCCGATTCTTGGAGTAGTCGAGGAGGATATCCTCGAACCGGAGCGAGAACCGGTCGAAGCGGCCTGAGTCCGCAGCAAACAGGTCGCGCATGTGAACGGGCTTCATCTCGGAGTGATGGCGGAGCAGGGCCTGCCATGCCGGGGACTCGGTGAGCTTACTCATAGTGGGTTCCTCTTTCTGGGGGATCGTGACGGCCGCCATTCTGTCCCAGACATCCGCTGCTGGCAAAGAAGGAAGAAGGAAAACCGTCGACGGCGGCCGATTCATAGGGCAAGATGACCGCTTGGCGAATCCTCATTCCAATCCAGAGGTGCACTGATGATCGTCGTTCTAGCGCATGTCCGAGCCAAGGCCGGCCGAGAGGCAGAGTTTGCTGAGGTGCTTCGAACGCTCGTCGCGGCGACGAAGGCGGAAGAGGGGTGCCTGCAGTACGACGCCCATCAGGCGACGGAAAATCCGTGTGCTTTCGCCTTCTATGAAAGGTGGGCTTCGAAAGAGGCGCTCGACGAGCATCTCAAATCGGCGCACATCGCTGCGGCGTTCGCTGTTCTGCCGGAACTCGCGGAAGGGCCGCCGGCAATCGTTACTTACTCGTTGCTCGAAGCGTAGCTACGACGGGCTGTCGAGCTCGTCGTCGATCCAGAAGAGCAACGCGGATCTCGCGGATTCGGCGGATTGAGTGGATCTGAAAGACGGGAACATTCAGACCCTCTCAATCCGCGCCATCCGCAAAATCCGCGACGCTCCGGTCTTCTGCCGGGTGTCGATCAGCCGATGAGCGAGTTCAGCCGGGTCTCGAGGGAGCTCTTCGGCGCCGAACCGACGATCTGATCCACGACCTGACCGTTCTTGAAAAAGAGCAGCGTCGGGATCGATCGGATGTTGAAGCGGTTGGCCGTCGCGCTGTTGTCGTCGACGTCCATCTTTCCAACCTTCACTCGGCCCTGGAACTGGCCGGCAAGTTCTTCGATGACGGGCGCGATTGCGCGACACGGGCCGCACCAGGTCGCCCAGAAATCAACAAGCACGGGTTCCGGGCTGTTGATCACTTCCGCGTCAAAATTACCATCGGTCAAGGTCACGTACTTCGCGTCGTCCGCCATGTTTTCCTCCCAGAAAGGTGTCGCGCGCCGAAACCGCCGCGCGGGGGCCGGACAGGCGTTCAAGCCGTCCGGGAGATTCGAGGCCGCGCTGGTCCGAGTGCGGCAATTAGCACGCCGACGATGTCGTCGATTGCCTGTCGGTCGGTTGAGACCTTCGAGACAACCTGCAGACCCTGAAGGGTGCACGTGATGAAGCGCGCCAGCGATCGGTCGCCAGTCGGAGAGTCGATGTCCCCCTGGGCGCGCGCTCGTACGAGAGCGTCGAAGAATGCGTCTTCAGTTCGACGGTAGTACTCCGCCACCGTCTTTGCAGTGTCGCGGC
This sequence comes from uncultured Clostridia bacterium, assembly GCA_964591515.1. GTDB lineage: Bacteria > Acidobacteriota > Blastocatellia > UBA7656 > JADIYM01 > JADIYM01. The sequence continues at coordinate 21,984 of CAZQBW010000066.1, forward strand.
AGT
>CAZQBW010000067.1:0-21429 GCA_964591515.1 uncultured Clostridia bacterium
CAGCGACTCCCTTGCACCCGCGGTTCTTTTTGCTTCCCAGTAGGCCAAACTCCAGTCGACCGCTCCGCGGTCGAACGCCCCTTGCGAGGCTCTGCCCGGACTCGCCCCCGCGACCCACGGCTATTTCCTTCGACCGCTCCGCGGTCGAACGCCCTTGCGGGGCTCTGCCCGGACTCGTCGTTGACCCACGGCTTGCGCCGTGGGCTCAGGTTCTTTCGCGCCTCCGGCGCTTTCAGAGCTTCCGCTCATTCAAGGTCGGTGGACTGGACGAGGCTAGAGCGGATCCACTACCGGACGACTCGAGCCGTTGCCTCCAAGCGACGAAGCCTGACGCGCTCGTGAATTGCGAGTTGCACGCCGATGGCGGAATGGCGACACTGGCCGCGTGTCCTGGGTGCTCACTACCGAACGACTTCGTCTCAGACGGATGTCGCATGACGATCTGGACTTCGTCTCGGGGATGCTCGGCGATCCCGAGACCATGCGGTTCTATCCGAAGCCGCTGACTCGCGAAGAGTCTGCAGGGTGGATCGATCGCCGACTGGCCCAGTACGAGAACCACGGTCACAGCCTCTGGCTCGTGGAGCTCACCGAGACTGGCGAACCGGTTGGACAGGTCGGCCTCGTTCCCCAGCTGATCGATGGCGTCCTGGAGCCCGAGATCGGATACCTCGTTGCCCGCGCCCACTGGCGAAAGGGGATTGCGAGCGAAGCGGCTGCCGGAGTTCGAGACTTCGCATTCGGATCATTGAATCGGAGCCACGTCATTTCGCTCGTTCGGCCCGTGAACGCGCCTTCCCAGGCCGTCGCGCGGTCGATCGGCATGTCGGTAGTACGGTCGACGACCTTCGCCAACCTCGAGCATCTGGTCTTTTTAGTGCGGCGGCCGCCCGTGACAGCGATCGACGAAAAGTCATGAATCAAACCTCGAAGGCGCGTGTCCGCGAGCCTGCGGGCGCCGAACTGCGACCTGACGTGCTCGCCGAAGGACGAGCGGCAGCCATCCGAAGGCCAATAACGGACGACTCACGAGAGTTCGTCCGCCTGGTTCACGCAAGCCGACGGCTCTACCGCGGACTTGCGTCGCCGCCGTCGACGGAGCAGCAGTTCGTGGCGCTGGTCGATCGGAACTCGGACGCCGCAAACTTTACGGTGCTCGTCACCGAGCGTTGCTCGGGAGCGATCGTCGGCTACGCAGCGTTGAGTCAGATCGCGCTCGGGAATTTTCGCAACGCGTACCTTGGCTATGTGGGAAGCATTCCGTTCGCCGGTCGCGGTCTCATCACGGAGGGCGTTGCACTGCTCGTTCAGCACGCCTTTCGCAGGCTTGCGTTGCACCGGATCGAAGCCAACATCCAGCCAGGCAACGAGCCGTCGATCGCCATCGCGCGCGCCCTGGGGTTTCGGCTGGAGGGCTTCTCGCCCCGGTACCTGAAGATTCGCGGGCGCTGGCGCGATCACGAACGGTGGGCCATAACATCCGAGGACTGGCCCGGCTTTGCAGCCTGGACCCGCAAACGCAAGGCACTCGACAAGAGTCGCTGATGCGCTCCGATTCGCCTCCGGTCCGCCAATTGGATCGGTGCCTGGTGAAAGGCGCTGGCCCCGACCACTCGCTGGAAACCCGACACCCGCGTATGGTTGCGGCGTGACGACGAACGGGGACAAACGGCCTTCGGGCGCGGGACACGAAGAAGCCCACGAATCAATCGAGCAGCTGCACGCTGACGTGGATCGCGAGGTCGCCGAGATTTCCGGCCGGCTCGGCGACCGGATCACGTGTCGGCTGGGCTGCTCGGATTGCTGCGTCGATGGACTGACGGTATTCGAGGTCGAAGCCGACCGGATCCGGCGAGACGTCGGCCGCCGGCTTGCAGGCGCCGAACCCCATCCGGAAGGAGCCTGCGCCTTCCTCGACGATGCCGGTGGGTGCCGAATCTACGAGTCGCGTCCGTATGTCTGCCGGACGCAGGGTCTTCCCCTGCGCTGGTTGGACGAGCAGGACGGAGAGGTCGTCGAGTACCGGGACATCTGTCCGCTGAACGACCACGGTGGACCAGTCGAGGCGATCGAGCCTTCGGACTGCTGGTCCATCGGTCCCGCCGAGATGCGACTCGTCCGGATTCAGCGGGCCCATGTAGGGGACCGCCTGGACCGCGTGGCGCTCCGATGTTTGTTCGAGGAGTTGGCCCGAACGTCGGAGTGACCACCGCCGCAGGCCTGCCCCGACCTGCTAGACACCGCGCGCCTTGATGAGGTCGCGGATCTCGGTGAGCAGTGTTTCTTCGGCGGATGGCGCTGCGGGCGCTTCTACCTTCGCGCGCCGAAGCGAGTTCGCGGCCTTGATCACAAGGAAGATCGCGAAGGCGATGATGAGGAAGTCGATGGTCGACTGAATGAACAGCCCGTAGTTGATCGTCACCGGCGCTTCAGCCGTCCCGCCGATCGCATACTTGAGCGCCTTGAAATCGACGCCGCCGAGTATGAGACCGAGCGGCGGGGTCAGGATGTCGGTAACGAACGAGCCCGTCACCTTGCCGAAGGCGGCTCCGATGACGACGCCGACGGCCAGGTCGAGCACATTGCCCTTGCTGACAAACTCCTTGAACTCGGAAATGAGTCCCACGATTCGTTCCTCCTGAGATTGCGTTGAGATTGACCCGAACGAGCCGGGATACCGAGCTCCTCGAAGCGAGTGTTCTCGATTCGGTACCTCCGCCAGTCCCTGAAGTCGTAATGCCACCACTCGGCTTCGTAGACTGTAAACCCTTCCGACTCCATTGCCGCGCGCAGCAACTGACGATACCAGCGCTGAAGTGCTGTCGTTCCAGGATAGTCGGGATAGGCGCGGTCGGTCGTCGCGTCGTACGTGCTGACCATCTCGACCACGTGCCCGGTTCTCAGTTCGTAGAGCGTCAGGTCCACGGCACATCCGCGATTGTGGCGCGAGCCGTTTGCCGGATTGGCGACGAATACATGCTTGTCGGCGGGAGTGGCCTCCCAGAAGACCTTCGTGACGTACCAGGGCCGGTAGGCATCGTGAACGAGCAATCCGTAGCCTCGCTCGCGAAGTCGCCTGTTCGCGCGCACGACGGCTTCGGCAGCGGGGCGCTGCAGGAACGCGCGTGCCTGCGAATAGAACACCGAGGACAGGAAGTTGTTCGTCGTTGCGTAACGCACGTCGAGTCGGATCGTGGGATCCAGGGTCGTGAGCTCGACGAGATCGGTCGGATTGAAGTCACCGCTCTGCGTTGGCGGACTCGCGCGCCTTGCTTCTTCGAGAAGCTCCGACACTGGACGAACTGGTTTGATTCGGAGCTGCGCCTGTCCCGATTCAGGACCGACGGCGCGTCGCAAATATTCGCGACCCGAGATTCGGATCGCGCGCACCGCGCCGCGTTCGCGCACGAGAGTCACGCGCTCACGCGCAAGCGGCGTTTCGCCGCTGATGCGATAGACGTCCCTGCCTTCCCTCTGAAGATCCGCGATCCAGCGCCAGTCGTGGAGCAGTGCCAGTCTCCCGTCGCGCTCGAGGACGTAGACGACGTCCTGCTCTGGTCCATACTCGCCGACGATCGTTTTCACCATCGCGGACGCTGCCGCCGGTTGAACATCGCGGATTCTGGTGAGCGTCGAGTTCCCGAGCTCGATGCGATCGTCCGCGACGATGCGAAGCGAATCGCGGCCGTCGATTGGCATGAACAAAGGACCGAATGGAGCGAAGAGGGACACGCGTCCACTTGTCGCAGGAGTGGCCGCGACATAATCGCCAGACGTGCCAAGCGTGAACGCGCCGCTCCACGAGTCGTAGCGGCCCACGGGGAGTCGGAGTGGAGACGCACTTTCACCGGACCGAACGTCCGGGAGCGGCCTGTCAGTCGACCCGGCGAGTAGAGCTTCGCTCGCTGCTCCGACTGCTGCGCCTTCAAAGCGGCCCGCGCCTACCACCATGACGACCGACCTCTCGGCGCGGAGCTCCGTGGCGATGGCCCAGGTCGAACCGGCGTCGCCATCCGCGATTTCCACGACCTGGCGTCCGGAGCCGACGGTCCTGGGATCGCCGAGGTACGCGATGGCGCGTGGCCGCTCGGCGAGCGCATTCGCAATCTCGGCCAGGCCCCTGGCCGAGATGAGAAGTGCAAACGGAGGAGCCGAATCGATCGGAAGGATTCGCCCGTCGATCGTCCGGATCTGGCCGCCGAACACTGCGAGCTTCGACGAATCCGGCTGCGGAAATTGCACTCGCGAGACGCCGAGAGGACGCAGCACCTCTTCCTCGACCCATCGCTCGTAAGGTCGTCCGACTCGATCCTCGATGATCCGCTCGATGAGCACGGTGTCCGAGACTGCCGGCTTCGGCAGCGAGCCCGGCTCGGCGACGAACCCGGAACGCGCGAGAGACATCACTGCCGCAGACCGCGAACTAGTATCGGCCGGAAACCGCACCAGTCCGCTGCGGTGCGACACGAGATCGGAAATGCGCATCGCTCCACCGAACCGGCCGCGCGGGCGGAAGCCCGGTAGAATCGATCCGACCCGCTCGGAGGCTCGCAACTGTCCCGCCTCGATCAGCTGATCGACTGCAAGGATTGCGACGAGATGCCGCGCAACGCTGGACACGATCAATGCGTCGGCCGAGATTGCGGGGTCAGTGGATTTCCGGTCCGAGTGAGTCGCTGCCTCGGAAATCGTGTCTCCTTGGCGCTCCGCAAGAATTCCGATTGCAGACGGAGCCGAAGTTGACGCGACGAGCAGACGCACGACGGCGTTGAGGTAGCGTTCATCGGTCCTCGCAGGCGTATGAGCCTCCGACTGCCTGGTCGCTGCAACGGCAGGAGGCGTGACGACGATCGTCAGACACGCGGCCACGGCAATGAGCGAGGCTGCAACCGGCCGGAGTGCCGGAAGACCACGAGACCTGCGAGGTGCGGCAACCGGCGAGTTGTCCGGGCGAAACGGGCTGCGCATTCGGGCTCCGGTTGCGGGAACTCAAGGTTCGGGGGAACGGCGGCAGTTTAGCGCGTCGGCTCGCTTTGATTGAAGCGAGCTGGCTCCCCTTTAGCTCACGGCCCCGATTCCGCCGCGCCGGCGGCCGAGCGGCGGCGCTGCGACAGCGCGTACATAAGAGTACCCGCAGCCACGAACCCGGCCGTTACGAGAACGGCATCGAGCTTCGTCTGCATCACGAGCCATATGCAAACGAGAAACGCGAGGATCGGAATGACCATTCCTCCAGGAAGCCGAAGCGCTCCAGGCCGGTCTCCGAATCTTGCCTTCAGTCGGGGCAGTGTCGCGATGCAGAGGCCGTACCCGATGATGCGGGCGAGCGAGCTCATGCCAGCAAGCCAGGCAAATGTGCCCGACAGCGCGAGACTGAGCGACAGGACTCCGTAGAGCAGAATCGAGACGTGCGGCGTGAGAAAACGCTCGTGCACGGCTGCGAGCGGTGAGGGGAGAGTGCCGTAGCGGGCCATGGCATACGTCATTCGCGGAGCGGTCAGCATCGAAGCCGCGGTGTTCCCGAGTATCGAAACGGCGGCGGCCACCGTTATGGCCAGAATTCCGACCGTACCGAAAATGGCGCCGGCGGCGTCCGCCAAGGGACGCTTCGACGACGCAAGATCCGGGAGCACGCTTGCGGCGACCGACTGCACCAGGACATAGAGCACGGTCGTGGCCAGCCCCGTGACGATGAGGGCGATCGGAATCGACCGCTCCGGCTGCCGCGTTTCGCCGGCGGGTATCAGGGCTCCCTCGAATCCGATGAAGGCGTAGACGATGAGCAGCATCGCCTCGCCAAAGCTCGAGTAGCTCGGGAGTCCGTCGGGAACCACCGCCTCACCCCGAATCCACGTGACACCGACGAAAACGAGCACGACGAGCGGCGCGAGCTTGAGAATGGTGATTGCGGCAATCGTCCCGACACTCGACTTCACTCCGACGAAATTGATGGCCGTGAAGACGACCACGGTCAATATGAGAACCGCGAGCCGGCCCGGGCCGACGTCGGCGCCGGGGATCAGGCTGCCGAGATATGCGGCGAGCAGGTTGACGTTTGCGGCGATGCTCGTGGCTCGGCCGACGTAGAGGATCCAACCGGTCTGAAAGCCGACGAACGGCCCGAACGCGGTCCATGTGTAGAGAATCGGCCCACCGGTCGCATCGAAATAGCTCGCGGCCTGCGCGAACGAGAGCATCACCGTCGCCATTACCAGACCGCAGATGACGAACAGCCAGGGGCTGAAGCCGCCGACAAGCCTGGCGGCTTCCGACGGCAGGCCGAAGATTCCCGCGCCGATGAGTCCGTTCACGACGAGCAGTCCGATGCCGGTCCGCGTCAGGTCACGACGAAGCGATTCCGGAGCAGGCGTCATTGCATTGATTGGGATCTCGGTTTGGGAGAGCTATGAAGAGACTGCCTGTGCGCTCTGTGACCTTCGTGCTTCTGTGCTCTCTGTATGGCAACGCCATTGCCGTTGGCATACAGAGAACACAACGGCACGAAGGTCATAGAGCGCAAGACTAGAGTTGGATCGCTGCCGACAGGCCCATCAGACGATTGAGGCCACTGGCGTGTCAAGCGAGGTGCGGCCGGTCTCCGGCCTTTTCAGTTCGCGTTTCGGCGTGCATAGTTTCGGGAAATGAATGAAACACACGAAGCCTCGGTTACCCTCGAAATCCTGATCGGCGACATCACGACGCTCGACGTTGACGCGATCGTCAATGCAGCAAACGAGTCGCTTCTCGGCGGCGGAGGAGTCGACGGCGCCATACACAGGGCGGCCGGACCCGAGCTCCTGGCCGAATGCCGGACGCTGGGCGGCTGTGCGACCGGCGATGCAAAGGCAACGGGCGGGTATGCGCTCCCAGCACGGCACGTCATACATACCGTTGGACCCGTATGGCGCGGTGGCTCGTCGGGCGAGGCCGAGCTGCTCGCATCGTGCTATCGGCGAAGTCTGGAGGTCGCGATCGGACTCGGCGCGCGATCGATCGCGTTTCCGGCGATCAGCACCGGAGTCTACGGGTATCCGGTCGACCAGGCCGCCGCGGTGGCCGTCGATGCGGTGTGCGGGTATCTAGGCAGCGTTGAGGGCATCGACAGGGTGGTCTTCGTCTGCTTCTCGCAGGATGTGGCGGATGCATACGACGTGGCCCTGGACGACGAGGCTGAGCACGACGATGACGGGGACTTCGACGGCACCTGGGAGGGCCTCGGGCCACACGAGTGCGCCGCGACTTTCGACGCCTTTCTCGACGAGACGCTCGGTCCACCGGCGGCCGTCTACGAGGCGTCTGGCGATGACGTGCCGCGGACCATCGACGTTCTCAGGTACGATGACCAGCCGTTCGAAGGGACGTCGACATTCGTCACGCGCGGCCTTGCAGCCGAGCCATTGCGTCGATTCGACGAAGGAGACACGCGGCAGGAGTTCCTCCTCTGTTGCGACAAGGACTTCGACGCGGCGAGGGTACTCCGATGGGCAGCCGGTCAGGTTCTCGAGAGCGGCTTCGGACTGATGCGAGGGGCGGTGTTGTCGCTCGACGAGCCGATTGCACCTGGTTCGCGTCTCGTCGCACTCTATGCCACGTATCCCGTGTATCACGACGAGAAGCTCGCGGTGTGGCGCGGATCGGACCCGCCGACGGCGATCGTCTGGCTGGTGCCGGTCACCTACGCCGAGGCGAAGTTCGTCGAGAAGAAGGGATGGGAAGTATTCGAGGAGCTGCTCGAGAAGCGCGATCCCGATCTCGCTGACTTTACGCGACACGGCGTGGCGAAATGAGCGGGGCCGATCGCAAAGCGGATGCGCGACCTTCGGCCGTCGAGGAAGCGCCGTGCGTGACGCCGTTTCAGGCGGTCTTCGGCACGTCCTTCGACGCGGTGCTCATTCTCGACGACGAAGGCGTCGTGAGGGATGCCAATCCGGCTGCCGTGAAGATGCTGGGACGACGGCGGGCTTCCATCGTCGGCCGGCCGGTAGCGAAGTTCCTCGCCGACGGCGACGCGTCGGCGATTCCTGGTCCAGGCGAGCGGTCGCGACTGCCGGTGGTCTTTTCGCTTCCGCGTGGAGAAACGCTCGAGTGTGACGTCGCGGTTTCCGAGGATCTCTCCGGCATGGGTCGGGTGATCGTTGCGCGAGACAACACCGAGCTGCAGTCCAAGGGACGCGCGCTCGAGGCATCAGAGCAGGAGTTGCACGAGATCAATCACGCTCTCGACGCGTCGGCCATCGTCGCGATGACCGACAGGCGCGGTCGGATTCTCTACGTGAACGACAAGTTCTGCGAGATCTCGAAGTACTCGGAAGCCGAGCTCCTCGGCCAGGATCACCGCATCATCAACAGCGGACGCCATCCGAAATCGTTCTTCAAGGAGATGTGGTCGACGATCCTCGCGGGCAAGGTCTGGCGCGACGAGATCCAGAATCGGGCAAAAGACGGAAGCTACTACTGGGTCGACACGACCATCGTTCCAAGCGTCGATCGGAAGGGCGAGCCGTACAGGTTCGTGGCCATTCGATACGACATCACTGGTCGAAAAGCATACGAAGAAGAGCTGATCCGGTCTGAGGAGCGCTTTGCCCGGGCGTTCGACGGCAGCCCGCACCCGATGGCAATCACGGGGCTCGAAACCGGCACCTTCATCAACGTCAACGACTGCTTTTTGCAGCTGATAGGCGCGCCGCGCGAAGACGTGATTGGGAGGAACTCTGAGGAAATCGGGATATGGACGGAGCCGGCCGATCGGGACGAGTACGTCAACCGTCTCAACCTGGAGGGCTCGATCCAGAACTTCGAGACGCGGCTACGGACGCGATCGGGGTCGATTCGAACGGTCCTCTCGTCGGCAGAGATCATCGAGGTGGCGGGAGAGCGCTGCATCCTGACGGCGATGGTCGACCTGACCGAGAAGAAGCGCCTCGAGGCCCAGTTTCTTCGCGCGCAGCGGATGGAGAGCATCGGCACGCTTGCTGGCGGCATAGCACACGATCTCAACAACGTGCTGTCGCCGATCCTGATGTCCATCCAGTTGCTCAAGACGCGGACGAACGACGAGACGTCGCTCGACCTGCTCGAGACGCTGGCGGCAAGCGCGCAGCGCGGTTCCGAGATGGTGAATCAGGTGCTCACGTTTGCGCGGGGGGCTTCCGGCGAACGCCTGGTCCTGCAGCCGAAGCACATCGTCAAGGAAGCGGTGAAGATCCTGCGGGACACACTGCCCAAGTCGATCGAGATCTCGCAGTCCATTGGATCGGACCTGTGGACGGTGCGTGGCGATCCGACGCAGCTCTATCAGATCCTGATGAACCTTGGAGTCAACGCCCGTGACGCAATGCCGAACGGTGGCCGCCTCATCGTTTCGGCCGCGAATGTGACGGTCGATGAGAATTACTCTCGAATGAACATCGATTCGCGACCGGGCCGTTTCGTGTCGATTTCGGTGGAAGACACCGGCGTTGGAATCCCGGACGCTATCATCGGGAAGATCTTCGATCCGTTCTTCACGACGAAGGAGCAGGGCAAGGGCACCGGCATTGGCCTCTCCACGGTAATAGGCATCGTGAAGGGCCACGAAGGTTTCGTGAACGTCTACAGCGAACCGGGGCGCGGTACCACGTTCCGTGTCTACATCCCGGCGGCGGACGTCGCACTGCAGCCGGCGAACGCGCGCGAGGAACCGCTTCCTCGCGGCTGCGGAGAGCGGATTCTGGTGGTCGACGACGAGGCTCCTGTTCGCGACGTGACTCGCAGGACGCTCGAGGAGTACGGGTACGTCGTCGAGACCGCGAGCGATGGTGCCGAAGCTGTGGCGGTCTACGCCAGGACGCCGGGCTCCGTGCACCTGGTCGTTCTCGACATGATGATGCCGGTGATGGACGGGGCGATGACGATCCGCGCGCTGCGAAAGCTCGACCCTGCAGTGCGGATCATCGCAACGAGCGGCATTGCTGGTCACGCCCTCGATCCGGAGGGCTCGCTCGGTCACGTCGAGGCTTTCCTGCAGAAACCGTACACGGCAGATCGACTCCTGAGGACGATTGCCATCGTGTTGGCGGGCGCGGTGCGGGACGAATGAGCTCCGGGGGCGCGCTCGAGCGAAAGAGCGACAACGTCCTGCTCGACTCGCTGGCAGAGCGTGCCTTCACGCGCATAACCGGCTCGGACCTCATTGATGGCAATTCGGTGCGCGTCCTCAAGGATGCAACCGAGAACTATCCCGAGTGGATGGAGGCGCTGGCCGGCGCGCGGTCGTCGATCCTTTTCGAGAGCTACATCATTCACGACGATCCGGTCGGGCGAGAGTTCGCGGCACTGATGGCCGAGAAGGCCAGGTCCGGCGTGCGGGTTCTCGTGATGTACGACTGGGTCGGTGCGCTCGGGACGTCGTCGCGAAGACTCTGGCGAACGATGCGCGCGGCTGGTGTCGAGGTGCGGTGTTTCAATCCTCCACGGTTCGACAGTCCAATCGGCTGGATCGAGCGGGATCACCGCAAGATGATCGCCGTGGATGGACGAATCGGATTCGTCACCGGGCTTTGCGTCGGACAGCGATGGGTCGGATTTCCGGATCGCGGAATCGAGCCCTGGCGTGACACCGGCGTCGTCGTGACAGGTCCCGCCGTGGCGGATATCACTCGGGCCTTTGCGCAAACGTGGCGGGTGATGGGATCCGAGCTGCCGGAGTCCGAGATGCCCGCGCGCTCCGACATCGAAGCCACCGGAGACGCGAGATTGCGGGTCGTGCCCAGCATGCCGGCCATGGGAGGTCTTTACCGGCTGGACCAGGTCGTCGCCGCGAGCGCCCGCGAATCGCTCTGGCTGACGGACGCATACTTCGTCGGGACGACGAGCTACATCCAGGCGCTCCGTTCGGCGGCGCTGGACGGCGTTGACGTCCGGCTGCTGGTTCCGCAGTCGAGCGACATCGCGTTGATCGGCGCGCTTTCGCGCACGGGCTACCGGACGCTGCTCGATGCCGGCGTTAGGGTCTTCGAGTGGAACGGTCCGATGTTGCATGCCAAGACGGCTGTCTCGGACGGGAGCTTCGCTCGGGTTGGCTCGACGAATCTGAATCTGATGAGCTGGGTTGGCAACTGGGAACTCGACGTTGTAGTCGCCGATGAGGAGTTTGCCGGCTCGATGGAGGAGATGTACCTCGACGATCTCGAAAACGCGACCGAGATCGTGTTGAGCGACCGGCACAGGGTCCGTCCGATTCGTCCGCGGAAGCGACTTCGCCGTGTGCGGCCGCTTGGGCGGGGAAGCGCGGGTCGGGCAGCCGCGGGCGCCATCGGAATAGGAAACGCCGTCGGGTCGGCCATCACCAATCACCGGACCCTGGGTCCGGCTGAGGCGAAGCCGATGCTGCTCGCATCAGGTTTTCTCGCGATTCTGGCCACGGTCGGATTGCTCTGGCCGCGCGTCGTGACGGTCCCGATTGCGGTGATGGGGGTGTGGATCGCGCTCTCGCTGATGGTGAAGGCGATTCGACTTTGGTGGAGCGGAGGGCAGTCCGATCGGAGAGTGTCGATTCGAAGCGTCAACGGGGACGACGATGATGAAGGTGCGTGAGTCCTTTCAGGCGTCGAGCTCTTCCCAGCGTCTCTGCGACAAACTGCTTTCCCGCGGAGACGCAAAGTCAGAAGTCTTTGAGGCAAGGAAACTGTTGACAGGACCCTGACGACCCTCTACCTTAACACCGTTAAGTAACTTCTTCTGATTCAGGAGTCGCGCGTGGGAGTCCGGGAACGACGGGAACGGCAGCGGGAGTCGCTCAGGCAGGAGATCCTGGACGCGGCGCGGGAGCTTTTCCTCGCCGAGGGCTACGACGCGGTCTCGATGCGGCGCATCGCCGACAAGATCGAGTACTCGCCAACGACCATCTACCTCTATTTCCGTGACAAGGCCGATCTTTTCGTCCATCTGTGCGAAGAGACTTTTGCACGGCTGCTCGAAGTACATTCCAAGATCGCAGAGACTGAAGGTGATCCCGTCACGATGCTCCGCCGGGGCCTTCGCGCGTACGTAGACTTCGGTCTCGAGCACCCGAATCACTACCGGATAACCTTCATTGTTCCCCTGCCGCCGGCCGAGGTCGCGGCGGAACAAGGTGCTTTTCCCACGGGCGACGCTTCGTTCGACTTCCTTCGGCGCGCCGTCACGGCGTGCGTCGAGTCCGGCGCCTTCAAGCCGTGCGACGTCGAGACAGTAAGCCAGGGCCTCTGGGCCGTCGTGCACGGCATCACCGCGCTGCTCATCTGCCACGCGGATTTTCCGTGGGTCGATCGTGACACGTTCATAGACAGCACGATCGGAACGATGATGGATGGACTTGCGACGTGACCTTGGCCTCTTTTTTTGCCCACGGCTTAACGGTGTTCTGTAACCGGTAGTCGTTCAATAATCGTCCGATGTTAACCAAAGGGAGTCGCGATGCCATCGCTTGCACGTCGAAACCTGATGCACGACAAGGTCCGGCTGGCCGTCACGCTGACTGGCGTCGTCTTTGCGGTCGTTCTCGTTGCCGTCCAGATCGGGCTGTTCATCGGTTTCATCCGCGCGACGGCTGACATCATCGACTCGTCGCGGGCAGATCTGTGGATCGTCTCGAAGGGGGTCGGCTACATCGAGGTCGGTCAGGTCGTTGACGAAGGAAAGCGTTACCAGGCACTTGGCGTCGAAGGCGTGGAGCGGGTCGACACCTACATCCTGCAGTTCAGCCAGTGGACGATGCCGAATGGCGCCGAGGAAGGCATCCAGATCATCGGGTTCAACCTGCGATCGGGAATGGGCGGTCCCTGGAACATCGTGGAGGGCGACGTTCGCGACCTCGAGCTTCCGGACACAGTGATAGTCGATCGTCTCTACTGCTCGAAACTCGGCGTCTCGAAGGTCGGAGACACAGTCGAGATCCGAGGCCGACGCGCGAGAATCGTCGGATTCACCGAAGGCATCCGAACGTTCACGACCTCGCCGGCGGTCTTTACATCCTTCAAGAACGCACTTGGCTACGCGGGACTCGAGGAACACGAGACCATCTACTTTCTCGTGAAGGTCGCGCCGGGTGCCGACGTTGAAGCCGTACGCGAGGGTCTGCTCGAGCGTGTTGCCGACGTCGACGTGCTCACGACGGCGGAGTTCTCGCGCAAGACGACGGCCTACTGGCTGCTTGCGACCGGCGCCGGAGTAACGGTGCTGATTGCCGCGTTTCTCGGGCTCGTGGTCGGAGTCGTCGTGGTAGCGCAGACGATTTACGCTGCGACGGTCGATCACATCCGTGAGTTCGGCACGCTGAAGGCCATGGGCGCGTCGAACGGCTACATCATCCGGGTGATCCTGAAACAGGCGGCGATCAGCGCCTGCATCGGATACGCGCTCGGTATCGCAATCGCCTACGTCGCCGTCTGGTCGAGCAAGGGCGGCGGCGCGGCGATCGTTCTGCCGTGGGAGGTTGCGGCTGGCCTCTACCTGCTCACTCTCGCGATGTGCATGGGCGCGGCAGTCGTCTCGATCAACAAGGTGACGCGGATCGATCCCGCGCTCGTCTTCAAGGCCTAGGCGAGGAACGGGCTATGAATCCACTGGTTTCGATTCGCGACGTATCGAAGGTTTACGGGAGCGGCGACGCGTCCGTGCCGGCACTGGACGGAATTTCGCTCGAAGTTCCCGCCGGCGAGATCCTGCTTATGATGGGCCCGTCGGGAAGCGGAAAGACGACGCTGCTCTCGATCATGGGCTGCATTCTGCGACCGACCGCAGGCTCTGTCGTCATCTGTGGTCGCGAGACTTCCAATCTCCACGAGAGAAGCCTGCCGAAGGTCCGGCTTTCGCACATCGGTTTCGTCTTCCAGGGCTTCAACCTCTTTCCGACGCTCTCGGTCCTGGAGAACGTCGAGCTGGCGCTCGAACTGAAGGGCACTCGGGGTCGAGCGGCCAAGCGAATCGCTGGCGAACTTCTCGACCGCGTCGGACTCTCCGACAAACTCGCGGCATTTCCCGCAAACCTGTCAGGCGGACAGAAGCAGCGTGTCGCGATCGCGCGTGCGCTCGCCGGCGATCCCGAGATCGTGCTCGCCGATGAGCCGACTGCCGCGCTCGACTCGACGAGCGGACGACTGGTCATGGAGATGCTGCAGAGCCTGGCCCACGAGCGCGGCCGCGCCGTCGTCATCGTCACGCACGACAACCGCACGGCGCACTATGCGGACCGCGTGGTCCGCATCGAGGACGGCCGGCTGTCCGAGATGACTCGAACGGTCGCGCGGCACGACACATTCGAGAACCGCGCCGAAACGGCACATTACTTCTGAGGCAGAGCGGGGCTCCGGGACGTGAGCCTTCGCGTGGAGACTGAAGATGACGAGACGAACGATACTCACCGTTCTGGCGCTCGCGGCGGCGGCCGCAGGCGCCGCTTTCAGCATTTACCAGCAGAATCCGGGCGCGACAGGGTCGCAGGGCACCTCCCGACAACCCGCCTCGGCGCAGCTGATCGTCGCGGCTCCCGGCCGTGTTGAGCCCGCGTCCGAAGAGGTCGACGTCGCCTCCGAGATAGGCGGCCGGCTCGAAAGCGTGTCCGTCGAGGAAGGAGACACCGTCCGCGCCGGTCAGACTGTCGCCGTCATCTCGAATGCCGAATACCGGGCAGCTGTCGCGACGACAGCCGCGGAACTGGAGGCGCGACAGGCGGCCTTGCGCCTCGTCGTCAACGGCGCCCGCGCATCGGCGCGCCGCGAGGCGTCGGCCGCGGTTACGGAGGCCGAAGCCGTCGCGCGCAACGCGGACACGGAGCTTGACCGGCGACGATCGCTCTTCAGTTCGGGCGTGATCGCTCGAGAGGAAGTCGATCGTGCGGAGCGCGAAGCCGCCGTCGCCCGTGCGCGCGCCGCGGGATCTCGCGAAAGGTTCGCCCTCGTCGACGACGACGCGCGGGAAGAGGACCGTGCGAGGGCCGAGGCCGCCGTGTCGATGGCTCGCGCCCGACTCGCCGAGGCGGAAGCACGCCTCGCGAAAACCATCATTCGCGCGCCCATCGACGGAATCGTCCTGCGAAAGCACATGTTGACGGGCGAGAGTGTGTCGGTGACGGATCCGTCGCCGATCGTGACAATCGCGAACACCGGCGTGATGCGCGTCCGGGCCGAGATCGACGAGCGGGACGTCGCGCGCCTGCACCTGGGCGACGATGCATGGGTTTCGGCAGATGCGTTCGGCGATCGGCGGTTCCCGGGTCGCGTCGTGCGCATCGGCAAGCAGTTCGGCCGCAAGGAAGTGCGAACGGACGAGCCGGTCGAAAAGATCGACACCAAGGTGCTCGAGGTCCTCATCGAGCTCGAGGACGGCCGGGACCTCCCCACTGGCATGCGCGTCGATGCATTCGTCTCGACGGGGCGATGAGAGTGGAAAGGATTGTCCACTCTCACTTCCCCGCGAACTTGAGTCCGAGGACGCCGACGACGACCAGCGACAGGCAGACGAGCCGGACCGGGTCGCGCGACTCGTCGAACAGCCACATCCCGAGGATCGCGGTTCCGGCAGCGCCGATGCCAGTCCACACCGCGTATGCCGTTCCCACGGGCAGGTCGCGGACAGCCAGCGCCAGCAACACCATGCTGATGATGAGCGCGACGACCGTGAGCGCCGTCGGCACCGGTCGAGTGAACCCCTCCGAGTACTTCATCCCGACTGCCCAACCGACTTCGAATAGCCCGGCGATCGTCAGCAGCACCCAGTTCATTCTCCCTCCTCCTCAAGCGCGCTCGTCACTGTTCCGGAAACAACCGGCGCTCGTCGTAGTCCACGATGAGTCCGTCCGGATCGCGTGTGTCGTATGACGTGCGATCCAACCAGATCCGCACGCGACCGTCCTCGTGCACGCAGACGATGTCGTCTCGCCGGACGAACTTCCCGGTGAGCTGGCCGTACTCGTTGAACACGAACGGCGGTATCAGATGTCGGATTTCGTCGAAGTCGATTTCCACCACGAAACTCCTCTCGCTGGCAGTCTGACGCCGGCGGATTGTATACGACCGGCAGCGTCCGAGTTGATTGCGCAACCCGAATTGTCGAAGATGTCGCGTCACTGTTGACCCTGCATGCACATTCACTTTCCGAAAGAGCGCCGCGCCGGAGACGCGCGCACCGCCGTCGTCCCCGATGCCATCCGGCGGCTGGTCAAGCTCGGCGCAGATACATCTGTCGAGCCGGGCGTCGGCGAAACCCTTCGTCTGCCGGACTCGGAGTTCGTGGATGCCGGTGCAACACTTGCACACGCCGATGAGCCGGCGTCCGCCGCTGATCTTGTCGTGAGGCTCAACAAGCCCTCGAACGATGAAGTTGCGAAGCTGTCGAGCGGATCCGTTCACGTCAGCTTTACGGATCCGTTCAATGATTCTCAGCTGATGCAGTCCTTCGCGGCGCAGAAGGTCTCGGCAGTCAGCATGGAGCTGATTCCACGGACGACGCTTGCACAGAAGATGGACGCGATGAGCTCGCAGGCGAATCTCGCCGGGTACGCCGCAGTAGTTCTGGCCGCCGAGCGGCTTGACCGGATTCTGCCGATGATGATGACGCCGGCTGGAACCATCCAGCCGGCTCGCGTTTTCGTCATGGGCGTCGGGGTGGCAGGACTGCAGGCGATCGCGACGGCGAGAAGGCTGGGCGCGCGGGTCGAAGCGTTCGACACGAGACCAGCGGTAGAAGAGCAGGTCCGGTCGCTCGGCGCCAGATTCGTTCGCGTCGATCTTGGGGAGACAGGCGAGACCGAGCAGGGATACGCCCGCGAGCTCACCGTGGCGCAGCTCGCGAAGCAGCGCGAAGTCATGGCTGCGAAGTGCGCCGAGTCCGATGTGGTCATTACTGCAGCGCAGGTCTTCGGTCGTCAGGCTCCGATTCTCGTGACCGATGCGATGGTCCGCCGGATGCGGCCGGGATCGATCGTGGTCGACCTCAGCGTCGATTCCGGCGGAAACGTCGAGGGGATCGTCGCCGATGAAGAAACACTGGTCGAAGGCGTTCGACTGGTTGGCTATCGCGGGTTCTCGGGGCGAGTCGCAGCTCATGCGAGCCAGATGTACGCCGCCAATGTCGTGAATTTCATCGAGCATTTCTGGGACCGCGAGGCCAATCGCCTGCGGCTGGATCTCGACGACGAGATCATCCGTGGCAGCCTGGTGACGCACGAAGGCCGCATCATTCACGAGCGGTTTCGCAGCTGAGGACGATCCACCGTGACCATGCTCATCTTCATCTTCGTGATCTCGATCTTCCTTGGAGTCGAGCTCATCGCCAAAGTCCCTTCACAGCTCCACACGCCGCTGATGTCGGGCTCGAATGCCATTTCGGGTATCACGATCGTGGGCGCGCTGCTGGCCACCAGTGGGGAGAGCTCGACCTTCGCCACGGTGATGGCGGTCGTGGCAGTCGCCGCGGCCACGGTGAACGTGGTTGGCGGATACCTGGTCACCGACAGAATGTTGGCGATGTTCCACAGAAAGGGCGGAAAAGGGCATCGATGAACATCGAATCGCTCATCGACTGGGGATACATCGTCGCAAGCATCCTGTTCATCGTCGGGCTCAAGATGATGAATTCGCCCGACTCGGCGAGGAAGAGCAACGGAATCTCGGCGGTTGGAATGCTCATCGCCGTGGTCGCAACCTTGCTGGTCCGCGGCATATCGTTCGAGTGGATTGCGGTGGGAGTGATCATCGGCTCGGCCATCGGCGCAGTGACTGCCTACAGGGTGCAGATGACGTCGATGCCCGAGATGGTCGCGCTCTTCAACGGCCTTGGAGGCCTCGCGAGTCTTCTCGTCGGATGGGTCGAGTATCACCGCCACCCGGACAGCCCGGTATCGACTGTCGTGGCGATCTACCTGACCATCCTGATCGGCTCGGTGACGTTCACCGGCAGCGTCGTCGCCTACGCCAAGCTGGCCGAGACCGTTCTATCGGGCAAGCCGTTCCTGTTTCGCGGTCAGCAGTTCGCAAACGGACTGCTGGTCTCGGCGCTCGTGGTGCTGGGCGTGCTCGTGTGCGTCGATCCGGTCAACGCATATCCCTACGTCATCGCGGCAATAGTTCTGTCGCTGGTGCTCGGCGTGATGTCGGTGATTCCGATCGGAGGCGCCGACATGCCGGTAGTCATTTCTCTCCTGAACAGCTACTCGGGTCTGGCCGCTGCCGCTGCCGGGTTCGTGATCCTCAACAAGGTGCTCATCGTCAGCGGCAGCCTCGTCGGCGCGAGCGGGATCATCCTCACGTCGATCATGTGCAAGGCGATGAACCGGTCGCTCGGGCACGTGCTGTTCAGCGGATTCGGCGCGGCGCCCGCGGCGGGCGGATCCTCGCAGTCCGTCGGAGAGGTCTCAGCCGTGACGGCCGAGGACGCGTTCTACGTATTCGAGTCGGCGCGCTCGGTCGTGTTCGTCCCCGGGTATGGCATGGCCGTCGCGCAAGCGCAGCACACGGTCAAGGAACTCGCCTTGCTGCTCGAGGCGAACGGCTGTGAGGTGCGATTCGCGATTCATCCGGTCGCGGGTCGAATGCCGGGTCATATGAACGTACTGCTCGCGGAGGCCGACGTGCCCTACGAGCAGCTCGTCGAGATGGACGACATCAATCCCGTCATGCCGACTGTCGACCTTGCTGTGGTCATCGGCGCCAACGACGTCGTGAATCCGTCGGCGCGCGATGACGAGTCGAGCCCCATCTACGGGATGCCGATCATCAACGTGGACCATGCGCGGACGGTCTATGTTCTCAAGCGCTCGATGGCGGCCGGGTTCGCTGGCCTCGAGAACCCGCTGTTCTACAAGGCGAACGTCCGGATGCTGTTCGGCGACGCGAAGGCGAGCATCCAGGCGGTGGTGAGCCAGTTCAAGGGCTAGCGTAACGTTCCGGTACCGATGGCCCTACCGTTCTTCTCTGCGCCTTTGCGAGTCCTTGGCGCCTTTGCGAGAAACCTTGTCGTACGTCGGGTTTCTCGCAAAGACGCCAAGGACTCGCAAAGGCGCAAAGCAACGCTCGAGATCAGTCGCGCGGTGTGACCGTCACGCCAATCCCCGCGACACCGTCGACGTCCGCGTTCCGCATGTGATCCGCGGTCCTGGCGAACGCTCCCTCGAGGTGACGTCGCAGAGCGTCGTCGATCTTTGCTTCGGCGAGCGCCCGCGTCATGCACGAAAGCCACTGATCCCGCTCGCTGGCTCCGATCGGAAACGGCAGGTGCCTCGCGCGAAGGCGCGGGTGCCCGTACCGCTCGACGTAGAGCGGCGGGCCGCCGAGCCAGCCGCTCAGGAACAGGTAGAGCTTCTCTCGAGAGCCCGAGAGGCTCGTCGCATGTAGCGACCGAATCCCCGCGCACGCCGGGTCCGAGTCCATCAGGTCGTAGAAACGGTCGACGAGGGCGCGGACTGCATCCGCGCCCCCGAATTGATCGAAGGGCGTCGCGGCCTCGGGCGAAGTCTGCTCGCTCACGACGTTACTTGGCCGGCGTCGCCGCGGGAAGCTGCGGCTGCCGCGGCTCCTCCGCGTAGCGCTGACGCATTACATAGATGTGGTACATCGTGCACGACGGAATGATGTCCGTTCCGGGGAGTAGCTCCTCGATGCCGCCGCCGATCGCCGCGCCGATGGAGTCCCATCGGTGATACGCAAGCAGGATGTAGAGAGACTGGATCGGAGCGAACACGACGTCCGAGCCCTCGGTCGCCGCCGCTCCAGGGCCGAGCAGATACCCGAGATAGCTGCTGCTGCCGAGAACGTCCATGCCCACGCTTATGACAAAGCGCACGCGGTCCCACGTCGTCCGACCTATGATTCTGTCTATGGCCAACCTGTGATCCTCCTCACGCGAACCTTCCGGAAGTGTAGCACCGCTGGCGATACCGTTGCCGTCAGGCACTCGGCGTCGCGATCGGGCTGATCATCCGGCGCGCATGGGATGCCAAGTGCCGGGGAAAGGATGCGAGCCGCCCGGAAATCGTTTTGCCGGCGGACTTGGATAATCCTGCGGGTCCGTGCGATGCTGGCGCCTTCCGCGCGAGCCAGCCTTTGCGCGAATCCCGTCAACAGAAACAAGGAAGGTGCTATGGAGCGGGTGATCTCCGCCTTCGGTCTCATTGTGTTCGTGGCGCTAGCCTACGCTTTTTCGACGAACCGGAAGGCGGTGAAATGGCGCCCGGTGATCTGGGGCGTGGCGCTGCAGGTAGTTCTGGCGATCGTGGTGCTGAGGACGGCGGTAGGATTCGCTGTCTTCGCGTGGCTGGGAGACCTGGTCACCATGTTCCTGAACTTCTCGGACGCCGGTGCCAAGTTCGTGTTCGGCGACAAGTTCACTGACTTCTTCTTCGCCTTCAAGGTCCTGCCGACGATCATCTTCTTCTCCGCATTCATCTCGGTGATGTACCACTTCGGCATCCTGCAGAAGATCGTCGAGTTCGTCGCGTGGACGATGATGCGGACGATGGGGACGTCCGGAGCCGAGTCGCTCTCGGCTGCCGCGAACATCTTCGTCGGCCAGACCGAGGCGCCGCTGCTCATCAAGCCGTACGTCTCGTCGATGACGATGTCAGAGCTGCACGCCGTGATGACGGGAGGCTTCGCGACAATTGCAGGCGGCGTGATGGCGGCATACATCTCGTTCGGAGTCTCGGCCCAGCACCTGATAGCTGCTTCGGTGATGTCGGCGCCTGCCGCGCTCGCGATCTCGAAGCTCCTGTATCCGGAGACCGAAGAGTCTGTGACTGCCGGCGTTGTCACGGTCAAGGTCGAGTCCGAGACCGGAAACGCCATCGAAGCCGCCGCGAATGGTGCGGTCGACGGCATGAGGCTCGTCCTGAACGTCGCGGCGATGATGATTGCATTCCTGGCGCTGCTGGCCCTTTTCAATGCGATCCTGGGATGGGGCGGCGGGCTCTTCGGGCTGCCGCAGCTTTCGCTCGAGTGGATCTTCTCGTATCTGCTCGCGCCGGTGGCGTGGCTGATGGGCGTGCCTTGGAGCGAATGTGGAACGGTTGGTGTCCTGCTCGGGAAGAAGACGGCGCTCAACGAGTTCATCGCATACGCCGATCTTGCGAAGATGCTCGAGACCACGAAGGCAGTTGCGGCCAATCCTGAGATGATTCCGGGTGGTCAGGTGATCTCGGATCGGGCTGCGACGATCGCGACCTACGCGCTGTGCGGGTTCTCGAACTTCGGCTCGATCGGGATCCAGATCGGAGGGATCGGCGGGATTTCGCCCGATCGGCGAAGCGATCTCGCGAAGATCGGACTGCGGGCGATGATTGCGGGCTCGCTGGCGTGCTTCATGACGGCGTGCATTGCGGGGGTACTGCTCTAGTCCACGACCGCGGAGCGGTCGAAGGCAATAGCCGTGGGTCGCGCGCGGGCGAGTGCAACGAGCCCTCGTGCGACCCGCGGT
>CAZQBW010000068.1:0-20772 GCA_964591515.1 uncultured Clostridia bacterium
CGAGGGGCCGGCTATAAAGGGGCGCCCCGTCCGATTCAACGGACGGGGCGCCCTCTCACAGCCGGCCCCTCGCTACCGCTCGGGGTTCTGGAGGACCCTAATGCGTAGGAATCTTGCCCGTCGTCTTCAGTTCTTCGAGGCTCTTTCGCAGCGGTCCGAGAGCAGCGTTGCTTGCGTTGACCGCCGCGAGCCGCATGAGCGCGTCCTCGGCCTTGGTCTTGTCGCCCTTCTGGATCGCCACCACGACGAGGTTCTGGAGCGTGTACTCGTGCTTTGGATCGATCTTCAGCGACCCCTCGAACATCTCGATGGCCTTGTCGAGCTCCCCAAGCTGGAAGAACGTGGTACCGAGGTCCGTCCGGACATCGACGCTGCCCGGCTTCATTGCGAGCGCCTTTTCGTAGAGCGGCTTCGCCTCGGCGTACATGCCGACATCGAACGTCTTGTTCGCGAGTATGAGCAGGGCGTCGTAGTCGTCCGGGCGAAGGGCGTAGGCGCGCTTGAGGTAGTAGAGCGCCTTTTCGTCGTTCTTGATCCGATGGAACATCGCCGCCGCTTCCATCTGTGCTTCGTAGTTCTTCGGATCGTCCTCTGCCGCCTTCAGTTTTGCCTGGACTTCGGGCATCGCCGCGCCGCCCTCTGCTTCATCTCCAGGGTGCTCTCCCGGCGGGTGGTCGTGGTCGTCGTGATCGCCCGCGACGGCCCCGGCACCAGCCGCGGCCGCCATCTGCGTCCCGGTCACGGCCCTCGCATTCAGCCAGTTTGCGCCGAAGAATCCGACGATGAGACCGGCGACAAGCCCGATCAGCAGATGAACGAGCTTGTCTTTCTTCTGTGTTTCGAGCCGCGCACGAAGCAGCTCCGTTTCGACATTCGCCTGTGAGTTCGCTTTTCCGTCAGACATCGGACCTCGGCCTCATGCGTAGGAATGGAGTCCCGGCAGCAGGTAACTGACGCCAAGGTACGTGAAGATGACGAGCAGGAAGCCGACGATCGCGAAGTACGCGCTGCGCCGTCCCGTCCACCCGTGAGCAATGCGCGTATGCAGGAAGCCCGCATAGGCAAGCCACGCCACGAGGGCGCCGGTCTCCTTCGAATCCCATCCCCAGTAACGGCCCCAGGACTCGTTCGCCCAGACGGCGCCCGTGATCAGGAGCATTGCGAGACCGATGAACGCGATGGCGCCGGTCTTGTACATGAGGTCGTCGAGCCGATCGAGAGCCGGCAGTCGCTCCACCACACGCTCGGTCCGGAAAGCGAACACGAGCACGAGGCCGGTCAAGGCCATCAGCGTGAACAGCGCCCCCAGCTCAACGGGATTCGAATTCATGCTGACGCTCAGGTCGTTGTTGTTCGCGGCGAGCCACTTCGTCGCGTCGGCCGCCGGAGCGCCACCGAGCCATTCCGCCACCTTGGGATAGGAGAGCTGCGAGCCTACGTCGATCGCCGACGCAAGCCGGCCCTTGAGAGCGCCCATCTGATAGACGATGGCTCCGATCGAGGCGAACTGCAGCAGGAACGAAGCCCCCATTGCGCGGAACGCATTCGTTCGGTTCGTGCTCTGCTCGGTGTACATGTCGCGTGCGAGCATGACGAGCGCCACGACGAGCAGGATGAGCGCCCCGATCATCAAGGGTCCCGCGAGCGGAACCGTTGCCCGGAGCGGCAGAGGCGCGCGCTGTCCGCTGGCCGGGTCGGTGAGGAACACGCTCATGCTGTAGCCGGCACTGAAGAGCAGGTCCCCGCGGTTCACGAAGCTGTAGATGCCAAGGCCAGTGAGCGCGACGAAAATGCCCATGGCTTCGATCTTGAAGCCGTCCTTGATCAGGTAGAGGGTCGCGATGCTGAAGCACACGAGCACGACGCCGTAGCTGAGCGATGCAATACCCACGTGGATCGGACGCCAGTAACTGTCGAGAACCGGCGGGAGGTCGATGAACTCGCGGCCGAGGAATATGGCGAGCGTGATGATGAGCGCTGCCATCAGCATCGAGACGCCCATGACCACACGGGCTTCCTTCTTGCGGCAGATCACCACGGTGGCAAGAGCCGCACCCATGGCGAAGGCTATCGAAAGGTCGTAGAGGTTCGCGAACGGCACGTAGCGGAACGCCCACCGGATCCAGCCCTCGCGGTCGCCCGCGGCGATCCACCGCGTGCCCCATGCGGCGGCATTGAACCCGAGGCCGGACGCGGCCATCCAGAGTCCCCATCGCCCCAGCATGCGCTGGTCGGCATAGAGCTCCATCAATCCGATGATCGCGGCGAACAGGTAGCAGATCAGCGCCAGGACGATGAGCGATCCATCGTAGAGGAACTTGGTTTCGCCAAACTGGAGGCGTGCGTAGACGATCAGGAGGGCAGCAAGAATCGGTATTGCAACGGGCGCCCATTCGAACAAGCGCGCTGCGGGCCCTAGGTTTCGGCCCGGAAGGATCCTGACGTCGACTGGACTGATGGTGCTCATGACTTCTCCTCACGACTCGCGCTCGGACCGCCGAGTGCCGAAACGAGTTCTGCGAACCGCCGGCCAAAGGCCGGACGGTTTCGATTCGTGTGCCCGCCGACGAAGAGCTTCCGCTGCCCATCGGCATCCCGATCCACGACAACCCACACACGCTGATGCGAAGCGAAGAAAACCGATGCAAGCGCCGCGACCAGCAGGACCGAGCCGATGTAGAAGATCCACGCGCCCGGGTCGTACTGAACCGACAGCGTGTGGCTGGCCCCGACCTTCTCGAAGTCCGTCAGCGTCGCCCGCAGTCCGGAAGGAGTTTCCGCCGGAGGCGCTGCGGCAGGACGCACGTCGATGTTGACAGCTGCCGCGCCCGACAATTCCGCGCCAGGGGCGAGGACCTGGATCCTCGCGACCGGATCCGTGTAGTCCTCAGCGCCCGGCCCACCCTTCGCATTGCCCATGAAGTCCGCGAACCGGATCTTAGTTCCGTCGGAGAGCGTCGCGACGTCGCTGCGCATTAGCGTCACCGACTCCGTCTGTCCGTTCGGAGGCGTGACGTCGAGCGTTACGGAGCGCGCCTTGGACACTGGCTGGTAACTCGACTGGAAGAACCGGTATCCGCGGTAATCGACAGGCTTGTTCATGTGGACGTCGCCGTCCACGACCTTGCCGAGCTCCTGATCCGTGATGCGGATGCGCGTGAACCAGTCGACCGTGTTGTTGCTCTCGAGCGATCCGTCTTTGCGAATCAGCGTCTGCTGGATGTCGGTGCACTCTACGAGGAACGGCAACGCGAACTGTCCGACCTTGACCTTGTCGAGGTCGTAGACGAGGCCCTGGATCGTCGCGGACTCGCCGCCCGGCTGGAGCGTCATGCTGCCATTGTGCGACCAGCGCCACGTGGCGAAGCCGGCGGTGAAGATGACGAGCAGCCCGACGTGAACGAAGTAGGCGCCAAGCCGATTCCAGCCGTTGCGCTCGGCGAAGATCGTCGTGCGCGTGCCTTCGTGCGTCACGGTCGGCTTCATGCCGACGGCGCGGCACGCGGCGGCGATACGCAGGGGTTCGTCGTTCGCGCCGTCGCTCGGGAGGACCTCGCTGAAATCACGCGTCTTGGCGTACTGGCGGGTCGCCGTCAGCTTCTTCTTCCGCACGTAGCGCCAGGCTCCGGGGAAGTGATCGATCGACGCGAGAACGATGTTCAGGCTGAGAATTGCGAGCAGAGTGATGAAGGCCCACGACTTGTAGATGTCGACGAGCGAGAGGATGTTCCATCCTCGCAGGTCCTTCCCCGTCAAGCTTCGAAGCACATGGACGATCGGGTCCGTGTACATGATCTGCTTGGACGGAGTAAGTGAAGCGTAGTACTTGTCGAAGCCGTCAACGTTGATCTGCATGATCAGCATGCCGGTCATGCTCATGATGATGAGCAGAATCAGCATGGCAATTCCGAACGGGACCGAGCTCAGCCGTCTGAGGATTCGGTCCAGCAGCCCGGGCTTTTTCGCGGTCGCCACGTTGGCTGGAAGTTTTTCGGCTTTGAGGTCGAGATCCGGAGTACTGGACGTCGTCATAGATTTCTGATGCTACCAGATCGCCCGACCAGAATGTGGGGAACCGCACCGCGAATTGCGGCTCCCCGGATCGGGCTACTTCGCGGCGTGACAACCCGCGCAGGAGGTCACCGCAGTCGAGTTGGGATTCTTCTTCATTTCTGCTTCGTGACAGTTGATGCAACCGGCGGCTCCGAGGTGGAAGGCGCCCTTCACGTTCAGCTCTTCGCCGTCCGCATTCGACGGGTTCTTTTCGTCGCCTTCCGCCTTGTGGCAGTTCACGCAGCGTTCGACGTCTTCGGTGAGAGCGGCATTGTCCTTGCCGTTAGTGTGGTGGCACGTCGCACACGAGATCTTGTGCTTCTCAGTGTGGTCCTGGTGCGTGAGCTTGGAGATGCCCCACTTGTCGTCGAGTCCCCACTGGTCGCTCGTGGCGGGGTCACCGAGCAGGAGGGGATTGGGAAGGTCCAGGTGAGACGCGCCAGGCGCCTTGGGTGGGAAGCCTTTCGAGTAGTCGACCTTGGCCTGCACGGGGGCCGAGGCCGACGTCGAAACAGCGAAGTGAATGGAAAGCCCGACGAGGAGGACGAGCGTGCAAGCGCAGAAGGCGGCCTTGAATTTCATCGAGTCTGGTCTCCGGCTAGGTAGTGGTGCAAACGACGATGGCAAGAGCCAAGTCGTCAGCGGAGCTACGACGCAAACGGCGACGTTCGCGTGGCCTCCGTGTTTTCGTTGGGTCCGGTCTGGGAGGCCGCCGAAGCGACCTTGTCGGCATGCTAGAGGCGCAACTTCAATAAAGTCAACTTGGAGGAGAGGTGATCGGACGAGGAATACCGCAATGTTCGGTCTCCGTGCCTCTGTGTCTCAGTGCCTGCTATGAAACCGTGCAAGGGAGTAGGGGCGTGAGGAACTCAGAGTGCCGCGGATCGACGTGCTGCGGCCTACCGAGATCAGTACCGGGAGCGACAGCGACCGGGTTCTTCGTCCGATGGAGACGACCCGGTCGCTGTCGCTCCCGGTACTGATCTCCGTGGGCCGCAAGTGTCGCTCCAGGACGGTCTGCTCCCAATCCGTTCCGTTTCATCAAAGGGGGTGCGGCGAAGCCGCATGGGCAACTCTGTGTGTGAAGCTCTCGAGTGTCGAAAGAGCTTCGCGCACAGAGGCACTGAGACACGGAGACAGAATGTCCATCCGACCGGCGTCGAGCCCGACTACATCGGCGGGAAGACCATGATGCCGTGGCAGGCTCCGCACCCGGTTTCCGTGATCTTCGACCGGCCACCCCCGCGATGACACTCGTAACAGTTGAACGCGGGCTTGGCGCGATGCTCCTTCGTCCCCGATGACAGGACGTGGATGTCCTGTGTCACCCGATGGCACTCCACGCAGGTCGTCCCGAGCGCGCGCGTGTGGTCGAGGTGGCGGAACCGGTACGGAAGCGCGTCGTTTCGTCGCGTGGCGATCAGGCGCTTCATCTCGCTGTTCGGCTCCGCCGGTCCAGGATGGCAGACCGCGCAGTTCGAGAGCTCAGGCGATGCCGCCTTCGAGTTCACGCCCGGCGTGTGACAGATGTAGCACTCGGCGTGAGCTGGGAATGCCTGGTTCGCTCCTCGGTTCGCGTGGCACACGACGCAAGTCACCTTCGAGCCGTCCGGCATCGGCACGTCCATGTGCACCTGGTGCTGACTCTTTCCCTGCGCACCATCGAACCTCACGCCAAAGGCCTTGCGCTCGGCCGGAGCCGGCTTGAGCGCCTTCCCGTCCTTCGCGACATCCGTGTGGCACACCGCGCAGATCTGGAACGAGGCCGTGGTGAACTGCGTCACGTGACACTGAATGCACGCGTCGTGTCCCGGATAGAAGAGCTGGGTGCCCTCAGTCTCACGCTTGTGGCAAACGTCGCACGAGATGGCCGGCTGTCCCGTTGCCACGAGCGCGGCATCGTGGTCGACGTGCTGAAAGGCACTGTAGTCCCACACCTTTCCGCCCTGAGCGCCGGGCGTCGGAGCCGGTGATCCGGACTGTGCGTAGGTCCCAATGGCGAGCCAGCCGGCAGTGGCAAGCAGGAGCGCGATGGCAAAGAGTTTGGGCGTTCGGCTCATCGTATTGGGTTCCCGGACGGTCGCGGATGGAAAACGGTTCAGGGTACGAGTCGCATTTCGCGCAGGGATACCGCGGGCGGCTTCGGCTGCGGCGCGGGCTCCGTGGCGGGAGGCTTTGCTTCTGGCGTTGCGGGCTTCGGATCGGCGGCTGCAGGTTTGGCGGTCGCCGGAGCATCAGCCGGCTTTGCGTCCGCCGGCGGCAGGTGATTTGCCGGAACTGGCTTGGCCGCGTCCTGTTTCGTATGGCACACGAGGCACTGAGTGGTCTTGCCCGGTGAGGCAATGACCATCTGCTTTGCGTGAACGTGACAGACCGAGCAGGCCGTGGCCGGCGGCTGCGTCAACTGAGGATCGGTCTTCTTTATCGCGAACGCCTTCATCTGATCGCGAACCGAGGCGCGTTCGGCCGACGTGTGGCAGAAAAGGCACGATGCCTTGCCCTCGAGCGCCTTACCGGCACTCTTGCCAATGTCCGGAGTCATCGTTGCGTGGCTCGAGTGCATGAATGCCGGATTTCGGGGTCCCGTCGGAGTAACCACGTACCGGATCGGCATCACCATCGCCGCGACGGCGTGAGTCGCATCCTTCGGCGGCTTCAGGGCAGGGTCGATCGTCGGCTTGTTGGCCTCCATGTTCGCGTGGCAGCCAGTGCACTTGTTCCAGAAGGTATCGGACTTCTCAGGAACGATCTTCGTTTTCGCGTGGCAGACGAAACAGCCTTCGTGCTGCGGCAGTTGCATCTTCGAGCCCTTCGCTTCGGGCACGTGGCACTCGAGACAGCGCAGGCCTTTCTCGACCGCGGCCACGGGCGCCGCGAGCCGAACCGGAAGGAACGAGGCGTCGGTCAGTCGATGCGACGCCGTCACCTTCGAAGGCTCCGGGTTGCCGTCGAAGTAGTCCTTGTGAGCCTTGTGCGAGTATCGGTCGGCGAACTGCGACAGCTCGACGTCGGGGTTCGGGAACACCCGGAGCTTCGCGATCGACTCGTGGCACATGCCGCACATCTTCTGCGAGCCCGGCGCGATCTCGCTGTGGCATTCCGTGCAGGCGGAGTGCGACTTCGGAAAACCGAGCTTGTTGACCTTGCTGCCGGTCATCGCGAGCTTCGCCGTCTCGGGGTACTTGATGAGGTCCGGACCGGGATACTTGTTCGTATCGGGCACCGCGACCGAAGCCGCATGGCAATTGGCGCACGAAAGATCGCGCGTGACACCCTTCTTTCCGGGAACCGGCACCGGGCCCGAGTGGTGCTCGTGGAGGAACCTGACTCCTGGCCCCTTGCTCGGAACACCGGGTTTCGGAGGCGCCGGTTTCGGGGCGGGCTTGGCCGCAGCCGCTGCAGGCTTGGCCGCGGGAGGATCCGCCGGCTTCGTCTGAGCCAGGGTCCAGACGCCGCCGGCGAGTACGGCGGCGGCGATCAGTGCAGTGGAGGGCCGGGTGAGCATCGGTGATATTCCGGTTGTCGGGTTCAGCCCGCGCGGGCTATGGGAGATTCGGGTTCCGGTTGAACTTGAGATACGGAAGGCGAATTCCCCGAATGAAGACCTGGTCTGCACGGATCTCGAGCGGCGCTTCGTAGCCGATAGTTCCGGCAAAAGTCACCACGTCGTCCTGCGTAACGCCGTCACCCGAAACGCCAAGTCCGCCGACGATCTGATTGCCCGAGTACAGCGGCGCTGACCCGGGGAACCAGACGATGCCGCTCTGATTGTCGTTGCGGGGCTGGCTGCCCTGCGTGCACGGACTGGCCGCATCCCGAAGGAAGAGGTCGTAGAAAGGCCCCGGATCGCTGTTGTTGATGCCGATCGGGAAGAACGGCTGTCCACCGTAATACAGTGTCAGGTTCGTGATGGCCGTACCGTACGGAACGCCAGGCAGATCGCGCGAGCCGTCCGTGCTGAACCACACGACGTTGCGCGCCTTGGTGATCGCGACGTCGATCGAGAAGATCGTCGAATCCGTCATGCGGAAGACGCCGAGAATCGTGCCATCGACGTCACCGACAGCGATGACCATCGACGTGGGCGAGCCGAGCGGAAGGCGGATAGCCGCCCGCGTCCGCTTGGCCTCGTTAAACGCATTCATCACGATCTGGTTGACCTGCTGCGCCGACAGGCGCGAGCCGGACAGCGGTCCGACGAGCCAGCCGTCCGCGGCAAATCCGCCCGACACCGGGCCAAACACGAAGCGGCTCGGGTCGAACGAGCCGGCGCCAACGCCGGCGCCACTCGGGGTCTGAATCGTTTCGCCCTTCTCGAAAGCGTCGAGGAACGGCGAGAAGGGCAGCTCGATGCCGCCGAGGATAACGCGTCCGGGCGGAGGAAGCGGAAGCGGCGGACCGCCGAGCGTGAGCGACGCCTGGAACGAGGCGAACTCAGCCGCGGTCACCTGTGGGGCCACACCCTGCGTGCCGAAGTTGCCCGGAGGCGCCACAGTGACGCCTATGCCACCTGCGACGCGACTGTTTTTATAGATCGGGAAGCCGCCCGGATCGACCAGCCGCCCCTCGTTGTCGAAGAAGTCGGGCTTGCCGGTGCCGATGCCGAGACTCGGACCCGTCCCGTCGAGATTCGTGTAGACCGGGTACTCCTTGCCGGAGTTGTAGGTGACGTTGAAGTCGCAGCCGCGGTTCGTCAGCTCGATGCCGTACAGGTCCGACGGGCCGGTGTCCCGAATTCCCGGCGGGAAGTGCACACCACCGAGGGTTCGAACCGTGCGCGACGAAAGCGGCGCCATGTCGTTGCTGAAGAACGCGCCTGTCCGAGCCAGCGCAAGCGCGCGCTCGACGTCGTTCTTGTTGGCACCGGTGCGGCGGTAAACCGCGAGAGGCCGCCCGGCGCGATCGACGATGGCGATGACCGTGCTCGTGTCGCTGATCCGCGTCGCAGCATTCTGCACGATCAGGCGCACTTCATCCGCCGAGAGCATAGGGCCGGTCGGCGCATCGCCACGCTTGTAGACGTTGAGGATGACGACGGCCGGATCGCTCGTCGCCACTCCGTCGTTCACGGTGAAGGTGAACCGATCCTCACCGCTGAATTCAGCGTCCGGCTCGTAGGTGACGCGGCCCTTGTCGCCGTCTACCGTGGTAAGCGACCCGTGCTGCGGGAAGTTCGTCACCTCGAAGGTGACGTCCTTCTGCCCGGCGGACGAGGCCTTGCCCTTGAGCTTGACGACTTTCGCCTTGCCCTGCGTCACTCGGACGGAACGGTCGTGGGCAACCGGTTTGGAGCCATCGTTCTGGGCGCGCGCAGGGACAAGGCCCATGCACACGACAGCAACGGCAGCGAAAGCCAAAAGCGCACGTGCGGACACGGAGCCGACGCTGAGACGGGTACGTCTGACGATCATGGCGACCTCACAGTGACGGGCAGGGATGCCCGTTTCAAGAAGCTGGCGGTATGCGAATCGGAAAAGGAGCCCAGTGGAAGCTGCCGCGAGCCGCGGGGTTGCGGTCGATCGGCGGCAGGTGCGAATCCGGCGCCTAGAATAGCACCGGACGCCGTGGAGTCAAGCAGGCGCGTAGATGCCGCGACCTGACAATGGTTGCCGATGACTGGCCGCTTGCCGGAGTCCCACTCGCAGGCTATAACCGTCGTCGCATTCGCCCGCGTCCAATCAACGTCGGAGGTCGATCATGTCCGATTCGGTCGAGGAGATCTTCAGTTCACTCGAGTCGTCGTTCAAGGCTGGCGTCTTGCGAGAGAGGCACTCCTTCTACTTCTCGATCGACGACCACAAGTGGACCGTCGTCGTCGACTCCGAGAGCTGCTCGGTCGAGCGGGGAAAGACCGTCGAGAACGCCGACTGTTTCGTGAAGACCTCTGAGGAGATGTTCCTGAAGATCTACAACGGACATCATTACCCGGGCGTCGGCGACTTTCTGAGCGGACGGATCAAGTCGAACAATCCATACATGATGAAGACGTTCGTGGACGCATTCTCGGGGTAGGCGAGGTGACGGGTCCTTTGTGCGCTCTGTGACTCTGTGCTCTTCGTATGGCAACGCCATTGCCGTCGGCATACAGAGAGCACGGAGGCACAAAGAGCACAGAGCCGGACTCCCCTCGCGAGTCTTCGCCTGCTATAGTCCCAACGTTGACAGGGAGTGGGTCGGACGGTCGCCGGTCGAAGGGGCTTCGGCTCCGGAGACGGGAGGAAAGTCCGAACACCACAGGGCTGCGGGCTGGCTAACGGCCAGGCGGGGTGACCCGACGACAAGTGCAACAGAGAACAAGTCAGCCGATGGCCCTC
This sequence comes from uncultured Clostridia bacterium, assembly GCA_964591515.1. Taxonomy (GTDB): domain Bacteria; phylum Acidobacteriota; class Blastocatellia; order UBA7656; family JADIYM01; genus JADIYM01. The sequence goes on from CAZQBW010000068.1 coordinate 10,368, forward strand.
GAAAGAGGGATCAGGTGATGCGTGAAACGGTGGGGTAAGAGCCCACCAGCGCCGGTGGCGACATTCGGCGGCTAGGTAAACTCCTCGCGGTGCAAGACCAAATAGGGAGGCGTCATCAGGACGGCCCGTCCAAGTGCCGGACCCTTCGGGGCGAGGCTACGACCTCCGGGTAGGTCGCTCGAGCCGGTGGAGCAATCCCCGGCCTAGATGAATGACCGTCACCCGCTCTTCGGGGCGGGGACAGAATTCGGCTTACAGACCCGCTCCCTGTCAACAACCTCAAATCTTAGCCGTTGATCCTCCCGGGAGGCCTCACTACCGATGGCCGACACCAGCCTCGGACCCGCAATCCTCCGCATCGCGATTGGCTTTGCCATAGGAGGAGCGATCGGATTCACAGTCGCCAACAACATGACGAGCCGGCCGAAGCCGTCCCTACCGGCGGAAACGCGAAGCTCTGCCGACAGTGCTGAGTCCGCGGCGAACGCTCAGGACGAGGGTGATCAACTGTCGGAGGAAGAACTGCGGCGTGCGATGGCGCTGGTCGACGCGCGACCCAAGGACTTCGAAGCGCAGTACAAGATGGGCGAGGCGCTCCTCCGGATCTCGAGGCGGCCCGCCGACGCCGTTCGCTACTACGAACGGGCGGTCGCGCTCCAGCCGAAGAACGCCGAGGCGCTAGTCGGACTCGGCGACGCCAACTTCGCCGTGGCCCTCGGAGATGGAGCCGCCGCCGGCGCCGTGTCCCGGCTCGATGCCGCCCGGTCCGCGTACGAAAGAGCGCTGGCCATCGTACCCGGAAGCGCCGGGCTGCATGCCGCGCTCGGATCGACCTACGCGATGAGGAAGCCACCCGTCGTCGACAAGGCCCGAGCCTCGTTCGAGCGGGCGCTGGCGATCGATCCCAGGAACGAGCTCGCCCGTCGCGGACTCGCCGAGCTCGGCGGATCCGCGACGAACGGAAACTCGGCCGCCGCTACGCCTGCGGCTTCGGGACGAGCGACGCCAGCAGGCGGCCGATAACGGCAGCCACTATCGGGAAGATTGGTCCGAACACGAGTCCGAGCGCTCGCGTCGTCATTGCCTTCGAGAGGGGGAGCATGGTGCCCTCGGGCACGTTGAGCGAATCCCAGTGTGCGAAGTACGACGTCCCCTCGACGCCCATCAGATAGCTCACGAGCGTTGCGATGAAGATCAGGATCTGCGCCGCGAGACCCAGTGTGTAGCCCGTCAGAATCGTGCCGCCCCATCCGAATCCGGCGAGGTTCTTCGAGAGTGCACCGTAGTAGATGCACGAGATGAGCGTAAGGCCGAAGACCGAGAACATGGCATTGCCACGCGGCGCGTACGGCATTCCGGAGACGCCGAGCGCGAACCGGGCAATCGTCCAGATAAGCAACAGGACCAACGGGAGCGCTACAAGGCGCAGGACTTTCGCGATCATTCCACAGCCTCCATTGTGAGCTTGGCGCCGAAGCGCGGGGCCAGTCTCACCGAAACCGGCTCCCGCGCAAAGCCTTTCCTTTACTTGGTTTCAACCGTGTAACTCACGACCGTCTTTCCGCCGGCCGGAACCTGCACCTTGAACTGGATAGTGTTAGCTCCGAGCGTTTCAGACTTGTGCGAGCTCTCGAGGAGCGTCCAGCGATTCTCGTCGAACGGCTCGATCCCATCGCGCACGAAGGCGTCGGCCGCGAGCGTGCCGCGGTTCGTGAGCACCACCTCGATCTTCGTGACGAGGCGTTCCCGGCGTCCGCCACTCGACAGCTCGTCGGCGTACGTCTTCCGCTCGACTATCCGGCGCGAGCCGAACAGCGTTGCGGATCGACCCTGACCGACCGTGAACTCCGATTCCTGGGCCGTCAGTCCAATGCTGTCCTGGCCGACGATCTGCAGCAGGTCTCCGGTCTTGGCATAGACCGTCACCACGCCGGCCGGGATCGGAACGCCTGTCGTGTTCTTCAGTACGAGCCGGACGTCGAGGCCCCGCGGCAACAGCGTGAAACCGTTCCGGCCGAATGTCTGGACGTTGTATGCGTTTTCGAAGACCTTCCGCTCCTCGACGCCGAGCTTCGTTCGCTGCAGAAGCGGAAATCGGCTCATCGCATTGTTGGCGTTGAGCACGATGCCCTTGCCGAGCGCGAGCCGATTGAAGACCGAAAGTCCCGTGACCGTCGTCGACGAGTCACCCGGACCCGCATCGTCGCCCGCATACACGGCGTTGCTCTGCATGTTCACCTGGTACTGCGCCACGCGGCGCGATTCGTAGGTGCCGCCGCCGTCGACGAGATTGATCTCGCCCGCGACGAGGTCGAGCGATCCGGCCACCAGGTCAAGACCGGTCGAGTTGAACACCGACAGCCAGACGTCGAGCGACGCAGTAGTCGGGGGCGCTCCGTTCGGGCCCGGATCGAGCACGAGCGCGCAGTCGCTCTGCCAGGTCACGTTGGGTGCCATGTAGTCGACGAGAACCCGGCGCGGGCCGGCGGCTCCACGGTTCAGGATCTGAAGGTGCAGCACGGCCGTCTTCTCGCCCTTCACTTCGGCGCCGTCCATCGTTACGTCCTGACGGATGACCTCGCCGTCTTCGGCCGTCACGCGGAGTGTCCGCAAGTAAGCCTTCGGCATCAGGCTACGCCACTCGACGGTATTGAGGCCGGCTTGCAGTTCGACGGTCCGCATCTCGAGGAATTCGGCAATTCCTGCGTCATAGACGGTCAGATGGGCGAGATCGTCGCCGGTTCCGGCATTCGTGCTCGTGGCGGCGGCGAGGCCGAGCACGAGCGCAATAAGCGCTGCGCATATGGGTCGTATGGACATGGTTCCTCCTGGGTCGATTGCAGCCCCGGTTCGCCTGCACGAACGCGGCCGGCGCGTGATTCTCGCATGCCGAGTCCGCTTGAAACCGTGACTCTGCGTTCTCCGTGACTCTGTGCTCTCTGTATGCCAACGGCAAATCCGTAGGAATACAGAGACCACAGAGTCACGGAGAGCACGGAGGCCAGAAGGCCGTGATGCGCGGCGAGTCGTTTTTGCGTTCGCGCCGCAGTAGACTGCGTCAATGCGTCGAATGGTCCGCCGTCTCGCAGGAATAATCCTCGTAGCCGTCCTCGCCGTGCACGCGGCCGGCGCGACGCGCGCCCAGGAGCCTGTGCCGTCTCAGGTTCCGATGCCGGCCCCGCGGATTCTCTACACATTGCGGATGCCGGAGCCGTCGAATCATCTCTTCGAGATCAGCGTGTCGGCGCGAGGGGTCGGCGCGGAGCCGGTCGAATTCCAGATGCCGGCCTGGTCGCCCGGTCGATACGTCATCTACGACTTCGCCCGTAACGTGCAGGACGTTGCGGCTACCGACGCGGCGGGCCGGCCGCTGCGTGTCGCGAAGACCGACAAGCAGACGTGGAGAGTCGATGCGAGTCCAGGCAGCGATGTGGTCTTTTCGTATCGCGTCTACGCCAACAACCTCTCCGGCACGTTCAGCCAGCTCAACGATCGCCACGCGAGCGTGAACGGACCGAGCGTGTTCATGTCACTCGTTGGCCACAAGCCCGAGCCCGTGCGTCTCGTCATCGAGCCGCCATCGGGCTGGAAGACCCTCAACGCGCGTTCGCGCCAGCCCGGCCAGACGACATTCGACTTCGAGAATTACGACCTGCTCCTCGACACTCCAACGGCCATCGCCCCGAACCTCCAGATCCGGAGCTTCCGTGTCGACGGCGTCGAGTACCGCGTCGTCGTCCAGCAGTTCGGCAACCGGACCGGATCAATTGATCGGTACGTGGCCGACGTCGAGCGAATCGTCACCGCCGAGAATGCGCTGCTCGGGCCGCCGCCGGACCTCGACCGCTACACGTTCTTCGTCTACTTCGCGCCAGGCAACGACAGCACCGACGGCATGGAGCACCTCTCGTCTACCTCGATCGTTCGCAATCACCCGCTCGACGCGGGCGACGTCTACAACGGACTGCTCTGGGTCACCGCACACGAGTTCTTCCATCTGTGGAACGTCAAGCGGATTCGCCCGGTCGAGCTCGGGCCGTGGGACTACACGCGAGAGAACTACACGACCAGTCTCTGGATTGCCGAGGGCATCACGAGCTACTACAGCGATCTTTTCCTCAGGCGCGCCGGGCTTGTGAGCGACGAGGACTACTTCGAGGCTCTTGCTGAGATCGTCGCCAGGCACGAGAACTCTCCGGGACGTGTGCACACGTCGGCGGAGCAGGCGAGCTTCGATACGTGGCTCTATTTCGCGACGTTTCCGCGGCAGCGTACGAACGCGGCGAAGATCTCGCTGGACTATTACAACAAGGGCGCGGTGCTCGGACTGCTGCTCGACCTGGAGATCCGTGGACGGACGGACGGACGGCGGTCGCTCGACGACGTCTTCCGTCTCATGTGGTCGCGCTTCTTCGTGGGCGCGACCGCATCGACCTATTACTACAAGGGCAAGGGTTATACAGGCGCCGACTTTCTCGCCGCCGTGAACGAGGTAGCGGGCGAGGACTTCGGCCCCTGGTTCGCAAAGTACGTTTCGGGAACCGAGGCGCTCGACTACGACACGGCCTTTGCCGCCGTCGGTCTAGAGCTCGATCGCGAGCGACGATACGAGAGCTTCGAGGGCGGAGTGCGACTCGACGGCGAGAACGGGCGCATTCGCGTTCGTGCGATCGAGGAAGACGGAGCCGCATCCGCAGCCGGCCTCCGGCGGGATGACGTGATCGTCCGCATCGGCGACTCTGTCGCGACGATGACCGCGGCGCGCGAGCTCTTCGGCAAGGGCGGAGTCGAGCCGGTCCGAATTCGAGTTCTGCGCGACGGCGACGCGGTGAACCTGACCGTTCCGGCCCCGCAATCGATCTTCAGATGCTCGCTCCGCCGCAAGGCCGGATCCTCCGACAGTATTGCTGCGAGGCGGCGTTCCTGGCTCGATGGTCGATAACGGGTCGCGAGATCTGACGCCGGGGCTATAATCGCCGCCATGCCCGAGCCAGTTCACACCGATTTCATCGTCGTTGGCAGCGGGATATCAGGACTCAGGTCCGCGATCTCGCTTGCGCCGAGCGGGAGCGTGACGGTCCTGACCAAGGATCAGATCGACGAATCGAACACGCAATACGCGCAGGGCGGCATCGCGGTCGTGCTCAACGATGACGATCGCATCGAGTTGCACGTGCAGGACACGCTCGATGCTGGTGCGGGCCTCTGCGACGAGGACGCGGTCAAGGTGCTCGTCGAAGAGGGGCCCAGGTACATCCTCGAGCTCATACACCACGGCGCGGAATTCGATCGCGACGAGGGACTGCTCGCGTTCACGCAGGAGGCCGCGCATTCGCGTCGCCGCATCCTGCACGCTCACGGCGACTCGACGGGCCGTGAGATCGGCCGGTCGCTGCTCGCGTGGTCGAAGCACTTCGACTCGATCCAGTACCTTACGCATGCGTGCACTCAGTCGCTGATTCTCAAGGATGGCCGTGCCGTTGGTGTCACATACGTCGATCCCGAATCGCAGCGCATCAAGGCGATCTACGGGCGGGCCATCGTGCTGGCGACGGGAGGCGCGGGCCAGCTCTACGAGCACACGACGAATCCGGACGTTGCTACGGGCGACGGCATGGCGATGTCGTACCGTGCCGGAGCCACCATGTCCGACATGGAGTTCGTGCAGTTTCATCCCACGGCGCTCAACGTGCCGGGAGCACCGCGGTTTCTGATCTCTGAAGCGCTGCGTGGAGAAGGCGGCGTTCTGCGAAACGACGCCGGTGACCGGTTCATGCCTTCCTACCACGAGCGCGCTGAACTGGCGCCGCGCGACGTCGTCAGCCGGTCGATCTTCTTCGAAATGCGGAAGACGAGTGCATCGCGCGTGTTCCTCGACATGACGGCGCTCGATCGGAACTTCGTGCGGGAGCGCTTCCCCCGGATCTACTCGACCTGTCTGCTCTACAACGTCGACATCACGAGGGATCAGATTCCGGTCAGTCCCGCAGCGCACTACTGCATGGGCGGCGTCCGAACGGACACCGAGGGACGCACTTCGGTGCCGGGCCTGTACGCCGCGGGAGAGGTCACGTGCTCGGGCGTACACGGGGCCAACCGGCTCGCGTCGAACTCGCTGCTCGAAGGACTCGTGTTCGGGGCGCGCGCGGGCGCAGCGGCTGCGCGTGAAGCGCCAAGGTCGCTCGAGTACGCGAAGCCGCCGGACAGCGATTTCGGCGAGGCGCAGAACTGGCGCATCGACAAGGAAGTCCGAGCCGAGGTGCGGAGGATCATGTGGGAGCGCGTCGGGATCGTGCGTTCGGCCGAAGGATTGACTGCGGCGATCGACGAGCTGGGAGCGATAGCGACGCGGCCGCTCAACACGACGTCGTGGAACTTCGTGACGCTTGGTCGACTCGTGGCGCAGGCCGCCTTGGCGAGGACTGAGAGTCGCGGCAGCCATTTCCGTGAGGACTTCCCGATGCGCAACGACGTCGACTGGACGCGGCACTCGGTTCAGGTCAAGAGCCAGGCGACCGGCGAGGCTCCCGGGAACTGAAGGCGCCAGATCAAAGCTGGTCTCCGTGTGCTTCGTGCCTCTGTGTGCTCTGTATGGCAACGCCATTGCCGTTGGCATACGGAGAGCACAGAGGCCAAAGCACACTGAGTCGCGGACTACTCGCGTCAACCCTTCGGCGCCGCGGCCCGCTCCGCCTGGAGCAGGTGACGCCGCTGGTGCGCCGCGATGATCGCGATAGCGCCGACTACCGAGTACTTCAGCCGGGCCTCGAACGGCGACGCAACCTTCAATTTGTCGATCGCCAGCCCGTCGAACGCCACGACCGTTGCGGCCAGCCGTTCTTGAAGCGCGAGAAACCGTTCGAGCTCCTCCTCCACCGATTTCGTCGCGACCGGCTCGAACGACGGCTTTGTCTTCACCTTAACGTTCGCGCCCGACTTCGGATCGACGAACCAGAGGAGTACCCGGGCCAGCAACCCCATCCCGAATGGTCCGAAGCCGGTCATCGCGTGCTCGCGTCCCTCGAGAGCCGCCGCGTCGAGCAGCGGCAGAAACGCCTCCGTCGTGAGACTCAGGTGGGCGATGTTCTCGGCCACTCCCCACGCGGCGCCGTCCGGGCGGACGGCAGCCTGTTCCGGCGACAGGGACGCGACGAGGTCGGAGATGCGCTTCGACGCATCCTCGAATTCGCCGAGAAACTGCTGCAACTGCGGACTGGAAACGCTCGTCATGCGGCCGAGTATCGCCCGCGAGTGCCTCGCTGCAAAGCCCTTCGATGTCCCGGCTTGCCCTTCCGGGGCATGCGTTGCCGGCCGGACGGGCTACGGTATATGCTCCCACTCCCGAATCAGACCCCTCAGCCGGCAAAGGAGCTGTCGATGGCGAACGATACCCTCACGATTACGGACAATCGAACGGGCAAATCCTACGAGGTGCCGATTACCGACGGCACGATCCGCGCGATCGATCTGCGAAAGATCAAGGTCGACGATGCGGATTTCGGGATGATGACGTACGACCCGGCATTCACGAACACGGCGTCCTGCCGCAGCAGCATCACGTTCATCGACGGCGACGCCGGCATCCTCCGCTATCGTGGCTATCCGATCGAGCAACTCGCCGAGAAGGCAAGCTACCTAGAATGCGCGTACCTCATCCTGCACGGCGAACTGCCGACCGCGGCGCAGCTCAAGGAGTGGACCTTCTGGGTCACGAACCACACGATGGTTCACGAGAATCTCAAGACCCAGATCGACGCGTTCCATCACGACGCCCATCCGATGGGAATGCTCTGTTCGTCGATCGCGTCGCTGTCGACGTTCTATCCGGACGCCCGCAACATCGGAAACGAAGCCAACCGCCTCAAGCAGATCTACCGTCTCGTCGCGAAGGTCCCGACGCTCGCCGCCTTCACGTATCGCCATACCAAGGGATATCCGTACGTCTATCCCGATAACGACCTCAGCTACTCCGGCAACTTCCTCAACATGATGTTCAGGATGTCGGAGCTGAAGTACCAGCCCGATCCGGTGCTTGAACGCGCGCTCGACGTGCTCTTCATCCTGCACGCCGATCACGAGCAGAACTGCTCGACGAACGCGATGCGCAGCGTCGGCAGCTCGCAGGTGGATCCATACTCGGCAATGGCGGCCGCAATTGCCGCACTCTACGGACCGCTGCACGGCGGCGCGAACGAGCAGGTTCTGCGGATGCTGGCCGAGATCGGCAGCCCCGCCGGAATTCCCGACTACATCGCAAAGGTGAAGACCGGCGAGAAGAAGCTGATGGGCTTCGGCCACCGTGTCTACAAGAACTACGACCCGCGCGCCACGCTTGTCAGGGACACCGCCTACCAGGTTTTCGAGGTGAAGGGGCGCAACCCGCTGCTCGACATCGCGCTCGAGCTCGAGAAGGTCGCGCTCCACGAGGATTACTTCGTTTCGCGGAAGCTCTATCCGAACGTGGACTTCTACTCGGGGCTCATCTACCAGTCGATGGGGTTCCCCGTGGACATGTTCCCGGTTCTCTTCGCCATACCCCGCACGATCGGCTGGCTGGCGCAGTGGAACGAGATGGTGCAGGATTCCGAGCAGAAGATCGCGCGCCCGCGGCAGATCTACACGGGATACGGCTCGCGGGACTACATCTCGATCGAACAACGCGACTAGACATCCGATTGGCGCATCCGGCGCCGAACCACCGAACCTGGGGCGCATCCGCGGAATCCACGCCGATGCGCCCGCATCGTCTCTCGAGGCCGCCCCATGCCCGACGGTGACGACATACGCGACGCGCTCGACCTGGCTGTCGCGGAAGCGACGAGCGCCGGGTCCGAGGCTGTCGAGCCGCTGCATCTCCTGATCGGCGTGCTTCGCCTCGGTGACGGGGTCGTGGAGCAGGCGGTGGCCGCGTGCGGGATCGATCCGGTCCGGCTGCGACGGCACCTGCGTGGATATGCCCGCCGTACGGTCCGGCCGACGGCTGGCGGACCACTCCGCGTCTCGCGCCGGGCCGAGCGCATCCTAGAGCGCGCCGAACGCGGCGGCACCCGATCGCCGGCTTCCGCAATTGCCTGCGCACTGCTGGATCCGATCGATGCGGGCGTCGGGCACGCACTGCAGATCGAAGGCATCGATCCGGGGCTTCTGGTACGAGCGCTCGCACCCGGACGCTCCCTGCCGCGCGGGCGAACGGCCGTTATTCCGGGTCGGTCTGGTGCAAGGAGGACGATGCGCCTGGAGGTTGCCGACCTCGAGGCCGCACTCCAGCGACGGGTCGTCGGCCAGGACCACGCCGTCGCCACGGTCGCGGGCGTTGTCGCGCCCGCGCTTGCGGGAGCCCGAAGGGCGAACCGGGCCCGGGCGTCGTTGCTGCTCGTGGGGCCGGGCGATGTCGGTCGCAGCTCCGTCGCGCGGGCGCTGTCCGCACACCTGCACGGGGATCCGCGGCGTCTCGTTCGGGTGCGCGCCGGCGAGCATGGCTGGGTTAGCTCGCTCGCTGCCGCGGTAGCCGCGATGCCCCGATCGGTCGTCTACGTGGACGACCTCGAAGCCTTGAGTCCGGAGGAGCGGTCCCCGGTCGTCTCAATGCTCTCCGAAGGCGGCATTCGCCGCGGCGCCGGAAGTCCCGTCTCGCTCGAGGACGCCGTCGTCCTCATCGGCACCAGTGCCGGTTGCGATCCCGGCGGATCGATCTCACCCGGCGAGGTCCGCCGGCGCCTCGTTGCGGAGCTCGGCGACGACCTTGTCAACGCGGTCGACCGAATCGTGCTCTTCCAGCAGCTCGCCGTCGACGACATCCGGGAGATCGCGGCGAAGTGGCTCGACGCCGTTGTCATCGAGACTCGTCGTCGTGACGGAATCGTCATCGACGTTCAGCCGCACGCGGTCGACGCGCTGGCGGAGATTGGCGTTCGACAGGGTGAGGGACCGTGCGCAATGCGCCGATCCGTGGCTCAGTCGATCGTTCGCCCGCTTCGCGCTGCCATCGAGTCCGGTGCGCTGCGCCGTGGCGACGCGGTGCGGATCGTCGACGGGCCGGACGGGCCGATTCTGGCCGATGCCGTAACCAACTCCGGACCGGAGGAGACCTCCTCGTGAAATGTCCGTCCTGTGGATTGACCAACTTCGCGACCGAATCGGCCTGCCGACGCAGCGGGGCAAAGAAGGGTGGCTCACGAAGGAAGGTCGCTCGTATCTGACGAGCTTCCCACCTGCAAGGTAAGCGGGCGACTCGGCAGATAGCGTCGAATCTCGTCTGCGGCGATTCGGCCCGAGAGCGTGACGAGCGGCATACCTCCGCCCGGATGGGCGCCGCCGCCTGCAAAGAAGAGTCCAGGCACGCGGCGCGATCGGTTCGGCTGCCGCCAGAATGCGTGCACTCGCGAGTTCGACGCCGGGCCATAGA
>CAZQBW010000069.1:0-20535 GCA_964591515.1 uncultured Clostridia bacterium
TCGCCCCCGCGACCCACGGCTATTTCCTTCGACCGCTCCGCGGTCGAACGCCCCGCCGGGGCTCGATCTGCTGATTGCCGAATACCCACGGCTGGCGCCGAGGGCTGCGGTTCTTTCGCGCCTCCAGCGCTCTTCGGAAAACGCGCTACAAACCAGCGTTTCGCAGCGGCTTCGAAACTGCACACGCCGGAGCGACGTTCACGACGCGGTTGGTGGACGTTCCCTACGCCCGACACGCAACTCTCCCTCGCAACGCTCGATCATGGGTCATGAAGCTTCCACGAATTCGCGTGCCGAGTCGCCTCCGGTTCTGCTGCGACTGCGGCGAACTGCTTTCGGACCGGAACCGGCCGAGGATCGGCGGTCCGCGGTGCCTCGGCTGCCGCGCCATCGCCAACCCGCGACCGGGACTCGTCGCCGCGCTCGCACTCACGGCTGTCGCCGCATCGGCGTTCAGCCTCGGACGGATTGCCGGGCCGGCTTCCGTCCATCTCTCACCGACGGCGCAGCCTGCCGCGCCCGTCGTCTCTCGCGTGCCTGTAAACTTCGCCGCCGCGCCGACGCCACCCGAGCCACCCGCCCCCTGCGGCGGCCGAACGAAGAAGGGCACGCGCTGCAAGCGGCTCGTCCGCGGCGGAGGCCGCTGCTGGCAACACGGCGGCGTACGCGAGCGCGCGCCAGTAGAGACGCCATAGGTTTCTTCTCCGTGTGCTCTGTGCCTCTGTGCGCTCTGTATGGCCACGCCACTGCCGTTGGCATACAGAGAGCACAGAGGCACAGAGCACACGGAGAGTGGCCATCTGCGCCCGCCATGCCTAGAATGACCGGTCTTCGACGATGACCCAGGAGGCCAGCAGTGAGCACCACACCCGTCAGCGACTTCGTCCGTCACCACTTCCGCCACTTCAACGCCGCCGCGCTCGTCGACGCCGCCGACGCCTACCAGCGCCACCTCGACGACGGCGGAAAGATGCTCGTCACCCTAGCCGGCGCCATGAGCACCGCCGAGCTCGGCCTCTCGCTCGCCGAGATGATCCGGCAGGACAAGGTCCACGCCATCTCGTGCACCGGCGCGAACCTCGAGGAAGACCTCTTCAATCTCGTCGCCCACGACTTCTACGAGCGCGTCCCGCACTACCGCGACCTAACGCCGAACGACGAAGCCGACCTGCTCGCGCGCCACATGAACCGCGTCACCGACACGTGCATCCCCGAAGAGGAAGCCATGCGCCGGCTCGAGTCCGCGCTCGTCGACGAGTGGACCGCCGCCGACCGTGCCGGAGAGCAGTATTTCCCGCACGAATTCATGTTCCGCGTCCTGCGCTCGGGCGTCCTCGAGGACTCGTACCAGATCGACCCGAAGGACTCGTGGATGATCGCCGCAGCCGAGAAGAACCTGCCGATGATCGTGCCCGGCTGGGAAGACTCGACGATGGGAAACATGTTCGCCGGACACGTGATCACGGGCGACATCAAGAACGTCCACACCGTCCGGACCGGCATCGAGTACATGACGTGGCTAGCCGGCTGGTACACGGAAACGAGCGCGAATCATTCGATCGGCTTCTTCCAGATCGGCGGCGGCATCGCCGGCGACTTTCCGATCTGCGTCGTGCCTATGCTGCACCAGGACCTCGGCCGCACGGGCGTGCCCGTATGGGGCTATTTCGCGCAGATCTCGGACTCGACGACGAGCTACGGCTCGTATTCGGGCGCCGTGCCGAACGAGAAAATCACCTGGGGCAAGCTCGCCCCCGATACCCCGAAGTACATCGTCGAGTCCGACGCGTCGATAGTCGCTCCACTGATCTTCGCGATGTTGCTCGGCTGGTAGTCGCAGAACTGGAGCCTGAGGAGGAAAACCGGTGTTCACTGACAGGACCATCCGCAATATGCTCGCTTGTGTCGTTGTCGCCCTTGCCGCAATGACCGCTCCCGCAAAGGCCGGAGTCCCGGCCCAGGACCACAGCTTCCCGACGCCCGAGATGAAGGCGTTTCACGATGTCATGCACCCGCTCGTTCACGAGGCCCTTCCGGCGAAGGACGCCGCGCGGATTCGCGCGGCCGCCGGCGACCTCGATGCGGGACGCAGCGCCATCCTGCGCGGAGGCACGGGCTCGGCGACCGGCAAGGCCAAGCTCGAAGTCGTCAAACGCCTCGAAGCCTTCAACAGCTCGGTGACGAAACTCGTCCAGGCGTCGAAGGGAACCGGCAACGATGCCGACGTCCTCACGTCACTCGACGCCGTTCACACGGCGTTCGAAGCGCTCGTCGCCGGCTGGCCGAAGTAGGCAAGCCTCGATGGAGGTCAGCGAGTCACCGGCCGTTGCGCCTCAGCTCCCCGAGCGCAGGCTCGCGATGCTCTTGCGGATGGCGTCCGCATTCGGCGCGTTCGGCGTCATCGACAGGTACGACTCGAGCGCGTCCGCGGCAGCTTTCCGATTGCCCTTTCGCTCGAACAGGCGCGCCCGCTGAAGATGCACCGCCGCAAGGGAGTGCCGGCTTCGCTCCCACGCCGCGTCCAGGTCCTTCGCCGCGGCGTCGAGCAAGTCTGTTCGGATCCTGGCATCCTCGGGCTTTGACGCATCGATCGACGACGCGCGGTCGATGAGCACCGCGGCGCGCTGCAACGGGTACTGCGGATCGGACGGATTCAGCCGCGCCGCCTCGCCGAACGCCGCAGCAGCGACCGCCAGCTTTCGCTGCCGGACCAGCAATTGTCCGAAGCAGGCGAAGACACGGGCGTCGCTCGGGTTGATCGTCCGTGCATGCTCGAGCTCCTTCAGTGATTCGTCGACCGCTCCTGTCTGCATCAGCTCCATGCCAAGCGCCAGGTGCGCGTCGAAATACTCCGGAAATGCGACGATCGCCTCGCGATACGCCGCGATGGCCTCGGCATGTTTCTCGTCGCGCGTGAGCCGCGCGCCGCGGTCGTGCGCGTCGCGCGCAAGAGCCGGAACGTTCTGCACGAACACGGTTCCACCGGCGTTCGCCCGCGCCGAGGCGACGCGAACGAGTTGGATCGTGACGAAGCGCGACTCTCCCGGCTGATCGCCATCAGGACGGACGGCGAAATTCACCTCCTCACGCACCGGCTGATAGTCCGGCTCGCGAATGACGATGATGTACGCCGACTCGAACAGGCCCGAGAATGCGAAATCGCCCTCGGCGGACGTTGTGGTTTGGCTCGCCGGGACGCCCGAGCCACTCTCGAGCTCCACAATCACATTCGTCAGCGGCTTGCCTGGCGCAATCTGCACTTTCCCGCGCAGGATGTTGCCCTGCTGGGCGTGCACGCTCGTCGCCGCAGGACTGAGGACGAACACGGCAGCGATCGCGAGAATCAGGCAGGAGCGCATGTGGGAATCCTCCGGACGCCAATTGGAGCGGCTCGAACCTAGCACCGGCATTGGACTCGTGTCGACAGGCTGGCGAAGCCGGATTGGATTCTCTGCGCCTTTGCGAGACCTTGGCGTCTTTGCGGGAAAACAGTCTTGAGGCGGCGTTTCTCGCAAAGACGCAAGGGACTCGCAAAGGCGCAAAGAGGATTCTGACCCCTCCAGTTTGGCACGGAACCCTCTGCTATACTCGCCCGTTCATGTCCCAGATGACGAACGTCCAGCGCATTCTCGGGTACTACGCGCGGTACAAGCGGGCGCTCGTCCTCGGCGGCCTCGCCGTCGTCCTGTCCTACATCGTCAAGCTGAGCGCGCCGTCGATCGTGAAGCTCGCCATCGACGACCTTCGCCAGACATCTGAGTCCGGCGCCACGATGCAGCGGTCGCTCGTGTGGTACGGGGCCGTCTACCTCTCGATCATCCTCGTCCAGGGGCTCTTTCTCTACGCCCAGCGGTGGATCCTCATAGGCATGTCGCGCGACGTCGAGTACGACCTGCGCAACGATTTCTACGCCCATATGCAGCGGTTGCCGCAGTCGTTCTACGTCGAGAACCGCACCGGCGACCTCATGGCGCGCGCGACAAACGACCTCGGAGCCGTCCGCATGATGATCGGACCGGCGCTCATGTACGCTCTCGGCACCGGAACGGTCATCATCCTGGCGTTTCCGCTCATGCTGAGGATCAGCGTAAGCCTCACGCTGCTGTCGCTGTGCACGCTTCCCTTCGTCTCGATCGCAACGAAGTTCTTCGCAAAGCGCATTCACGACCGGTTCGAGAAGGTCCAGGAAGAGTTCTCGTCCATCACGGCCCGCGCCCAGGAGAACCTCGCCGGCGTGCGCGTCGTGCGCGCCTATACCCGCGAAGACACCGAGTCCGAGGCGTTCGGCACGTTCAACCGCACGTTCGTCGAACGCAACCGCGCGATTGCGAAGCTCCAGTCGCTCTTCTACCCGTGCCTGCAGACCTTCACGGGGCTCGGTTTTGCTGCCGTGGTCTGGTACGGCGGACAGAAGGTCATGTCGGGCGACATCTCGCTCGGCCAGTTCGTCGAGTTCAACTTCTACCTGACATACCTCATCTGGCCGACGATCGCCCTTGGCTGGGTGATCAACCTCTACCAGCGCGGCATGGCGTCGATGGGACGCCTCAACAGCATTCTGAACGCCGAGCCCGCGATCGCGGACGCTCCGGACGCCCGCGACATCGACGTCGCGGGCGGCATCGAGTTCTCGAACCTGACGTTCACCTACCCGGGTGCCGCGCGCCCGGTGCTCAGCGACATCTCGCTGCGGATCGAGCCCGGGACGACGCTCGCCATTGTCGGACGCACCGGATCGGGCAAGTCGACGCTCGTGAACCTCATCCCGCGACTGATCGACGCCGCACCCGGAATGGTGCGAATCGACGAAAATCCGATCCACGAGGTCACGCTCGAGTCGCTGCGCGCCGGCATCGGCTACGTCCAGCAGGAGACGTTTCTCTTTTCTGACACCGTTTCCGAGAACATCGCATTTGGCGTTCCAGGTGCCGAGCGCGCCGAGGTCGAGTGTGCCGCCGAGCAGGCAGGCCTCGCCCGCGACGTCGTGACTTTCCCGAAGGGCTTCGAGACGATGGTCGGCGAGCGCGGCATCACGCTCTCGGGCGGACAGAAACAGCGGACCGCGATCGCGCGCGCCTTGCTGCGGCAGCCGCGCATCCTCATCCTCGACGACGCCCTCTCGGCCGTCGACACCTATACCGAAGAGCGAATCCTGAAGCGGCTGCGCGGGATAATGCTGGACCGTACGAGCATTCTCGTCTCGCACCGTGTTTCCACGGTGAAGGAAGCCGACCTGATCATCGTGCTCGAGGACGGACGCATCGCCGAGCGCGGTACCCACGACGAGCTGCTCGCGCACGGCGGTCTCTACGCCGAGCTGCACCAGCGCCAGATGCTCGAGGAGGAGCTGGCGGCGAGCTGACGTCGCACGAGCACCGAATTCATGAGCGACGAGACGACAAAGAACCCGAACGAGGAGGAGGCGCTTGGCAAGGCGTACGACGCCCGGCTCGCGCGCCGCCTCGCTGGCTACCTGCGCCCGTACCGCGCACGCGTGGCCTTCGGTGTCGTGCTGCTGATGTTCGGATCGCTCGTCGAGCTTGCCGGACCGCTGCTGACGGCTCTCGCGGTGGATCGCTACATCCCGAACCGCGACTACGCGGGGTTGAACCTCGTCGCGCTCGGCTACGTCGGCTGTCTGCTGATGGCCTTCGGACTGTCGGCGGCGAACACGTACCTGATGCAGATGCTTGGCCAGTACGTGCAGTACGACCTGCGGCGGCAGATCTTCGCGAAACTGCAGCGGATCGACGTCAGCTACTACGACCGGAATCCCGTCGGACGCCTCATAACGAGGCTCACGAGCGACGTCGATGCACTGAACGAGCTCTTCACGTCGGGCTTCGTCGCGATCTTCGGCGACGTCATCACGCTGACGGCTATCACGATCGTGCTCTTCGTCTTCGACTGGCGGCTGGCCTGCGTGACGCTCGTGATCCTGCCGGCGATGCTGCTCGTGACCGGCTGGTTCAGGCGAGGAGCCCGGGAGGGCTTCCGAAAGGTGCGGCTCCGGATCGCGCGCATCAACGCGTTCCTGCAGGAGCACGTTTCGGGGATGTCGGTCGTGCAGCTCTTCGGTCGCGAGAAGCTCGAGCTCGGACGCTTCGACAAGATCAACGACGAGCACCGCGTCGCGAACATCGAGACAATTTTCTATTACGCGGTCTTCTTCCCGGCGATCGAGATCATTTCGTCGGCGGGAATCGCGCTCATTCTCTGGTTCGGAGGCGGCCGCGTGCTCGTCGGCGCGATGTCGCTCGGCGCGCTGATCGCCTTCATCCAGTACGCGCAGCGCTTCTACCAGCCGATCCGCGATCTCTCGGACAAGTACAACATCCTGCAGGCCGCGATGGCCGCGTCGGAGCGCATCTTCAACCTCCTCGACGAGCAGCCGAAGATCACGTCGCCGGCGTCGCCCGCCGCCGTCGCGCCGCGCGCGCTTGGCCGCATCGAGTTCCGCAACGTCTGGTTCGCCTACAAGGGCGAAGACTGGGTTCTGCGCGACGTTTCGTTCACGGTCGAGCCGGGCCAGTCGGTCGGCGTCGTCGGGCACACGGGGGCCGGCAAGACGACGCTGACGAACCTGCTGTTGAGGTTCTACGACATCCAGAAGGGGCAGATCCTGCTCGACGGCATCGACGTGCGCGAGTACGACCTGAATGCGCTGCGACGGAACTTCTCGATCGTGCTGCAGGATGTGTATCTGTTCTCGGGATCGGTACGGCACAACATCACGCTCGGAAACCCTGATATCTCGGAGGAGCGCGTCGTGCTCGCGGCCTCGGAAGTCCACGCCGATCCGTTCATCCGGCAGCTGCCGGAGCAGTACGAGACGGCGATTCACGAGCGTGGCGCCGGACTCTCGGTCGGACAGAAGCAGCTGATCTCGTTTGCGCGCGCTCTTGCGTACGATCCGCCGATCCTGATCCTCGACGAAGCAACGTCGTCGATCGACAGCGAGACTGAGTTGCTGATCCGGGACGCGGTCGTCAGGCTGATGGACGGGCGGACGAGCGTGATCGTCGCGCACCGGCTGTCGACGATCCAGCGAGTGGACAAGATCATGGTGATGCACAAGGGCGAGCTGCGCGAAGAAGGCACGCACCAGGAGCTGCTGGCGAAGCGCGGGCTGTACTACCGGCTCTACGAGTTGCAGTACAAGGACCAGGAAGTCGGCGAGCGAACGCCGGCGATGGGGGACTGAGGACTTCCATTGCGCCTTTGCGCCTTTGCGCGAGAGAAAACGCAAAGGCGCAAAGGCGCAAAGGAAGAGCCGGGATCAACTCACGACCGCGCAACCCGTGACCGCGACCGACGGTCCGTGATTTACTCTCCCGCTATGACCGAACCCGTCATCACGTCCGTCGAGCCCCGCGCGGGTGTCGAGGGCGGAGAGATCGTCATCACGTGCGAGGGCTTCGCGCCGCGGAACTGGTACGAAACCTCCGTGACGTTCGACGGTGTCGCATCGCGCCCCCAGAGCGCGTCGGTGGCGCGCATCGTCGCGACTGTCCCTCCAGGCATCTCGGGACGCGTCAGCCTTCGCATCGCGGACGGCAAGGGCATCAGCGAGGCGGTGTCTTTCGAGGCGGGCGAGCGACTTGCCGACAGCCTCCATCCGGTCGCCAACCCCGCCTTCGACCACGACAACGGCAGCATCTTCACGACGCTCTCGGGCACGCGAGGTCAGGAAGTCCCGGTGTCGGTATACAAGGTCACGGCATCGGGCGAATCCCAGCCTTTCCTTTCCGATCTGACGAACCCGACGGGTCTCGCGTTCGATCCCGACGGCACGCTGTTCATCACGAGCCGCTACGACGGTGTCGTCTATCGCGTCACGCCGTTCAAGCAGGCCGAGGCCTTCGCCCGGAACCTCGGCGTGGCGACGGGCATCGCCTTCGACTCGCACGGTGCGATGTACGTCGGCGATCGGTCAGGGACCATCTACCACGTCAGCGAGATCGGCGAGCCGGAACTGTTCGCGTCGCTCGAGCCTTCGATGGCTGCTTATCATCTCGCGTTCGGTCCCGACGGCGCGCTCTACGTGACCGGACCGACGGCATCGAGCTTCGATTCGGTGTATCGGGTGGACGCGGACGGCAACGTCACGAACTACTTCACGGGCCTCGGGCGTCCACAGGGACTGGCCTTTGACGGGGACGGAAACCTCTTCGTCGTGGCGAGCTACCGCGGTCGGCGCGGCGTGTACCGGATCACGACGACGGGTGAGATCTCGATGGCGGTGGCCGGTCCGTCGCTCGTCGGACTGTGCTTCGACGACTCGGGCAACGCGATTCTCGCGACGACGCGAGAGATCTTTCGCGTTCAGCTCGGCGTGAAGCCCTTCTGGCCGTTTTCGTGATCGGCGGGCTCGTAGTCGACAAGCCGGAAGGATGGACGTCGCACGACGTGGTGGGTCGCGTCCGTAGGCTGGCCGGAACGCGTCGCGTCGGGCACACGGGCACTCTCGATCCGTTCGCGACGGGCGTGCTAATCGTGTGTGTCGGGCCTGCGACGCGGCTCTCGCAGCTGCTCGTCGGGTGCGACAAGGCGTACCGGGGACGGATCCGGCTCGGATGGGCGACCGACACGCAGGACCGAACCGGAACGGCGATCGGCGAGGTCGCAGCCGGTTCAGCGATACCGGATGATCCGGCGGTGATCGCGCGCGCCCTCGAGGCGTTCTGGGGAGAAATCGATCAGATGCCGCCGATGTACTCGGCGAAGAAGGTGGATGGGCGCGCCCTTTACAAACATGCCCGCGTAGGACGCGACGTGGAGCGCGCGGCGATTCGGGTTCGCGTGCATATGGCGCTCGCGGGATCACCGTGCCGAAACGAAGACGGATCGGTGGACGTCGACGTCGACGTGGAGTGCTCGTCCGGGACTTACGTGCGGACGCTCGCGCACGATGTCGGCACGGCGCTCGGGTGCGGAGCGCACCTCGCGGAGCTGCGACGCACGCGGGTCGGGCGATTCACGATCGAACGGGCGGCGACGCTCGAGGAGCTCGATGGGAACCTGGCGGAGCGGCTCGTCACGCCTGCGGAGCTCGTCGGCGACATGCCGCGGATCGGCGTGCGAGAAGACGAGTTGCCGGACATCGCGAATGGGCGCGCGCTGGTCCTAGGCGAGCGCGTCGAGGTCGAGGACGGCACGGACATCGCGCTGCTGGGGGACGACGGCCGGCTTCTTGCGATAGCGCGCATCGACGGAGACTTGGCCCGCCCGCGAATCGTGCTCGAGCGATAGGCGCCGATCGACTTTTGAGTCTTCCTTTGCGTCTTTGCGAGTCCTTTGCGTCTTTGCGAGAAACTCTTCTGACGTGAGAAGAGTTTCCCGCAAAGACGCAAAGGACTCGCAAAGGCGCAAAGGAAGAAACCAACCTCGAAATTCCCCTCTGGCAACGCGTGCTATACTCGAAAACGTCACTGGTTCCGAGAGCCGCAGACGCATGCTCTCCTTGCTTTTCTGATTGACGCGACCGGCGATTCGGGCTGAACGCCCGCCCGAACCGCTCGAGAATTCGGCGATCGCCGCGGTTCGACCTTCGGTTCCGTTGCGGGCTTACCGCGGCCCAGCACGCCCCCGCGCGCCCCGGTACGAGGTCTAAGCCATGGACGATATCCGGCCGAACCTGTCCGACATGCTCGACGCCCATCGTCGCGAACGCGAACAGCTCGCGTGGGAGGGCTCGTTCCGCGACTACTTCGAGCTCGTCACGCAGAACCCGCGCCTCGCCCAGCTCTCACACGCCCGCATCTCCGAAATGGTCCTTGCCGCCGGCGTCGACAAGGTCAACGAAGGCTCGCGCGACGAGCTGCGCCGCTATCGCTTCTTTGCCGACGACCTCTACGGCATCGAGGAGTCGATCGAGCAGATCGTCGAGTACTTCAAGTCGGCCGCGCAGCGGCTCGAAGTGCGAAAGCGCATCCTCCTCCTCATGGGCCCGGTCGGCGGCGGCAAGTCCACCATCGTCACGCTCCTCAAGCGCGGCCTCGAGGCGTGGACCCGCAGGCAAGACGGCGCCGTCTTCGCCATCAAGGGCTGCCCCATGCGCGAGGAGCCGCTCCACCTCATCCCACAGGAACTGCGCGCCGAGATCGAGCGCCACTACGGTCTCTACATCGAAGGCGAGTTGTGCCCGCAGTGCCGGTACAACCTCGAGAACGTATTCCACGGAAAGCACGAGGAAGTCCTCGTCGAGCGCGTAGTCTTCTCCGAGAAGGACCGCGTCGGCATCGGCACCTTCGCGCCAAGCGATCCGAAGAGCCAGGATCTCTCGGAGCTCACCGGCTCCATCGACCTGGCGACCATCGGCGAAGTCGGCGTCGAGTCGGACCCACGCGCCTACCGTTTCGACGGTGAGCTCAACGTCGCGAACCGCGGCCTCATGGAGTTCATCGAGCTGCTCAAGTGCGACGAGCGCTTCCTCTACTCGCTGCTGACGCTCTCGCAGGAGCAGTCGATCAAGACCGGGCGTTTCGCGATGATCTACGCCGACGAGGTGATTGTCTCGCACACGAACGAGAACGAGTACAACGCGTTTGCGGCAAACCGGAAGAGCGAGGCCCTTCAGGACCGGATCATCATGATCAAGGTTCCGTACAACCTGAAGGTTTCGCAGGAAGAGCGGATCTACCGGAAGCTCCTTCAGCAGTCCGACGGGCTGCACGCCGTCCACATCAGTCCGAACACGCTCAAGGTCGCGGCGATCTTCGCGGTCATGACGCGGCTCGAGGAGCCGAAGCGCGCGAACATCGACATCGTCAAGAAGCTGAAGCTCTACGACGGCGAGGACGTCGAGGGCTTCAAGTCGAAGGACGTCCGCGAACTGCGCGAAGAGACGGAGCGCGAAGGCATGGACGGCATCTCCCCGCGCTACATCATCAACCGGCTATCGGGCGCGCTCGTGCGCGACGGCGCGACCTGCATCAATCCCATCGACGCGCTGCGCGCGATCAAGAACGGCTTCGACCAGCACACCGGGATTTCTTCGGAGCAGCGGGAACGGTACCTGAACCTCATCGCGACTGCGCGAAAGGAGTACGACGAGATCGCGAAGAACGAGGTGCAGCGCGCGTTCGTGTACAGCTTCGAGGAGATGGCCCGGCACATGTGCGAGAACTACCTCGACAACGTCGAGGCGTTCTGCAACAAGGACCGGCTCAAGGACCCGATCACCGAGGACGAGCTCGAGCCCGACGAGCGGCTGATGCGCTCGATCGAGGAGCAGATCGGGGTGTCCGAGACGTCGAAGAACACGTTCCGGCAGGAAATCCTCATCCGGATCTCGAGTTATGCGCGGAAGGGAAAGCCGTTCGACTATCGGGCGCACGACCGGCTGCGTGAGGCGATCGAGAAGAAGATCTTCAGCGACCTGAAGGACGTGGTGAAGATCACGACGTCGACGAAGACGCCGGATGCGGATCAGCTGCGCAGGATCAACGAGGTGGTGGATCGGCTCGTGGACGAGCACGGGTACTGCCGGGTCTGCGCGAACGAGCTGCTGTCGTACGTGGGGTCGTTGTTATCGAGGTGAAGGCGCGGTTCGATCGGGAGTCGATTCTCGCGGACGACGGTTTTCTCGCAAAGACGCAAAGGACTCGCAAAGACGCTAAGGCATTGATGCTGTTTTTCTTTGCGGCTTTGCGTCTTCCCTTTGCGCCTTTGCGGGAAAAGCCATCTCCAGGCACGACGAGCTAAGGAATCAAATGGGCGTTCAACGCAACGACTGGAGCCTGCAGCGGAAGGGTCAGATCGACCAGGACCGCCATGCCGAGCGCGTCCGCGAGGCAATCCGCCAGAACCTCGGCTCCATCGTCTCGAACGAATCCATCATCCTCGCCGACGGCCGCAAGCGCGTGAAGGTCCCCATCCGCTCCCTCGACGAGTACAAATTCCGCTTCGACCACCGCAAGCGCAAGCACGTCGCCCAGGGCGACGGCAACACCTCCGTCGGCGACGTCGTCGCCCGCGAGCCCCAGCAGGCCCAGGGCTCCGGCCGCGGCCGCCGAGCCGGCGACCAGCCCGGCACCGAGTACTTCGAAGCCGAGGTCGACGTCGACGAGATCGCACGCCTCGTCTTCGAGGACCTCCACCTTCCGAACCTCCAGGAGAAGGCGAAGCGCGAGATCCCGTCGCGCGCGACGCGATTCACCGAGATCCGCCGCACCGGAATCATGTCCAACCTCGACAAGCGCCGCTCCCTCGTCGAGAACATCCGCCGCCAGGCGCGAGAGACCGGTCGCGCCCACCTCGGTCCGTTCCGGCCCGAGGACCTCCGCTACCGCACGTGGGAAGAGCAGCACGCGTTCGAATCGAACGCCGTCGTCATCGCGATGATGGACGTCTCGGGCTCGATGGGCGAGTTCAAGAAGTACGTCGCCAGATCGTTCTATTTCTGGATGGTGCGGTTCCTGCGCACTCGTTACGACAATGTCGACATCGTGTTCATCAGCCACCACACCGAAGCGAAGGAGGTCACCGAGGAGCAGTTCTTCACCCAGGGCGAATCGGGTGGCACGGTCGTGAGCTCGGCGTATCGGCTCGCGCTCGACGTCATCGCGGCGCGCTATCCGACTCGAGACTGGAACGTCTATCCGTTCCACTTCTCGGACGGCGACAACTACTACTCCGACAACGACGAGGCGGTGAAGCTCGCCGACGAGCTCGCGTCGACGTGCAACCTCTTCGGGTACGGCGAGATCGGCGACGAGGAAGGACCGAGCTATCGCCGGACTTCCGGTGCGCTGCTTTCGATCTTCTCCGATCGGCTTCGCCATACCGACCGCTTTGCCGGCGTGCGCATCGACGACCGTGCGGACGTCTACCCCGCGCTCAAGCACTTCTTCCGCAAGCGCGGCATCGATACGGATTGACCAATGGACCGCGAAGTCGTCGAGCTCGAGCGCGCCATCGAGCGCATCTGGGAGATCGGACGGGGCTTCGGGCTCGACCCGTTCCCGACGAACTTCGAGATCGTGCCGTCGACGGTGATGTACGAGATCGGGTCGTACGCGCTGCCCGGCCGCTATTCGCACTGGACGTTCGGCAAGGCCTACCACCGGATGAAGACGATGTACGACTTCGGGCTGTCGCGAATCTACGAGGTCGTCATCAACGCGAATCCGTCGTATGGATTCCTGCTCGAGACGAACTCACTGCTGCAGAACAAGCTCGTGATTGCACACGTGATGGGACACGTGGACTTCTTCAGGAACAACGCGTGGTTCGCGCAGACGAACCGGCGGATGGTCGACGACGCGGCGACGCACGCCCGGCGGATCAACGAGTACGAATTCCAGCACGGCCGAAAGGTCGTCGAGCGCTTCCTCGATGCGGTGCTGTCGATCGAGGAGCACGTCGACCCTGATGCCTTCCTCAGGCGGGCGCCGAACGGAGCGGCCGCGCCGAAAGCGCCGAAGCCCGGACGCTACGACGACCTGCTCGCCTCGCACGAGCTGCCCGCGGCGCCGGTCGCCGTGGTTAACAATGACGGACCGGAATTGCCCGAGAAGGACCTGCTCGGGTTTCTGGCGACGCACTCACCCGTTCTCGAGCCGTGGCAGCGCGACGTCGTCGCGATGATCCGCGAGGAGATGCTCTATTTCGTGCCGCAGCTTCGGACGAAGACGATCAACGAGGGCTGGGCGAGCTTCTGGCACTCGCGGATCATGCGCGAGCTGGATCTTTCGGACGAGGAACACATCGAGTTCGCCGAGCTTCACGCCGGCGTCGTCTCGCCGCACACCGGGCAGCTCAATCCGTACTTCGTCGGCTACCGGATACTCGAGGACATCGAGCGGCGGTTCGGACGGGAAAGGCTCTTCGAAGTCCGCGAAGTCGAGAGCGACGTGTCGCTTCTGCGGAACTACCTGACCGAGGAGCTGTGCGAGGAGCTCGACCTGTTCGTCTACGAGCTCGTCGACGAGGAGGAATGGACGATCACGGAGAAGCGATGGGAGCGGGTGCGGGATCAGCTGGTTGCGAACATGACGAACTTCGGGTTCCCGTACATCGAGGTGGCGGACGGAGACTTTCGCGGGAATCGCGAGCTCTTCCTGCGGCACCGGTACGAGGGCTCGGAGCTCGACCTCCGGTACGCACGAAAGACGCTCGAGAACTGCCAGACGCTTTGGGGGAGGCCCGTGTATCTGGAGACCGTCGTCGATGGCGAGACGACGACGCTGCGATACGACGGGTCGGAGCACAGTGAGGATTGAAGCGCGAGTGACTGCAGGGTCGAGCTCTGTCCGTCTTTGCGTCTTTGCGAGTCCTTGGCGTCTTTGCGATGAACGCGTCCTTTGCTCGTTTATGTCGCAAAGACGCCAAGGACTCGCAAAGACGCAAAGGCGCAGAGAACGACGAACCTCCGTTCACCAACCGCGGCTTGGCCCCTACGCCACCATCCCCCGCCTGGTCAGCGCCTTGCTCGCCGCCGACTTGAGCGTCGAGCAGTCGACCACCCCTTCCCTCACATTCACAGACCCCGACGCGTCCGTCGTGCAAACCCGGTACTCCATCGTCGCCGGCAGACTCGCCATCTGCCGCAGCGCGTCGATGCCGATCTTCATGTTCGGCCGCTCCATCATCTTCAGGAGCGCGCTCACGCCAACCGCCTGCTGCTCGGTTCCGAGCAGCGCGACGAGCGCGGAGACCGCCCTCCCGTCGCCGATCTTCCCCAGCGCCTCGGCCGCCGCATCCCGGACGACGTTCACGTTGTCGGACAGTGCCGCGACGAGCGGTTCGACCGCCTGCAGCGTCTTGTTTTCGCCCAGTTCGTGCGCCGCCGCCAGCCGCACGTCGAAGTCGATGTCCGTCAGCGCCGCGACTAGCGGCTCGATCGTCCGATTCGACCTGATCCGGCCAAGCGCGCGCACGACCCACTGGCGCCCGCTCCGCTCCTCGTCCTTGAGCGCCGACACGAGCGCCTCGACAGCCCGGGCATCGCCGATCAGTCCCAGGGCATGCACGGCCGCGCGCCGCACTTCGGCGTCGTCGTCTTCGAGGACCTTCGAGAGTGGCGTCACCGCGGCGCCGCCAACGAACCCCAGAGCCTCCGCAGCGGCAGCCTTCACGTCCTTGTCGGACTCGCGCAACGCCGTCATCAGGGGCGCCACGGCAGGCTGTCCCAGCTTTCCTAACGCCTGCGATGCCGCATCGCGAAGATCCGCGTCCTTCGATTTCAAAACCGCAAGCAGCGGGCGCACCGCCCTCGCATCCCCGAGCAGCCCGAGCGAGTGCATCGCCGCTTTGCGGACGTCCTTGCTCTCGTCCGTCGTCAGGACCGACACGAGCGGCGTGACCCCTCGCTTGTCGCCCAGCTGGCCAATCCGCTTCGCCGCGTCGAATCGGGCCCACTTGTCGCGTGACTTGAGCTTCTGAAGTCTCCACCACAGCATGGCTGCTGTCCTCCTTGCAGGTGCGTCTCTCGCGATGGCGAGGAGCTGGTCCTGCCCACCCTAGACGGCCTTCGTCACAGAACTCTCACAAGCGCGGCGGCGGGCATGTCGCCGGTCTCGGAATCCTCTTCGGCCTTTTGACGCCATGACTTTACGGGTTTCGGCCATCCGCCATTCCCGCATGCTTCGCCGGGCCGCGTCGTGCATAATGGGTTCTCGGCCGCGTCGGCCGTGTCCAATGCTCGAAGCCGGCACCATCCTTCAAGACAGGTATCGAATAGTCCGGCCGCTCGGTCAGGGCGGGATGGGTGCTGTCTATCTGGCTACGGACACGAGGCTGCGCAGTTCGGTGGCGCTCAAGGAGACGCTCGTCGAGGGCGATGCCTTCCGCAAGGCATTCGAGCGCGAAGCCCACCTGCTTGCCTCGCTTCGGCATCCGGCCCTGCCCGTCGTGAGCGATCATTTCACCGAGGGCGAGGGTCAGTTTCTCGTCATGCAGTACATCCCGGGAGAGGACCTCTCCAAGCTCTGCGAGGCGAACGGCGGGCCGTTTCCGCTGTCGGTCGTGCTCAGGTGGGCCGACCAGCTTCTCGACGCTCTCGACTACCTCCACACGCGATCTCCGACGGTTCTGCATCGCGACATCAAGCCGCAGAACATGAAGCTGACCGAGCGCGGCGAGCTCATCCTGCTCGACTTCGGCCTTGCGAAGGGAACGGCGAGCAGTCAGGGAAAATCGCAACTCTCGGCGGGCAGCTCTGTCGTCGGCTTCACGCTGGCCTACGCCCCGCTCGAGCAGATCGAGGGGTCGGGGACGGAACCCCGGAGTGACATCTACTCGGCCGCGGCGACCCTGTACCACCTGCTGACCTACGTGAAGCCTCCCGACGCGATCTCGCGCGCGATGGCCCTGGTCAGTGGACGACGCGATCCGCTGCGACCCGCGAACGTGGTCAACCCGCTCGTGCCGCCCGAGATCGTTGCCCTGCTCGACGCATCGATGGCGAACAGTCCGGAGGACCGGCCGTCTTCGGCTGCGGAGCTGCGCCGCGCATTGCGCGACGCCAGAAAGACGGCGGGACTTGCGGGCGCCGACTCGGGCGACACGACGTTCTTTGCCAAACAGCCCCACGCCATTCAGAAACCGGCAGCTGCGCCAGCGCCTGTGGACCAGACTCGGCGGCCGATGGCCGAGCCGCCATACTCCCCGCGGACGATGTTCCAGCCGCCGTCCTCGTTCGGAGAGGCGCTACCCGGCCCGCAGACGAGCGTCCGCGCGTCCGCTGCCCTTCCGGCGGACTGGCAGGCGCCGGCGCCGCCGCGTACCGAGTTCCACACGGCTGCGGTTCCACCTCCTGCGCCGGTGCTTCCGACGCGCACCGTCGAGTTCGCGGTCATCACTCTGACGGACGTCGGACGCGAAGCGGAACGATCCTCGGCATCAGCGCAGGTCTATGACGAGGATCTGGGCGGAGGATTGACCCTCCAGATGGTCGCGATCCCCGGCGGTTCGTTTCGCATGGGCTCGGCCGACTCGGCCGATGGAAAGGAATCGAAGGAGTCTCCACCCCACGACGTGAAGGTGCGTCCGTTTTTCATGGGCCAGTACCCGATCACGCAGGACCAGTGGCGCGCGGTCGCAGTCATGCCCCAGATCAGGCAGCCGCTCGATCTGGATCCCTCACATTTCAAGGGCGGGAATCGTCCGGTCGAGAAGGTCTCGTGGGGCGATTGCCACGAGTTCTGCATGCGCCTGTCGCAGCGGACCGGCCGGGCCTACCGCCTTCCGACCGAAGCGGAGTGGGAGTACGCGTGCCGATCAGGCACCGCGACGCCGTTCCATTTCGGACCGACGATCACGACCGAGTTCGCCAATTACGACGGGAGCTTCCCGTTCGGCAAGGCGCCGAAGGGCCAGTACCGGAAGGAGACGACCCCGCCGGCGAACGCGCCATCGGCGAACGCGTTCGGGCTCTTCGACATGCACGGAAACGTCTGGGAATGGTGTGAGGACGTCTGGCACAACTCGTATAACGGGGCGCCTTCAGACGGCAGTGCGTGGGTAGCCGGCGGTGACAGCGCGCAGCGTGTGTTGCGGGGAGGATCCTGGTACGGCCGGGCGGATTATTGCCGGTCCGCGGCTCGCGTGGGGCTGGCTGCGGATGGAAGAAACGCACGCGGCGGGTTTCGGGTGGTGATGACGACAGGCTAAAGCTCTGTGGGCTCTGTGACTCTGTGCGCTCCGTATGCCCACGGCAATCTCCGTTGGAGTACAGAGAGCACAGAGTCACAGAGGGCACAGCAATACATTGAATTCAATTCACTTCAGATCGGACACAACTTCTATGAAACTCTCGCGAATCGTCCCCTTCGCCCTCCTCGTCTCGTCTTTCGCGGTGACGCCGGTCCTCGCCCAGAGCAGTCCCGGTCTCAAGCGCATCACGGTTGCCTCGGCAGTGCGCGTGCGCTCCGGTCCCAACACCACGTCTGCGGTGCTCGACACCCTCTCGATCGGCGTGCTCCTCGATGAGAAAGGTCGATCTGATCGGCCGGAAAAGGTCGGCGAGCAGCAGGACTACTGGTACCGCGTCACGCTCCCAAATCACAAGGAAGGTTGGGTCTTCGGAGGGCTGACGCAGGCCGTCGATCCGGCGATGGTCGATGACGCCTATGTGCGCATCGCCTTCGATCGCCTGTCGCGCACGGATCTAGGCTTCAACGATCTGGCGGACGCTGTCGCGTTCCTCGGCCGGGCCTCGGGTGCTGCGGAATCGCGCGAAGCGAAGGGACGGCTAGAGCTCGCGCACCTCCAGATGGTGGAAAAGGCCGCCGCCGCCATTCCATACGACCAGCGGGGCCAGGCGCCGTACAAGGCCTGGATCGCCCAGATGGAGCGCTCGACCATGCGGCTCGACGAGATCCAGGGCGCGTATCTCGTCAACGACGAGCTCTTCTGGAAGATTGCGGAGAAGTACGCCGACACCAAGGCCGGCGACGACCTTGCATGGGCCGCGGCCGAGGCACCTCTGGGTGGCGAATGCGAAGGCGACGTGTCGTGCAACATCATGGCGTTCAACCGGACGCGCGGGCGGTATCTCGCGGCGTGGCCCGACGGCAAACACGCCGCGGAGGCAGTGCGGGATTTCGTGACGTATCTCGAGGAGAGTGTCGAAAGCCTCAAGCGGGAACCGGTCGATTATTCGACCGGTCCGGATGCAGCCGAGTTTGCGGCTGACTATCGCAGGACCCTGACAGAGACGCGTGCGACGCTGAAGAAGACCGGGGTTGCCGGACGAGACCGCGCCCTCGCGCTCCTCGACGAAGTGGAGAAGCTCTCGCTCAAGAACCCCGAGCGGTAGCGAGGGGCCGGCAGTCAATCCCTCGACATTCCGATTGCACGGCCGGCCCCTCGCTACCGCTCGGGGTTCTGAGCTGGCCGGGCGTCCTTGATCACGAGTTGAGGCCGGGCGACTCCCTGCCATTCGTTCACGCTGCACGACGCGAGCACGTCGATCCGGCTGCCTATGGGGCACTCTCTCGCAAACTCAGCCCCGTCCCACCAAACCGCTTCCACACTTCCGGCCACGTCGCCAGCAAGCACGAGCTTCAGATGACGCTCCTTCATGATCAGGACGCGGCGCACGGTCGCAGACTCGACAAGAAACATCGGCCTCGGGTTTCCGATCCCGTGCGGCTCGAGGCGCAGCAGCTCGCGCGCGGCATCGAGCGTCACCTCGTCCGGAGACATCGACGCATCGGCGCGATATCGGGGAGACAGATCCCCGTCGGACCCGACCTTTGCCGAAACGAACTCGCTCAGCCGGTCACGCAGCGATTCCAGATGATCGCGATGGACGGTGAATCCCGCCGCCGCGCGGTGACCGCCAAACTTGACGAGCAGATCCGACGCAGATTCGAGCGCATCGACGAGGTGTATACCGTTCGCGGAGCGCGCGCTGCCGCGACCCACTCCGTCCGCATCGACTGCAACGATGAATGCCGGACGATTCAGCGCGTCGACTACCTTCGACGCGACGATCCCGACTACACCCCGGTGCCAGCCGTCCGCCTCGTCGCCCGCGAAGAGCGCGACCGTCGGCACTTCGCCGAGCGCCTCCATCTCGTTCATCACGTGTTCGACCAGTCGCTGCTGGACTTCCTGTCGTTCGCCATTGAGCCGGTTGAGCTCCCGTGCAATCTCCATCGCCGACTCGGCTGAGGTGGCGTTGAAGAGCTCGATTACCGTCGTCGCCGCGGCCAGTCGTCCGGCCGCGTTGATCCGCGGACCCAGCTTGTAGCCGCAATCGGACGCCGAGACCGGCTTGCCGCCGAGTCCAGAGACCTCGAGCAGCGCCGCGAGCCCGTGGTTGCGGGATGGTTGCGACAGACCGGCGAGTCCGGCAGACACGATTGCGCGATTCTCGAGGTCGTCGAGCTCGACCATGTCGGCGACCGTACCGATCGCTGCGAGCTTCACGAGCGAGGCGATGACGTCGTCGCGACGCGGATGGTCCGATAGCATCGCCTGGGCAACCTTGAGTGACAGGCCGCACGCGGCGAGATAGTCGTTCGGATACTCGCAGTTGTTCTGCTTCGGGCAGAGCACGGCCAGCGCTCGCGACGGCACGTCCTCGCCGGGCGGAAGGTGGTGGTCGCAGATGACCACGTCGATGCCGAGATCCGAGGCGCGGTTGACGGCCGCGTGGTCGCGCACGCCTATGTCACACGTCACGATGACGCCGGCGCCGTCGCTAGCAGCCTGTTCGGCCGCTGCCACGCTGAATCCGTAGCCTTCATCGAAGCGGCTCGGGATGTGGTAACTGACGCGGTCGCCGGCGCCGAGCAGCCGGAAAGTGTGCTGGAGGATGACGGACGCCGTCGTCCCGTCGACGTCATAATCCGAGACGATGCGGATACGCTCCCCGTCGGCGACGGCGCGCCTGAGTCGCTCGACGGCGCGGTCCATCCCGAGCATCGCGAGGGGGTCGTGCAGGTGCCGGTCGAGCGACGGGTCCAGGAATTCGGCGGCGTGCGATACGTCGGAAATGCCGCGCGCCAGCAGGATTCGCGCTACGGGCGCCGGAACATCGAGGTCACGGGAGAGGCGCAGGACGTCGCGCTCGTCGACCTC
>CAZQBW010000070.1:0-20512 GCA_964591515.1 uncultured Clostridia bacterium
TTGCACTCGCCTCCGTGCGACCCACGGCTATTTCCTTCGACCGCTCCGCGGTCGTTCAGTAGGCAGAACTCCAGAGCGCCGTAGGCGCGAAAGAGCCAGAGACCACGACGCAAGCCGTGGAAATTTCGAGTGTCTGGTCGCCGCCGAGCGGTCCTAATTCGACCGCGGAGCGGTCGAAGGTAATAGCCGTGGGTCGCGGGGCTGAGTGCAACGAACACACGCGACCCGCGGTACCACCGCCCACCTCGGTCCGACCGCGGAGCGGTCGCATCGCGCTGCGCTCGCCCGCGCGCGACCCACGGCCATTTCGTTCGACCGCTCCGCGGTCAACCTTCGAGCTTCCCGGCGCGCGCTCGTATACGACCTACTCCCTGCCAAGCCCATCGATGAACGCCTGGGCCTCCGGCAGTACGCGTCGCTTCCCGCCTGGTCCGGGCTCGGAGAGCATGCCTTCGTCGGTCATGCGCTCAACGAAGCCAGTCGCCCGTTCGAAGTCCAGATGCAGCCGGCGCTGCAGCGCGGGAATCGACACTCCGCCGAGCTCCACCGTGATCCTGACGACCGACGCGAAGAGCTCGTCGGCAGACCGCTCGTCACCATCGATGGGAGCCGCCTGCTCGAGCAGGTTCGCGATCGCGGCATCCACTACCCGTGGTGACGGGACTTCCTCCACGGGGCCGTCCGAACGGCTCGGTTCTAACGGCTCGTCGCGTTCCTCGGCGATACGCCGCTTGCGCCGAATGACGACCACGGCGCCGATCACGGCAGCGACCAACAGGATCAGACCGATCGCGACGATCGTTACGACTTTCGCCTGCCGCCGCGTGAGCGCCAGCCAGGGCGTCCAGTCGAACGCCACCAATCCCGACAGGGCGTCGGCGATAATCGTCATCATGCGTGCTCTCAGCGCTCCAGCCTCCAGACTTCAACGTACCGAAAGGTCGATGTCGAAGTACGCATCGGACGAGTCCTGTCCCGTCGGCGAATCGATGGCAATCGTCACGTCGCCCGTCTCCGGGATTCGTCCGGACCAGTTCTCGTTCGGACGGAGAGTCATCAGTCTCGTTCCGCTCGCCGTAGTTATCTTCACGGTCGCCCGCTCGTCCTTCGAACTGAACGAGATGTCGAGCGTCTGCTCGGCACGCACCCCGAGCACGTAGCGCTCACTGCCATTCGTAGATCCTGACAGCGTTGCGGACGAAGTGCCCTTGAGAAAGCGGACGCGCAATGGTCCGGTGTCGTCCTGCCTCGTAACGGAAAGATAGATTCGCCTCGCCGGCTTGCCGGCTGCAACGAAGCGCTTGCCGTCGTAGCGGAATCGCTCCGTCTCGATGTACTCGGGGCAGCACGCTCCGCTGTTCTCCTGTCCGTATCTCTCGACGACGAGAACTCCATCCTCGATACGAATGCCGTGAATGCCGCCGTCCGCCCGGTCGCCGATTCCGAGCGCTGCGATCTCGACCGGCTTGCCGCCTCTCATCGTGTAGACCGTGCCATCCGAGAACTGTCCGGTACCGCCGGTGTTGCAGATAGTCTCGACAACCGCCTCGTCGACCCCGTCCCGAGTCAGGTCGCCATAGATGACGTCACGCACCTCGAAGTAAACCGAATCGTCGGGATCGGGTCGCTGGAACACTCCGTCCTTCACCGTGACCTTTGAGCCCTGCTCGACGCAGGCCGGGCTGAACGTGAAGTTCCTGAAGTCGACGCTGCGAATTCCCTTCTGGGAATCGCCAACCTGCGCCAGCGCCGGCGCCGCAAGGACTCCGCACGCGATGACTGTCATCACAATCCGACCCATGTATTCCCCCTTCGAGCGCTCAAAGATCCTCGGTGACGTGATCGTCAATGTTCACGTCGGCTTCGAACTTGAAAATATGCCGGCCGATTATGAAGACGTCGCCGTCGCTCAACGGCCGGTCCGTCGTCAGCCTGAGAAACGTGCCGTTCCGGCTTCCGCAATCGACTACGTAGCAGTCCGTTCCGCGACGCTCGACCCTGGCGTGAACGTCTGCCATTGCCGCGTCGTCGGCGAAACGGATCTCGCCCTGCGATCGACCGATGGTCGTAATCGCTCTCGACAGTTCGTACGTGGCGGCCACATCGCCGTTGTTGAGCTGCAGCCGCAAGCGAGGTTCCATCGTAAGAGGATCGTGCTCGAACCGGAGCAACTGCTGGCCCGCAAGAATGATGTCGCCGTCGGCCAGGCGAGCCTCTTCGCGTATCCGGAGGAACGTGCCGTTGCGGCTACCGGCATCGTCGAGCCAGTAGGCGTCGTCCGCATACCGCACTTTCGCGTGACGACCCGACATGAAGGCATCCTGGCGAAAGATGTAATCCCCGGCGGATCGGCCCAGCGTCGTGATCTTAGACCGGATCAGAAGTAACCGGCCGGGCTCTTCGCCCTCCAGCACCAGGAGCCGGGCAAGAGGCATGGTCGGATCTCCCGATGACGGCCCGCCGTCCGCCGTGCGAAGCGGATCCGAATTGCGCCTCACCTCGGCGCGGCCGATGAACGGCGATACGGAACGCGTGGAGTCCGGCTCTCCGCCTGCAGGATCCGACGCGAACGTCTCCTGCTGCCGGTCCACTACCGTGACAGGCGCAACCGGCATGACAACGGGCGCAGTGGGAGGAAGCTCGTGCACCGGAGACTGCTCCAGCAGCTGCGCCGCTACATCGAGGGTGCCGGGTCTGCGATCCGAACGAAGCAGTGAACCGCAATGCGGGCAGAAGACCCGCGTCGCCTCGTTCGCATTTCCGCACGTCCTGCACACGATCATCGCCGCCTCGGCCAGGTACGCCTCGACAGGAGCCGTCGGTCCGTGGGCAAAGCTCCCGAATGCGGCTCCGGTACCGATCGGCGATGCCGACGTCGACGCCTCGGCCGCTGCCGGAAGCTTGGCGACCGGCACGGTTGCGGTCCCCGCCGAAATTAGCTCGACGCGAAGCTCCGACGCCGTCGGTTGCCGATTCTCAGGCCGAAGGGCCATCGCACGGTCCAGAACCGACGCGAGGGGACGCGAAATGACCCGCGCGAGTTGTTCGAGCGGGTCGAACGCAACGCCACCCTTCGACTGCTCGCGCTCGTGCGGACTGAGCGGACGAACGCCGAGCAGCATCTCGTAGGCGGATGCAGCCAGCGCATAGAGATCGGCGCGGACGTCTATCTCGCGACCCTCCATCTGCTCTATTGGCGCATACGGGTAGGTCCAGGCGAGCGACTTGCCCGGACCCTCGAGGGCCATGCTGAAGTCGGTAAGGAAGACGTTTCCCCTCGCCGACAGCTCTATCGAGCCGGGCGAGATGTTCGCGACTATGACGGGCGTTTTCAGGCCGTGCAGGTACTCGAGCAGATCCAGAATCGCATCGATCCACTGCATTACGAGAATCGGGGCAAACGGCTTTCTATCCCTCTCGAGCAGAGCCGACATCGACTCGGACGGGATCTTGCGCTCGACGAGATAGAACGCCTCGCCAGCAGCGAATGCATCCGTCACGACGGGGATCGCAACGTGCTGACAGCCGTTTAGGATGCGCGCCTCGCGCACGAACGCCTCGCGGAATGGCCGGGGCTTCGATCGCTCGCACTCCCGGATGGAGACGTGTGTTCCGAAGCGACCGTCGATCGCGTCGTACGACCTCGCCGTGCGCGTCAGGCCGGCGAAGGCGACGATTCGGTATCTGTCGTGGAGGACTGCGTCCTGAGCGAGCACCGATTGCCTCCGGAAGTTCGAACCTGGAGATGAGCAGGCAATACGGGGACTCTACCAAATGCACGTCACCGAGACTACGACGCAGCAACGTCACCTCGGGGGCGGGAGCTCGAGGATGGCTTCGGCGAGTCGCGTGGTGAACCGTTCGGCACCGGCTGCGTTCAGGTGACCGACGTCGAAACGAAGCGCCGGATCGTAGAGCTCGGGGAACCTGTCCGGGTCGTTGAACGCAAACACGTCAACCCCGTCTATTGCGAGGGCGCGGCGGATCAATCCGGCTCGCGTGGCCAGGCACGGTGGAACCACGAGCACGACCCTGGCTCCAGCCTTGCGGGCGTGCGAAACCGCGGAGCGCAACAGCTCGATCTCGAAGTCGGTGACCCTGGCGTCGCCTTCTTCATCCTCGACTCCGGCGCGAAGCCCAGCCAGCTTCTCCTCGTACCTATCCTCCTCGAGCGCTCCAAACATTTCGGCCCGGATCGCGAAGACCGTCGACTTCTCCTCGTCCAGCGACACGAAGCCGTCGCCTCGCGTCCCAAGCGGCGGCGCGTTCTGCGCGCCCCTCTCCTCCGCTGCCGGGACGCCGAACAGGGCGCGGCCGCGCCCGACGAACGCCAGCTGCCGGGCGAAGGATTCGAGGTGGGCGCCGATGTCCTTGAGCTTCTTTCCCCGAGACGTGTCGCCTCCCGCAACCGCGCGCACCGCGGCTATCGTGCCGGACGAATCGTGCCAGGCATCGAAACGCCGCGTGTGAATGTTTGCCGGTCTCACTCGCGAGTGCAGCGAATCGAGCTCTATCATGACGAGGCGCCAGTTGCCGCCGCCGGAAGCGAGGGCCTGATCCAGCAGCCAGTAGGTCTCTGGCGGATCCATTCCGGGGATTCCGAGATTGAACGACGACGCCGGCACGCCGGCCCCGGCGACAATCGCGTCGAATCGCGACGGGTCGAACTCACGGTAGACGTAGCTCGAGCCGATGAACAGCGTGTCGTACCGGCCCGGATTCGCATTCAGGTGCGCGAGCTTTTCACCGATGACGGGCACGTCGCGGTGCGCGTCCGTGGCGTGCAGCACTCCGAGTGCTCCCGCGACGAACGCGAGCACGAAGCCCAGCCGCGCGACGAATCGCCCGGCGCTAGAACTGGAAGTAGATGAACGCACGTTCGTCGAACCGTCCGAAGAGAAGGATGATCAACGCCACCGCCGCGTACAACGCCAGTCGCGCGACCGACGGAAGCCGTGCAAGCAGGGTCGCAATGTGTCCGCGCTCCTGGACGACCTGCACAAGCTCGAGCATCGCGACGAATGCGATGGCCAGGACGAATTCGACACTGTCGAATCCGGCGACGGAAAGAGGCTGACCGGTATCGGCCCAGGCAACGATCCTAGTCACGACCGTGCCCGCGTCCGCGAGCGACGCCGCGCGAAACGAGATCCACGCGATCGTCACGAGATGAAAAGTGACGATGCCGGCCACGAAAGGTCGCACTCGAAGTGCAGCCGGCCCGAGACTCCCCCATATGCGATCGCGAACCTGCGACGTTGCAAGGGCCGCAACCATGAATGCGCCGTGAAGGCCTCCCCACACGATGTAGGTCCAGTTGGCGCCGTGCCAGAGTCCGCTGACGAGGAACACGATCATCAGGTTCGTCGCGAGACGCCACGAGCCGACCCGGCTTCCGCCTAGCGGAATGAACACGTAATCGCGGAACCACGTTGACAGCGAGATGTGCCAGCGCCGCCAGAAGGCGCGAATCGACGTCGCGAAGTACGGCCGCTCGAAATTCCGTGTGAGATCGAAACCGAGCACGCGCGCCGCGCCAACCGCGATGTCGGAGTAGCCCGAGAAGTCGCAGTAGATCTGGTAGGCGAAGCAGTAGGTCGCGACAGTCAGCCGCAGGCCGGACTGTGTCGACGGCTCGTCATAAACCGCGTTGACGAACACCGCCAGCCTATCGGCGATAACGAGCTTCTTGAAGAAGCCCCAGAGCATGAGCCTGAGACCGGACGCTGCCAGTACCGCGTCGAATCGGTGTTCGACGAGGAACTGTGGCAGCAGGTGTCCGGCGCGTTCGATCGGACCGGCCACGAGCTGGGGGAAGAAAGCGATGAAAAGCGCGAACCTGCCGAGGTGGCGCTCCGGCTCTCTCGCGCGCCGATAGACGTCGATCGTGTAGTTGAGTGCCTGGAAGGTGTGAAACGAGATGCCGATCGGAAGGATGACGTCGAGATCCGGGATGCCGTAGACGAAGTCGAACGATTCGGTGAACGCGCGCAGCGTGTCGTTGACGAAGTTGAAGTACTTGAAGAGGAAGAGCAGTCCGAGATTCGACGCGAGGCTGATGGCAAGGAAGAGCCGTCGGCGGCCTTCAGTGGAGGCCGAGCCGATCACTCGTCCGGCGACGTAGTCGACGATGGTCAGCAGCCAGATGACGGCGACGTACGCCGGCTTCCAGCACATGTAGAAGTAGTAGGAGGCGACAAGCAGCCACGCCCAGCGCACCCGATGCGGTATCAGG
Source organism: uncultured Clostridia bacterium (assembly GCA_964591515.1). GTDB lineage: Bacteria > Acidobacteriota > Blastocatellia > UBA7656 > JADIYM01 > JADIYM01. The sequence goes on from CAZQBW010000070.1 coordinate 6,236, forward strand.
AAATAGACCGCCGCGACGATCGGGAAGTAGACGAGGAAGTGGAGCGAGTTGAAGAGCACTGCCCTGCCGCCCTGAAGCGTTGCGCGAAGCGCCTAGGAGTGCGGCGTGAAGCGCCGCTTTGGATCAGCCGAGAACGGATTTCGCTCGTGTCGTCATCCAAAGCGGCGCTTCACGCCGCACACCAAAGCGCTTCGCGCAATGGCCTTCAGTTCACCCGTTCCAGTCGCCGGCCAGCGGAATCTGCCCGCCGCCGCCAAAGAAGAACGCGAAGTCCGCGCCTCCTCCGCCAAGCGCGTTCTTCAGGAAGAACGCTCCCGAGCCCGGCTGGTACAGCCCGACTCCGTCTGCACCGTCGTTGTTCCAGTCTCCGGCGATCGGCAAGTACCCGAGCCCGCCGGCACCGAACGAGAACACAGCGTCGGCGGCTCCACCGGCATTCGTGTTCTTCAGGAAGAACGCACCTGTCGCAGGATCGTAAAGGCCGACGGTGTCGATTCCATCGTTGTTCCAGTCACCGATGACCGGCAGCAGCCCGAGGCCGCCCGCACCGTAGGTGAACACGATGTCTGCCGCTCCGTTCGCATTCGAGTTCTTGAGGAAGAACGCACCCGTCGCCGGATCGTAGAGTCCCGCCGTCACCGAGCCGTTGCCGTCCCAGTCGCCAACGACCGGTTTCAGCGACGCTCCACCGGGCCCGTAAGTGAAGACCACGTCGGCCCCGCCTGGAGTGTTCGAGTTGCGCAGGAAGAAGGCGCCCGATGCCGGCACGTAGATCCCGACGGTGTCGGTCCCGTTTCCGTCCCAGTCACCGGCCAGCGGCGTCACACCAGCGGGCCCGAACGACGCCACGACGTCCGCCGCGCCGCTCGTGTTCGAGTTGCGAAGGAAGAAAGTCCCGGAACCGGAGTCGTAGATCCCGATCGTGTCGTCGACAGCCGCGGGACTGCCGCAACAGGCGTACGCCGCCCGAGTGATCTCGAGGCTCCAGCAGAACAGCGTCCCGCTGTCGCCGCTTGCTCCATCGCTGATGCGCAGCCGCCAGTTTCCGTTCACCGACTTTCCATTGAATGCCGAGAGCATCGCGTCCGGACGGAACGTTCCCACGAACGGCGCCGTGCCGCCGGAGATCGGTGTGCCCGCGGCATCGTCGAACACCGTCGGTGTCCCGGCGCAGTCCGTGCTGCCGCTTCCGTAGTTGTCGCCCGAGCCGCCCCGACCCGAGGCCAACGGGACGACAGTCCCATCCGGCGCCGCGAGCGAGATCGAAATGTCGCCATCATATGTATGGTTTAGTCGGATGCGGACGTTCACGTCCTGTACGGCTCCGGTATCGGAGACGGCAATCACCTGCTCGACCATGTCACCGACCGTCCCGGTCACAGGTATCGGAACCGACACCGCTCCGCTCGAATAGGTCGATGTCTGCGCCGCACCCAGTGCGCCGAGCTGGAATGTAAACGTCGCCGTACCAAGGTCCGTCGCGCCATCCTGCAACTGCAGGGTCGCCGTGACGGTGTTTCCGCACGTCCCGTTCGCCGTGAATGTGAACGGTCGCGTGCCCAGTCCTCCGCCCGACACGAGCATGCCGTAGGTCTCTGGGCCGCTCGGAGCCGTCACTCCACCGGTCGCGAGAAGAGTTGCCACGAGGTTTGACGCGGGCGCCGTGCCGACATTCTGAAGCGATAGATCGACCGTCACGGTCTCGCCGGGATCGATAACACCGTTTCCGGGTGCGCAGCTTTCACCGATGATCGCCTGGCTCGAACTGTTGACGACCGCCGCGGGTGCGGCAACCGCGTTCTGCACCATCAGCGCAAAGTGCTGGTCCGTCACGTCGCCGTTTCCGAGAATCCCGTCGCCGTTGAGCGCGGTCGCCGTGACCTTCACGCTGAAAGTTCCACCTGTCGTGAGCCCCGACATCACGAACACGTTCTCGATGTTGTTCTTCGTGTCGAACGTTCCGCCGGTCGTCGACACGCCGGCCGCAAGGACATTGCCCTTGTATGTCTGCCCGCCTACCGTCACCTCGAGGTCGAGGTTGTTGACGAGAGCGGGATCGGATGCCGCCGGCGGATCGGTCCAGACAAGCGTGACGTTGAACGGCTTCGAACCATCAGAAACCGTACCTGTCATTGTCGACACCTGGCCCGGCGCTGAAAGCTGCACCGTCTGGTCGACGAACTCCGTGGCGGTGCCCGTGTTCAAGATGTTTTTCAGGTTGACGAGGCCCCAGCCCTCGAAACCATTGGGCCGCGCGGCGCTCGCGAAAGCGCCCGTCATGTCGGTCGTGCTGTTGATCAGCGCGGCCTTGACGAGCGCAGGACTCGGATTTACGCCCCCGTGCCCGTTCTTCCAGAAGTTCACGAACAGCGCCGCCGCGCCGGCCACGTTCGGGGCCGCATGCGACGTGCCCTCGCTCCATCGGTGATGGGCGTCGATGTTGCCGAAGAGCGCGTCGGTGCCAGACCTTCCGCCGGTCACGCCGGCTCCCGGAGCCGAGAGGTCCGGTTTCACGCGGCCATCGGCGGCGAGTCCACGACTCGAGAAGTCCGCTATGTCCTGCAGGCTGTCGTGGTCCGCAGCGGGGCTAAGCTCGGTACGGACGTTCTCAGAGGCCGCGACCGAGATGAGGTTCTTCGCGACTTTGGGACGCGTCAGACCGCTCGCACCCTGGTTCCCGGCCGAAAAAACGATCACGAGCGGATCGATCGACGCGACAAACGACGAGTCGCGGACGAAGCCGTCGTACTGCGCCGCCAGCGAGTCGTAGGCGTTGCCGTTCGTGCCGTTCCCCCAGCTGTTGTTCGAGATGTAGCCGGGTACGCTGTTCGGTCCGGACGTGCCGATGGTGTCGTTGCAGGTGTCGGCCTCAGAGCCGGTGTAGCCCGAGCGCAGCAGCGGAATGTTCACGATGTGGGCCTTCGGCGCCACGCCGCGGCCGTAATTGTAGCCCGTGGGATCCAGCGCGCCGAACGGCGTGTCGCCCGCGATGATCGAGGCGTTGAGGTGTCCGTGGCCTTGAGCTCCCGCGGTCGCGCCGCGGAGCGGACCGTTCACCGTGTTCGAAGCCGTGACGTAGAATCCGCCGTCTCCGGGAATGCCGACTCCGTCGTCGACAACCGAGACAGTGACGTTCGTGCCGTCGACGCCGAACTGCGCGAGCGGGTTGTATCCCGGCGCGTTGAGCGTCGTCGTGCCCGTGTAGTTTCCGGCCACGACCTGCGCGGCGCGCTCGTCCTCGCGCGCCGGAGGAATGTACGGATCGATCGACACGACGTCGCGAAGCGCGATGATCGCACGAAGCTGCTGCGGCTGGAGTCGCGCGCGGACGATGTTGAAGTAGTTGTTCGGCAGCCGAATCTCGTTGAGGACCGTACCCTGTCCCTTCGTGACCTCGGATGCAACCGCCGCAAGACTGCCCGTTCGGAAGACCGCGATGTCGTAGGTCGCGGCGCCCGCGCGTCCAAATCCATGCGTCGAACCGTCGACCGGATCCTTCGTGACTCCACCGACGCTCCACATCAAATCCGGCGAGAGCTTGTAGGCTGGCTGGAACACGCCGGCCCAGCGCACCATCGGGAGCTGTTCGATCGAATCGATCGCCTGCGGCGTGGCCGACACGACGAAAGCCTGGTGTGGGACGTACTGGATGACCTCCCCGCCAGCTTCTCGGATCGCCCGGAGCCATCCATCAGTCACGGGCGCGACGAACTGAACGAGGTAGTAGTCTCCCGACGCGTCGCCGGCAGCCTTGTATCCCCCGCCGCCGGCCAGCGCCCTCGCCGGATCGTCGCGCAGCGGATCGAACTGGAATCCGCGCAGGCTGATGCCCGTCGAGAGGATGGATACGTCGAGGCTCGCCGCCGATCCACCCGGACGGCGGGCGCTCTCGAGCGAAGCCGGATTCGCTGCAACGACAACGGACGATCCGTAGTCGGCAACCAGCGTGCCGAGCGACGTGGCGCGTTCGCGATCAATGGTCCTGCCGACAGGGATCTGAACGAGGACCGCTTCCGGATTGCGAGCCGCGGCGCGCGCGGCAGCCTCGTCGAGGCCGCCCGCATCGACCCGGCGATTCACGCCGGTCGAGGTCATCGAGATCAGAAAGGTCAGTGCTGTCAGCGCAAAGTAGAGCCGGACTCGCGTCATCGTGAAGTCTCCGTCGGAGTGGGTGGGGTGCTAAGGGCCGCGGAATTTCGGATCATCGGGCCAGACGAATCGGGTTGTCAACGCTGGCCGACTCGGGTCTCATCTGTCGGTCCACCTGAAACTTTGCGCGACGTTCGCTCGAAGACTCGGGAACCCACCGCCCCGGAGGCTCACGACATGCTCAGCCCGTTCCTGCGGAAAACCCTCGCGGTTTCCGTCGTTGCCGTCGCCCTGTCCCTATCGTCTGTCGCGACCGTCCGAGCCCAGACCAGCGCCGCCCCTGCGGCGATCCCGGATGTCAGGACAGCCTATGCGAAGAGCGTCTACCGGATTCCAATGCGTGACGGCGCAAAGCTCTACACGGTCGTGTACAGCCCTCGCGACACGTCTACGCGTTATCCGATACTGCTCAACCGGACGCCGTACTCCGTATCGCCGTACGGTGACGACGAGTACAGGGAGCGCATCGGGCCGTCTCAGCCTTTCGAAACCGAGAAGTACATCTTCGTCTACCAGGACGTTCGCGGCCGGTTCATGTCCGAGGGAGAGTTCGAGAACGTCCGGCCTCACCGGACCGGAAAGTGGGTGAAGGATCCCGGTCCGATCGACGAGTCCACTGACACCTACGATACGATCGACTTTCTCGTGAAGAACGTGCCGAACAACAACGGCCGCGCGGGGATCTACGGCATTTCGTACCCGGGCTTCTATGCAGCGGCAGGAGCAATCGACGCGCATCCCGCGCTGAAGGCCGCATCCCCGCAGGCGCCGGTGTCGGAGTGGTTCATCGGTGATGATTTCCATCACAACGGCGCGTTCTTCCAACTGGACGCGTTCCGCTTCTTTTCGGCATTCGGCAAGCCGAGGCCGCAGCTGACGACGGTCTGGCCGGCGGGATTCGACTACGGCACGCCCGACGCCTACGCGTTCTTCCTGGAGGCGGGACCATTGGCGAATCTGAACGCGAAGTACTTCAAGGGCGGCATTCCGTTCTGGAACGAGTTGATGGCCCACGGCACGTACGACGTCTTCTGGAAGGCGCGGGCGATCTCGAACAATCTGCGCGACATGCGGCCGGCGATAATGACAGTCGGCGGCTGGTTCGATGCCGAGAACCTCTACGGAGCGCTTCACGTGTACGACGCGATCGAGCGCCAGAGCCCTCGCGTGCCGCGCAACATGCTCGTGATCGGACCGTGGTTTCACGGAGGCTGGTCTCGATCGACGGGCGACAGGCTCGGTCAGATGCGGTTCGGGAGCGAGACATCGACCTGGTACAACAACGAGGTCGAGCTCCGGTTCTTCAATTTCTATCTGAAGGACAAGGGATCGGCGGATCTGCCGGAAGCCGTCATGTTCAACACCGGTGCGAACGCGTGGCGCGAGTTTGCCGCATGGCCTCCGCCCGCCGCGACACAGACGCCGATCTACGCGGAAGCCAACGGCACCCTCACGTGGACGAAGCCGACGGCGAAGGGCGATGCATTCACGGAGTACGTTAGCGATCCGTCGAAGCCGGTGCCGCACACGATGCGAACGACTGACAAGCGGAGCCGCGAGTACATGGTCGAGGACCAGCGATTCGCGTCGCGTCGCCCGGACGTGCTCGTCTTCCAGACCGAACCGCTCGCCGAGGACGTCACGGTGGCGGGTCCGATTCGCGCAAGCCTGTTTGCCAGCATGACCGGAACCGATGCGGACTTCATCGTAAAGGTGATCGACGTGCTGCCGAACGACACGGTCACTCCCGCGGACGACGAGTGCCCGGAGCCGCTCGGCGGCGCCCAGATGCTCCTGCGTTACGAGGTCATGCGCGGGAAGTTCCGCAACAGCTACGAGACTCCCGAGCCATTCGTGCCAGGCAAGGTGACGCCAGTGAACCTGACCCTGAATGACGTGTTGCACACGTTCAGGAAGGGTCACCGGATAATGATCCAGATCCAGTCGTCGATGTTCCCGCTCATCGATCGAAATCCGCAGACCTTCTGCGACATCTACAAGGCGAGCGAGAAGGACTTCGTCAAGTCGACCATCCGGATCTTCCACTCGGCGGAGTTCCCGACTCACGTGACGTTCGGAATTCTCAAGTGAGAGTGGACAGGATGAACAGGATTTGAAGAGGATTTACAGGATTTGACGAGAGATTCTAGAAATCACTCATGCATTCCTGATAATCCTCTTTAAATCCTGTCAATCCTGTCCACTCTCTCTCGGTAGGCGCGTACGTCGAACTTGCGGCGGAAGCTGTCGGAGGTCATGTAGCGGACGGTGCCGTAGATGGGTCGCTCGGGACCCCACGCCCGGTCATGCAGTCCGAGAATCCAGAGGATGCTCGCGTACGTCAGCGGACTGCGTCCGTCGAGAGCGTAGCGATAGTGAAGGCGGATCATCGTGTCGACCGCGTCCTGGGGCGTCGGTGACCACTCGAAGATCTTCTTGCCCCATAGCATTCGCGGCTGGTTGTGGATCTCGCCAGTGAGCACCAGTTCGAGCTGCGGAACGTTCCACACGTCGTCGTAGGTAGTTCCGGCTTCGATGTCGCTGGGGCTCACGTCGTCGCGAGGATCGGCCGCGTGTTTCGCGAGCGTCTTTCGCGCCCAGTCAGGCAGCGCCTCGACACTCGTGTAGTTCGGCTCGTGAAAGACGAAATTGAACGCGAGCTCGCGACGGACGATGACCTGTTCGAGAAAGCTGTCCGTGCTCTCCTTCGGGGCGCCAGCATCGCGAACTGCAAGCGCAACCTCGAGCGGCGAGACGAAACCGAAGTGCAGGTACGCGGACAAACGGCTGGTCGACTCGAAATCCAGCTCGCGGCGGCCCTCCCCGTAGTGGGCGAGCCCGCGCGCGAGGAAGCGCTCGAGCCGTTCCAGACCCGCTCGCCGGCCGCCGCGGTACCACGGCGATGGCGCGACTCTCGGGTCGACGCCGCTCGCAGCGACGATCTCGCTCACCTCCAGTTTCGCGACGTCCGTTGCGTCGAGCTCGACTTCGAGATTGGTGCCGTCGACCTTCGGCTCCGGAGACGCGAACGGCATGAAGTACGCTGGCAGTAGGCGATGAATCCGCGGGCGGATCGTCCTCGCCGCGAACTCCTTCTTCGGCAGCTCGCGCATCGGCACGATCGTGCTCGAGTCAACGGTGATCAGGGGGCAGGTTATCCGCCTGGCGAGCGCCGCCGTCTGACTCGGAAAGATGAATCCCGGCATTTCGTCGGTGACGACGACAGCGGCACGCCTCGAGAGGCGCACGAGCGCTTCGCGGTCCGGGCTCGACGCGCGCGCGACGTTCGCCACGTATCGCAGTCCCCGCCGCTCGGCCGTCGCGCAGTTCTCGCGCATGCCCTCGACGATGAAGGTGTGGATCCGCGCATTTGCCTCGGGGTAGTCCGGCCGCAATCCTTCGTACACGACAACCGGCAAACCGAGCCGGTTCGCGACGCGAATGGCCTCGTCGAGTGCGTGATTCGACTCGGCGCGGCGTACCGCCTGCATCCAGTAGAGGACGTAGCCGGCTCCGGACCTTGGCTCCCCGGAACGCAGGGCGACGCGACGCTTCTCGAATCCCGGCGGTGGCGCGGGATCGTGATTCGGCATTGGGCTCAGAACTCCCCGATGAATCGATCTCTCACGTCGCGCGGAGGGAGCATACAGGCATCGTGCCGTCCGAAGAACCGATAGCGATGGCGGGCAAACAGGTCATAGCCCGCGTCGCGCAGTCGAGCCGGCACGATCCGGGTGACGCCTGCCCAAGACCAGGGTGCGCCAAGATAACGGCAGACCGCCAATGCCGCGTCCGATCGAACCGCCACCGTCTCTCTCAAAGCATCGCCGATGGCATCCACGTAGACGACCGAGTCGACGCCCTCGAGCTCCGGATGGCGACCGATGACCTGCAGGCCGACGTCGCTCTGGAGCGGCGCGAACTTCATCGTCCTGCGCCTGTCGCGGGCGATGATGAACTGCACCGACGCATTGCAGAATCCGCAGGTGCCGTCGTAGAGCAGCACCGGCGCGTCAGTGGTCACGGCGAGAGCCTCTCGCGTATCCAGGTGACGCCATCGGAATCGCGCCGATATCGCAATCGGTCGTGCAACCGGCTCGGACGTCCCTGCCAGAATTCGATCTCGCGCGGTTCCAGCCGATAACCTCCCCAGTGCGGCGGCCGCGGAATCTCGTTCCCTTCGAACTCGGCCGTGAGCCTGCGGAACTCGTCCTCGAGCTCTTCGCGATGCTCGATGACCGAGCTCTGCCGGGACGCGTGAGCGCCGATACGGCTGCCCTCCGGCCTGGTCGCGAAGTACGCGTCCGAGTCCGCGGCGCTGATCTTCGCCGTGACGCCGTCGATGCGCACCTGCCGCTCGAGCTCGGGCCAGAAGAAAGTCAGCGAGGCATTGGGATTGGACGCGAGCTCTATTCCCTTTCGGCTCAGGTAGTTCGTGTAGAACACGAAGCCGCCCTGGTCGACGCCCTTGAGAAGGACGACGCGTCCCGAGGGATACCCGTTGCCGTCAACGGTTGCGAGCGTCATCGCGTCCGGTGCCGGATTTCCCGAGGCGATCGCCTCTGCGAACCATCGTTCAAACTGGACGATCGGGTCGGCATCGGCGTCCGATTCACGCAATCCGCCCTGATCGTAATCCTTGCGAAGAAACGAGAGATCCTTGCTCATCGCCGCCAGTATAGCCTATGAATCAGGCCGCCGGACCGGTCCGGCAGAGGCTTCGGAAGAGGAAAACACGAACGTGACGGACGCTCGCCAGATCACCGTGCTGTGCCTTGCCAGCTATCACAAGGGCGACGAGTTTCTCGAGGAGTGCAAGAGGCTCGGATGTCGCGTGATTCTCGTGACGCTCGACTCGCTCGCGGACGAAGACTGGCCGCGCGACTCGATCGACGAGCTCTATCGCATGCCCGAGCTCGGCCAGCGCGACGAGATCATCCACTCCGTAAGCTACCTCGCGCGGTCGCAGCGTATCGACCGGATCATCGCTCTCGACGACTACGACGTCGAGACGGCCGCGCTGCTGCGCGAGCACCTTCGCGTTCCGGGAATGGGCGACACGACGGCAAGGTACTTCCGCGACAAGCTCGCGATGAGGGTGAAGGCGAGGGAGCACGGCATCCTCGTCCCCGAGTTCGTCCACGCTCTCAACGACGAGGCGGTCGGCGAGTACGTGTCCCGGGTCGAGCCGCCGTGGGTGCTCAAGCCGAGGTCCGAGGCCGCGGCGATAGGGATCAAGAAGGTCCGATCGGCCGACGAGCTCTGGCCGTTGCTCGAGGCGCTTGGGGATCGACGCTCGTACTACGTGCTAGAGCAGTTCATTCCGGGAGACATTTTCCACATCGACGGAATCGTCTCGGAGCGCGAAGTGGTCTTTGCCGTGGCGCACAAGTACGGCGCTCCGCCGATGGCTGTGGCCCACGAGGGTGGGATCTTCACGACGATGACACTGGCGCGCGATTCGGTCGACGCGCAGGCGCTCGAGTCGCTCAACCGGGAGCTGATCGGAACGCTCGGCCTGGTTCGAGGCGTCACGCATACCGAGTTCATAAAAGGCGCGGCGGACGGACGGTTCTACTTTCTGGAGACGGCGGCGCGTGTCGGCGGGGCGAACATAGCGGAGGCAGTCGAAGCCGCGACGGGCATCAATCTGTGGCACGAATGGGCGCAGATTGAGCTGAACCTCGACGAGGTCGCGTATCACCTGCCGCCCCATCGGGACGGGTATGCGGGGATCGTGATCTCGCTGGCACGGCAGGAGCGGCCCGACACGTCGCACTTCACGGATCCCGAGATAGTCTGGAGGCTCGAGAAGAACTACCACGTCGGACTGATCGTGGCGTCGGAGCGGCCGGAGCGCGTCGCGGAGCTCATCGCGGATTATCAGAGGCGGATCCTCGAGGAATTCCACGCCGTGCAGCCGCTGCCGGACAAGCCGACGGCGTAGGGGACGGCGTAGCGGACGCCGAGATTCCGTCGATCGCTGCGCTTCTGCGAGACCTTTTCTTCTTTGCGCCTTTGCGAGTCCTTGGCGTCTTTGCGAGAAAACAGACTCGCGAACCTGTTTTCTCGCAAAGACGCCAAGGACTCGCAAAGACGCAAAGGCACTGTGGTGTTTCGGGCGAGCCGCCGGGGGGGCCCTACATCCGCACGCGCCGGATCTGCTCCTGTCGCACCTGCTTCCGGAAGTCATCCCCGGTGATCAGCACGACCTTGCACATTTCGTGCAGCCGCGATCGCAATCGCTCCCCGACCCGCTCGGTGATCGTCTCGTCGTACGGCGTCGCCTTGGTATCCAGGAAGTTCGACGTGAAGATCGTCACCTTCCGGTCGTTGTAGCGCTTGTTGATGATGTGGGTCATCGTGTCCTTGACCCACTCAGTCGGCTTGGTAGCTCCAAGCTCGTCGAGGACCAGCACGTCAGCTTCCTGCACCGGATTGAGAACCTGCAGCTCCGAGGTCTGCTTCGAAGGATTCCAGCTGTCCTGGATCTCCTTCAACAGGTCCCGGAAGTCGTAGAACAGGCACCCTACGTTCTTCTCGGCCAGCGCCTTGAGAATCGCCACGGCGAGGTGCGTCTTACCCACGCCGCACGTCCCCAGCAGCAGCAGGCCGACGTCACTGCTCGGGTAGCCATCCGCCGTCTGGCGAGCGAACGAGACGGCCGCTTCCTGTGACGGATTCATCGGGTAGTAGCTCTCGAAAGAGCACGTCTCGTACCTCTTCGGAATCCGCGCATTGGCCATCAGCGCCGTCGGACTGCGGCGGCAATCGCACCGGCGAACACCCTTTCCCTGGACGAATTCCCACCCTGTGCCGCGGCATCGTGTGCACTCGGCGGCGGTGACGATGGGTGAACGTTCGACTGACATGGGCATTGGGGACCAGCGGAGAGGATTCCAGTCACGACTTCTACACGGCATCTCCGAACGCGTCAATCGACGATGCGGCCGCGCTTCAAATGCCCCCGGCCAGTGCGACGATCAGCAGCACGAACAGCGCGACGACCAGCGGCGGCGCCACCCTCCTTATCAATCGCGCGGGCGGCTCGCCCGTCACGGCAGACGTCATCATGACGACTGCCGCCGCCGGGCTCGCAGTGCGTCCGAGTTGCGCCGAGACCGCGCACAGTGCGCCTACGGTGCCCGGATCGACCCCCATCGGCCCGGCAAGCGGCACCAGGATCTGCATGACTGCCACCGCCGGCGCGATTCCGGACCCGGTTACGACCGCCAGTACGAAAGGCAGGATCGCGGCGCCGGCGATCAGCAGGACAGGTCTTCCGGCCAGGCCCGCCGCCAGGGACTCGATGAGTCCGACCGCCTTGATCGATTCCGTGAACAGCACCGCCGTCACAATGAGCGATATCACGTGGGTGAAGGCGTATCCGGCACCGTCGAAGAACGCGTGCAGCAGGTCGCCGCTCTTACGGAAGACGACGAGCCCGGCGACGACCGTTCCGACGATCATCGCGGCGCCGATCAGAATCGTCTCGGTCAGTTCCTTCGGCTTGTTCTCGACGTTGACGACGGCGAAGAGAATGGCAAGCGGAACGATCGGTACTAGCGCCATCGCAATGTTCAGCCGGAAGGGAGCGTCCGCGTCGTCCGGCTCGTCGTCGTAGGACTTGCCGAAGCTCGGAAGCTTGGCCAGCGCAGCCGTACTGGCGCCGGGCCCCGCCAGCGAACGTTCCAGCCGCAGGGCGAGCAGCCAGAAGGTGACCAGCGCCACGCCGCTCGCGAGCAGGTTCGCCGTCATCAGTCGCGCGACGGTTGCCGTCGCGTCGGTCGCGAGGAGTCCCGAGAGCGTCACGATCTCTACGGCGCCCGGGTTGAACAGCTCGCCGCCGACTGACGAGCCGAGCAGCAGCATCGATGCCGCCGTGCCGAGAGAGACCCCTGCAGTCAGGGCAAGCGGCACGAGGACCGGGCCGACCGTTGCCGAGGTGCTCGACTGGCTTACGATGGCCGTGTTGACGACGAACGGCACGGCGACTCCGCCGGGAATCGTCAATGATCGAACCCAGCGCAGCGGCGTGGTCAGCAGATGGATGAGGTGCCTGTCGCACCGCGTCATTCGAACCACGAAGGCGAATCCCATCGCGGAGCAGATCGGCACGACCGTGTTCAGGTTCGACATCTGCGCCGCAAACGTCACGAAAAACCCGATCGGCTTGCCGGCAAGAAGGAAGATGACGAGGGCACACGAGCCGAGGACGATCCTGATGTCGACCTTTCGGACGGCCGCGACGGCGCCGAGGACGACGATTGCGATGGAGAAGATTTGAACCGACATTCGTGGGGGTGACCGGATGCGGCGAGGATCCGCGGCGCGGCCGCGACGCCGAACCGCTTCACTCTTCTACCGCACTGTGAGTGCTGGACAAAGCCGCTCGTCGGGTCGTGCGCGAGAGACGGCTATACGCCCGCGAGCTGCTCGGGCGAGAACATCTCCGGCAGCTCCCCGAGTGAAATCGTCCCGTCGCGCACGAGCGTAAGCGCGTGGCTGCGCATCGGCACGAGTCCGGCGCCGCGCGCCAGCTCCCGGAGTTCGTCGAGCGGCAGGCGTCGACTGATGGCCTTGCGCAGGATCGGGCTCGCCGGCAGATACTCGACCACGGCGATCCGTCCATAGGTCCCGTGGCCGCTGCAGTGTTCGCATCCCACGCCTGCGTAGCACACGAAGTCCACAGGCGCCCCGGCAGGAAAGACCTCGGCGAGTATCTCGGGGTCCGGAACCGCCACTTGCCGGCACGACGGGCAGTTCCGCCGGGCGAGACGCTGGGCGAACACCGCGAGCAGCTCTCCCGCAATCGAATTCTGGTGCACGCCCAGGTCGAGCATTCGCTGAACGGCATCGACCGTGTCGTTGCAGTGAAGCGTCGAGAGTACGACGTGTCCGGTCTGTGAAGCCCTCAAGGCCTCGAGAGCCGTCTCGGTGTCACGAATCTCGCCGACCAGGATGACGTCCGGGTCTTCGCGGACGAATGCGCGCATCGCGTTTGCGAATCCGAATGATAGGTCCGCACGGACCTGCGTCTGCTGGACGTTCTCGATCGACGACTCGATCGGATCTTCCACGGTAATCACCTTTCGTGTGGTGTCCTTCGCGAGCGCGCTGATGCCGGCATATAGCGTCGTCGACTTGCCGCTTCCGGTGGGTCCAACGACCAGAACGAGCCCGGACGGACTGTCGAGCAGCCGGCGATAGGCTCTCGCGATGGCCGGCGGAAGCCCGAGTTGCTCGATGTCGAGCAGGTCCACCTTCTTGGGCAGCAGGCGGATCACGACGTGCTCGCCGTGAAGCGACGGTTGTGTCTGGATCCTCAGGTCGTACGACTTCCCGCCGGCAGCGGCAGAGAAACGACCGCCCTGCGGAACCCGATGCTCGGCGATGTCGAGATTTGCCTTGATCTTGATGACGTTGATGAGGCCGAGATACTGGTCGGGTCGAAGCGCGAAGCGCGGCGCATCGTAGAGATCGCCGTCGATCCGGATTCGAACCCGGCATCGATCGCCGTAGCGCTCGACGTGAATGTCGCTTGCACGCTCGGCGATCGCCTCGAGCAGCAGCGCGTCGAAGATCGACGTGAACTGCGCCTCCGCAGCGTCGAGCGGAGCAAGCAGATCGCGAATGTCCTCGCTGTCATGCGGTGCCTCGCCGGAGTGGCCCGTGAGTCCAAGGTCGATCGCCATGAGCAGGCGGCGATAGTCGGTAGGCGTTACGAGGTGGTACTCGACCGTGTCCGCGTCGAGCGCGGGCGCGAGCTCGGGTACGCCGACATCAGGATTGCACGTTGCGACGATCAGCGTGTTCTCACGCCTGGCAACTGGGAGGACGAGGTGGTGTTCGAGGAACTTGCGGGCAATGGAGCGCGCCAGCGAAGGATCGGTGATCAACCTCAGGCTCTCCTGGTCGGAGAACTCCATTCCCCGTTGCCGCGCAAGCTGTCGAAACACGTCGCGCTCGGGCAATCGATGCCGATCGATGAGGACTTCGCCCAGGCGTCGATTCGTCGACGCGGTCGAGGACGCGGCGCGCTCGACGTCCTCGCGCGTCACGAGCCCTGCTTCAACGAGAAGATCTCCGATCCTCGCGTCTCCGGACGCGGAAGGATCGAGTCCCTCG
>CAZQBW010000071.1:0-20482 GCA_964591515.1 uncultured Clostridia bacterium
GAATCCTGCAGGTTGGTCGCGATATCGATCGTCCCAACATCTCGCAAGTATCAAGCCTTCCGCTATCCACTGCGTCGAATTCTGGCGGCGCCATCTCGGTGAATCGGTGGACTAGAGCCGGGCGAGGGCCTCGTCGCAGTGGGCGACCTCGGCCGCGAGCTCTTCGGGCTTGCCAGCGTCCGAGGGACGCAGCGCCCCTCGCTCGCGAAGGTCCGAGAATACCTCGAGCGCCTCGCGGTAGCGGGCGCGGGCCTCGCGCCAGTCGGCGGAACGGACGACGGACGGGCGCTTCGGGTCTTCGGCGCGCGCCACGTGCGAGCGAGCCACCATCTCGCACGAGAGACCGAGGCTGCGGCGGAAGACCATGTTCTCCGGGTCGGCCAGCACGAGGGCCTGGAACATGGCCAGGGCTCTTCGACCCGCCGAGATGCCCTCATCAACGCGGTCCGACCTCGTGAACGCCTCCGAGATGTTCGCGAGCACCACGGCCAGGTCGAAGCGTGCCTGGGCGTTGACCGGGTCATCCTCGGCCACGCGCGCGCGGATCTCGTGCGCCCGCCCGAGGACGTCGAGTGCCCCGGCGTAGTCACCCGTCGCGATCAGGACCTCGCCGAGGCGGTTCTGGACCATCGAGACCTCACGCCGCGCCCGCGCGTTCGTCGAATCGGCCGCGGCGATCTCTTCGAGCATCACGATCGACCGGCGAAAGCTCGCGATCCCCGCCGCATGGTCCTCGACCCACCCCTCGCCGAGCTTCATGAGCCCGATGGCGACGCTGCGGCGAAGCTTCGCGTTGCCGGGGTCACGGGCGAGCAGGTCATCGCGGATCGCCACCGCCTTCCGGTAGGCCTCGAGCTGCGTGCCGCGCTCGCCAGTCCGCCCGAGCCCGTCGCCGAGCGCCTCGTAGGCGCGTGCAAGCTCGTCGAGGACGACCGCGTCCTCAGGCGCCGCGGCCGCCGCCTCGACGAGGACCGCGAGCGACGTCCGGTAGCTCGCGACAGACCCTTCGACGTCGCCATGCTGTTCGAGCACGTCGCCGATCGAGCGGTGAGTGATCGCGAGCTCGCGACGCGCGCTGGCGTCCACAGCGCCAAGCGCCTCGCGAATCGCGAGCGCCTTGCGGTAGCTTCCGAGCGCGCCGTCGGTGTCGCCGAGGTTCGCGACGTAGGGGTTGCCCTGGATGTCGCCGACCTTTTCGTAGGCGCTCGCCAGCTCGCGCTGGAGCGACGGGTCGTCGCCGGACTCCTCGGCGAGGCTATCGAGGTACTCGAGCGCGCGCGTTACGAGCAACTGGCGCGTCGGCGTCGACCCGGCGAGGTCGCGCACGGAGTCGTGAATCTCGAAGAGCATGGAGTTGGCCATCCGGCGCACGTCGTCGAAGCGGCGCTCGGCCCGCGCCTGCTCGGCCCGCGCGATCCTCGCCTGCCACGCCGTCGCGACGATGCCACCGACGAGCGCGACGAGGACCAATGCCGCGGCCGCCACACTCGCCTTGTGGCGCCGCACGAACTTGCCTGCGCGGTAGCCGAACGTGGCCGTGCGGGCGCGCACGGGCAGTCCCTCGAGGTAGCGGCGGATGTCCTCCGAGAGGTCGGCGGCCGATGCGTAGCGCCGCGCCGGCTCCTTGCGCATAGCCATGAGCGCTATGTTGTCGAGGTCTCCGCTCAGGATCCGGCGCAGGCGCTCGGGCGCGACGAGGCGCGCATCGCCGACGGCCTCGGGCGACTTCTCGTCAGCCGCCGGCTCGCCGACGCGCGTAACGGCGTCGCTTGGCCGCGCGGGTTCGCGCTCGCAGATGACGCGCTCGAGGTCGTGAAGCGCGAGCGTTTCGAAACGGTAAGGATGGCGGCCCGCGAGCATGCTGTAGAGAATCACGCCGAGCGAATAGACGTCTGACGCCGTCGTGATGGGAGCTCCGCGCACCTGCTCGGGGCTTGCGAATGCGGGCGTCATGGCGCGCGCCGAGGGGGCCGTCTGGGCGAGCGTCTCGTCCGATGGAGCCCCGGCGAGCAGCTTTGCGATACCGAAGTCGAGCAGCTTCGGCTCTCCCTCCGAGGTCACGAGGATGTTGGTCGGCTTGAGGTCACGATGGACCACGAGGTTCTGATGGGCGTGGTGGACCGCTGCGCAGATCTTTCGGTATAGCTGAAGCCGCTCCTGGATCGTGAGCCGCTCGCGATCGCAGTAGTCGAAGAGCGTCTCGCCCTCGACGTGCTCCATTACGAAGTACGGGCGAGAGTCCGCGGTCGTGCCTCCGTCGAGCAGGCGGGCGATGTTCGGGTGCTCGAGTGTGGCGAGGATCTGCCGCTCGTTGCGGAAGCGGCGCTCGATGTCGCGAGATGC
Organism: uncultured Clostridia bacterium; assembly: GCA_964591515.1. Classification (GTDB taxonomy): domain Bacteria; phylum Acidobacteriota; class Blastocatellia; order UBA7656; family JADIYM01; genus JADIYM01. The sequence goes on from CAZQBW010000071.1 coordinate 2,344, forward strand.
GGCCCCGCGCGCGATGACCTTGATGGCGACTCGCTTGCTGTAAACGTCATCGGCGCGCGACGCGAGGTAAACGACTCCCATGCCGCCGCGCCCGATCTCGCGGATGATCTCGTAGGAGCCGATGCGCTCCTTCGCGGCGGGCGACGGCGCAGCCGGGTAGAGGAGCGCCAATCCGTCATCGTAGGCGGCCGTCCGCATGAAGGCGCCCGCGCGGTCGCGCGAGCCGAGCAGTGCCTCGACCTCGCGCCGGAGGGCGACGTCGCCCCCGCACGCTTCGTCCAGGAACGCGTCGCGTGCTTCGGGCGCGACGTCGAGCGCCGCGCCGAAGACCTCCTCGATTCGGCTCCACCGCTCAGGGTCCATCGGCGACTCCGTGGATCGACCGGAAGAGCCACGCCCGCGCCATCTCCCAGTCACGGACGGCCGTGTTGAACGAGACACCGACGAGCTCGGCCGCTTCCTCGATCGTAAGACCGCCGAAGAAGCGAAGCTCGACGACCTTCGCCTTGCGCGCGTCGACGGCGGCGAGTCGCTCGAGCGCCTCGTCGAGCGCGAGCAACTCCTCGGCGCGCTCGTCCGACAGGACGGCGACCTCCTCGAGCGGCACCTTCACGGCCCCGCCTCCGCGCTTCTCGAAGCGGCGCGACCTGGCGTGGTCGATGAGAATCTGGCGCATGACCTTGGCGGCGACTGCGAAGAAGTGGAGCCGGTTCTCGGGAGTTGCGCTCGAGTCGCGGCCGGCGAGCTTGAGGTAGGCCTCGTTGACGAGCGCCGTGGCCTGGAGGGTGTGGTCGGGGCGCTCGCGCCGCATGTAGCTCGCGGCAAGCGCACGCAGCTCGTCGTACACGAGCGCGAAGAGCCGCTCGAATGCGTCCTCCCGGCCGTCCCGCCAGTCGTCGAGCAGGCTGGTGATTTCCGAAGGGGAGCTCATGGGCGCCTGCGCACCGTGGGATGTGAGTCGCGGGCATTAATAGCACGGTGCGACAGACCGACCAAGCTTCGGAAATTGTCCGAATCGGCATGGGGTAAATCCCGCCGCCTTGTCGCATGAGAAAGCAGGAGGACACCTACCATGACTTACAACCTGTACTTTCGCACCGTCGCCCTCGCCATCGTGTGCGCCGTCATTCCGGCGCTCGTACCGTCCGTCTCTACGGGCACCCCGGCCGAACAATCGCCGTCGCTTCCTGCCAGGCTCTCACCGGAAGTCGAGGCTCTCGAGACGCTGCAGATGGCCGGGCCCAAGCAGAGCGTCCCGGAGCACTGGAAGAAGGTCTCGTCGCCCCTGCGCGACCAGATAGCACGCGCGGCGCTCGACGGCGCCGACGTCGTCGAGCTCAAGCAGGATCTTGCCGCTTACTCCGAGAGCCTCGTCGAGGTGCGCGCGGACGGTGCGGCAGGCGTCACAATACGCGTCAAGCAGCTCGGCGCGGGCGAGACTGCGGTCCTCGACCGGCTTGGCTACGAGGTCGCGTTCGCGAGCGAAGAGTTCAAGCTCCTCGAAGGGTGGCTGCCGCTCGCGCGCATCGAGGACGTGGCGATGCTCGAGTTCGTCGTGTCAGTCAGCCCGACTTCCCGCCCCGAGACGAACAGCGGCCGGTTCACGTCCGAGGGCGACCGGATCCTCGTCGCCGACGAGGCGCGCCGCCGCTTCGGCGTGTCGGGCCGGGGCGTGAAGGTCGGCGTAATCTCCGACAGCGTCGACGGCATCGACACGGCGCGGGCGTCCGGCGACCTGCCGGCCTCCGGCGTGCAGGTGCTCTCGTTTGGCCAGGGCGCGGGCGAAGGGACGGCGATGCTCGAGATCGTCCACGACCTGGCGCCCGAGGCGTCGCTCGCGTTTTACGGCGTCCGGAGCACCGGCGAGATGATCAGCGGCATCACCGCACTAGCCGACGCCGGCTGCGACGTGATCGTAGACGACCTTTCGTTCTTCTTCGAGCCTTCGTACGAGGACGGCCCAATCGCGAGGACAGTCGCGAGCGTCGCAGCGCGCGGCGTCGTCTACGTGACCTCGGCCGGCAACTTCGGCGAGCGGTGCCATCAGCGCGACTTTGAAAGCGCCGGGCCCCTCCCGGGATTGGCGCGAAACGCCCACGACTTCGGCGGCCTCCCCTACCAGCAGTTCCGGGTCGCGGGGAACACCGAAGCGGTCGTCTTCCTGCAGTGGGCGGACAAGTTCGGTTTCGCGGCCGACGACTACGACCTCTACATCCTGAACGGTAATGGCGAGATCGTCGCGCGCAGCATCGATGAGCAGAGCGGACGGCAGGACCCCGTCGAGGCCACGGTCGTGCGCAACGCGTCGTCCGCGACGCAGGACTTCTATGCCGTTATCGACCTCTTCTCCGGGTCGCCGCGGCGACTGCGGCTGCTCTACAGGAGCGCTTCCCCCGTGCGGTTCGCGACTCCGGCGTCGAGCATCGTCGGCCACCAGACCTCCTCGAGCGCGATCGTCGTCGCGACGATCAACGCGTCGACACCCGGAAACGCGACGATCGCGCCCTACAGCAGCCGCGGGCCCGCCGACATATTCTTCCCGTCGTTCGAGCAGCGCCCGAAGCCTGACATCACGGGCATCGACGGCGTGGCCGTGACGGGGGCGGCCGGGTTCCCGAGCCCGTTTTTCGGCACGTCGGCCGCTGCGCCCCATATCGCGGCGATCGCGGCCCTCCTGCTCGAGGCGAACCCGCTGCTCGGGCCTGACGAGGTGCTCCAAACGCTGCAGGTCACATCGGCGGATCTCGGAGCGTCGGGCTTCGATTTCGTGTACGGCTCGGGACGCGCTAACGCGTTCCTTGCGGTCAACGGCGTCCCGATCCTCCGCGGAGCGGGCGTCGTGGGCACCAGGTTTGTCTGCGAGGGGAACGGCTTCGACGCCGGGGCGACGATCTTCATCAACGGTGTGCCGCAGAAGACGAAGAACGATCGGCTCGACCCGATGCGGAGGCTCGTGAGCCGGAAGGCGGCGAGTCTCGTCGTCCCGGGGCGGCCTGTTTCGCTCGAGGTTCGCAACCCAGACGGCACGAGCTCTGGTGTCTACACCTTCACACGGTGACGTTCGAATTCACGCCGCAAGGCGAACATGAAAGGAGACCTACCATGCCAAAGACGCTTCTCATCGCGCTTCTGTCGCTCATCCTCGGACTTTCCTCTGCGTGTAAGTTCGTCATCAGTACCTACTCCGAAACCGACAAGGCGAATACCCTCGTACGCGAGGGAAACGCCCTGCAATTGGACGGGATAAGGATCCAGGAAGAAGCGGCGGATCGATACGAGCAGATCGTGAAAGTGCGGCCGCGTTTCGAGGACCGGACCAGGCTCGAGCGGCCGCTCGAGGTTGTGGTCTTTAAGCTCGAGACGGCTCGCGAGAAGCTGAACTTGTCCGCAGAGAAGACGGCCGAAGCGAGCAAGATGGATGTTTCCGAGGTATTCAAGGAGTACCTGACGCTGCGCGCCGGTCTGTTGCGCCGGGAGGCGGAAGTCACCGACATCCTGGTCCGACAGGCCAGGCTCAACTACGACCCGACCCTAGCCTCGGAGGCGGACTTCGACCAGCGTTGGAAGGCGCTCGATGCGGAGATCGCGAGTATCAGGGAGCAGCAGACCGAGATCGCGGCACAGGCCGACAGTATCCTCGCCGAGCACGACGAGGAGTTCGAAGCGTGAGCGGCGACCGGATCGAAGGACCAGGACGCCATTCCTCGGTGCTCTTGCTATCGGGTGCAATCCTGGCGAGTCCCCGTACAATCGCAGGCATGCTGGTACGGGCACTCGAGATTGACGACGCCGATGCGTTTCACGAGTTGCGGCTGCGAGGGCTCGAGGAGAGCCCCGATCCGTTTCTGGTAACGCTCGCCGAGGATGCCGCGCTGTCGATGGAATACGTGCGCGGTCGGTTTCCGCGCGGTGGCGATGCGTTCGCGCTGGGGGCGTTCGACGACGGCGGGCGGCTCGTGGGGATCGTGGGGTTCTCGAGGGAGACTCGGGCGAAGGTGCGCCATCGTGGGGATGTCTGGGGGATGTACGTTGCGCCCGAGGCACGCGGGATGGGCGCGGGTCGGGCGTTGATGGAGGAGCTCGTGCGTCGTTGCCGCGAGATGGAGGGGCTCGAGCAGGTGGTGCTGGAAGTGGCGACCGGAGCCACGGCCGCGTGCCGGCTCTACTCGGCAGTCGGGTTCGAGACGATCGGCGAACACCGAGAGTCCATGAAGGACGGGGAACGGTATCTGGATACAAGGCACATGGTCTTGCGGTTACGGGGAGAGAACCTCGCGCAAAGGCGCAAAGGCGCCAAGGAAGAGACCTAGGGTCTTCTCGCGTGCCGCAACTAACCTGCATGTTCTTCCTTTGCGCCTTTGCGCCTTTGCGCGAGGTCCTCTCCCCGGATTCAAGGCACCACAAGTCGCACCACCGTCGCTCCCCACCCTCCCCTCTCCGCCGGCGCATCGTCGTACGCCTCGACGACTTTCGACCGATCCAGCACCTTCCGCACGATCTCGCGCTGCACGCCGACACCCTTCCCGTGCACGATCCTCACGACGATGAACCCGCGCGCCGTCGCCTCTTCCAGGTACGATTCCACCAATTCCGGAATCAGTCTCGGCGGCAGCCCGTGCAGATCCAGCTCGTCCCGGATCGGAAACTCGACCGTGTCTCCGAACGGGTTCTCCTCGTCCCAGTCGTCGTCGGTCGAGATCACCGCTCGTCCATCCTCGGTTCCCGATACCGGAACTTCTCGAGCAACGCCGGGTCGGTGATCTCGCCGACTACACTCTTGCAGACCCCGCATCGGTATTTGATCGCCGTCGGCAGAGGCGTGTACATCAGTCCGAAGATCAACTGCCCCCAGAAGCTGTACTCCTTCTCGGGCCTCACTCTCGGATGCGTCTTGTCGAACCCGCACCGGCACGTCTGAGGTTTCGCTTCCACCGGATGAGGATACAAAAGAGTAGACAGGATTACAGGATTTATCAGGATTAACAGGATTGCCTGAATGGAAGAGCCTTACTCCCATCCATCAGACAATCCTGTCAATCCTGAAGAATCCTGTTAATCCTGTCCACTCTCCACTCTCTCACCCCAGGATGATCGACTCGAGGATATCGGCCACCCTCGGATCCGCGTGCAGGCCGATCGCGACCACGGCGTGGTGCGTGACGTCGCCATCGCCGCCCGTAGCGACCATCCCGCGCAGCAGCGCCAGGCTCTCTCCGCTGTCGGCGTGGCCAGTCCAGTAGACCGGGTGCCCGCCGTAGTTGCGCTTCCGGTCGAGGTTGTAGATCTCGACCCTCGACGGCTTCGAGGCGCCGTCCTCGTAGAGCATGAACACCGCGACGTTGCGCGTCTCGACCTTCGAGTTCTCCTGAATCGTCAGCCCGTCGAACGTCGTGACGCCACGGACGTTGCGCATCTCGAAATCCACCGCGACTCCGGGACGGACGTCGAACCCGTACGCGACCCAGTACGCCGCGCCCGAGCTCGCGGCACGCCCTCGCGCCACCGCCAGTTCAATACGCGTCTCGAGCGTTGCACCGTCGACGGCAATGAACCCGGCTCTTCCCGAATTGTTGGCAGCCGTCGCCGAGGCGTCCTGGTCGGGCAGGACGCCGTCGAACATCGCGAACGGCATTAGCACGAAGATGACTGCAAGGAGGGCCTGCATGATCATTCCCCCGCCTTGAGCAGTTCTTCGAGGTACTTGCCCGACTCCGGATCGTCGCTTTCGGCGATCCAGAACACGGCGCGCTTCCGGAGCTCGTGCACCTTCTCGGCACGGGCGATCTCGATCAGCTTGCGCATCGCGCGCGGATCCTCGATCTGCGCGAGCGTATCGATGATGCCGAGCTTGACCTCGACTTCGGTCTCGCTTGCGTATGCCGACGAGAGCGCCTCGACGGCCTTCTCGGGACTGCCATCGGCGAGCTGCATCATCGCCATCCGGCGAATGTCGGTGTCCTTCGCCGTCTTGAAGATCTGCATGAGCTTCTCGGCGGCCTTCGGACGCTTCGACTGCGAAAGCGCGATGACGGCGAAGCGCGCGATCTCGGTGTCGACGTTTGCGTCGTAGATGCGGATGAGCGAGTCCACGGCTGCGTCGTCGTCGTACTGGCCGAGCATCAGGATCGCGTGCTGCCGAAGGTCCTGACTCTTGCCCGACGTCGCCAGCTGCTCGATGAAGCTCCGCCCCGCGGGCGATACGTCACGTGCCAGCGCGAAGAGCGCCATTCGCGCGACTTCGACGTCGGTCGACGTCTGAGCCAGATCCCGAAGCGCCCCGACGACGCGCGCATCCGCCGGTCCGTTCTCGCGGTCCTCGATCTTCTGCGACAGCCCGATGACTGCAGAACGGCGCAGGCCCACGTTCTCGCCGTTCTTCACGACGTCGAGCAGCAGGTCGACCGCCTTCGGATCGTCGGACTGGCCGATGAGCATCAGCGCGCCCTCGCGAAGTGGCGGCGACGCTTTCGAGCCGTTCTTCACTAGGTCCGACGCGATCGCCAGCGCGCGCTGCGGGTTCGTGTCGAACAGGCCCTGCAGGGCGATGATCTTGAGGTCGTCGTCCTCCGAGCGGCGGACGGCCGGGTCGTTGTACCCGCTGCGGCCGAGCTCGATCGCCAGCGCGCGGGCATCCTTCGCCCAGCGCGACGAGTTGTGCTCGGCGAGGATACGCTCGACGGCCGCCATGGATTCGGCTCGCATGCCGAGCTTCTTGAGCGAGAAGGCGTACCAGTAGAGCGATGCGTCGATCTGCGGGCTCTTCGGGAACTTCTCGATGTTGGCGCGCAGCTGTTCTACGGCCGCTTGCCACTCGGCGCGTCCGATGTGTTCGCGCGCTTCGGCGAGAGCCTTGCGCTCGGCTTCGGCGCCATTGTCGTCCTGCGAGGTGGCGGCCACGACGGGCACGGTAAGCAGCAGCGCGGCGAGCGAGCCTACGAGCCATCCGGCGCCGGCTCGGCGTTTCGGGGTATTGAGAAGAAGAGTGCAGGTGCTCATTGTGTCATCCAATCGTCGGAAGAATGTTCGCGCCGTGGCGCGGTTGCCGGTATCAGTAGCCGGCCGCGGGGCCGGATCGGGCGTAGAGCTGTACGCCCGCCACGATGGCGGAGCGCTCCACGCGGTCCTGGATCGATTGCACGTCGCTCCTTGGAGCGCGCGCGTCGAGGTTTGCTATGTCGAGCAGGTAGGGCTCGATGTCCGAGAGCACGGAGTAAGCCGGCAGGTCGCGCTGGCTGACGGCGGCTCGTCGCAGCAGGACGTTGCGCGTCAGCAGCTCGCGCGAGCGGCGGCTCTCGTAGGCGAGGCTCTCGGTGTCGTCGGGAGCCGTGTTGCGGAACGAGCGGAGCAGGATCTGCGCCTGCTCGAGGTGCATGGCGGTCGTCGGATCGACCTCGTTCGAGACTCGGCGCGCCGCGGTCGAAGGGGCCCGGTCCGGAACCGGCAGGACCGTCGGGGCGGCTCCGGCTGGCGGCGCGCCATTGGCAACTTGAATCAGTGATCCCGAGTGGCGATGGGGAGCGGGCCGGCGCTCGGTCCCGCCGTTCACGACCGGTGTCGGCACGTTCGCGACTTCGTCGCTCGGACCGGTGCGTTGGGTCCCTCCGTTTGTTTCCGGCGCGGGAGGCGGGGGCGGCGCGGGAGTCCGTACCTGGTGCGTCTCCGGTTCCTGCGAGGCGACCCAGATCCCGGTGCCGCCGATCGCGACGGCGGCGATGGCCGCGGCGGCGGCGAACGGCAGCAACCGGACGGCAAGGGTTCGAGGCCGGAAGGCCACGACCGATGAGTGGCGGCCGGACTGAACCGGAAGCTGGACGTCGGGGACGTCGGCGTTCGAACGGTAGACGGCGAGCACCCCCTCGAGCCGTGCTACGTCCGCGTCGGGCTCGCCGCTGCCGTCCCACAGGTAGGCATCGTCGAACGCCCCGGCCGTCGACCGGTAGGCGCCGAGCAGCTCCTCGAGCCGCTCCACGTCTTCGTCCGGTTCACCGGTGCCGTCCCACAGATACGATTCCCTGTTCATTGTTCGATACCCCCGAGTCCCAGCCGTTCCCGCAACTGCTTCATCCCGCGATGCAGGTTCACGCGCACCGACGCAGGCGTAAGCCCCGTGCGCTCCGCAATTTCCGGCCCGGTCAGCCCCTCGACGAGTCGCAGGACCAGGGTCTCGCGATACGCCTCGGGCAGCGCCCGGATCGCGGCGAGCGCCCGTGCAGCTTCGCCGGCGTCCGCGGTCGACCCTTCGGCCGGAATGTCGTCGGTGAGCTCCTCGGCTCGCGGCCGGTGGCGATGGAAGTCCATCGCGCGGTTGCGGGCGATCGCGGCGACCCAGGGCCCGAAGGCCGAGGTGTCGCGCAGCGAATCGAGCCTGTCGAGCGCCGTCAGGAAGACGTCCTGGACGAGGTCGTCGACGTCGTCGACGGGTACCCGGGCCAGCAGCACGCCGTGAACCAGCGGTGAAAAGAGCTTGTAGAGGCGCCCGAAGGCGTCCCGATCGCCCGCGCGAACGGCATCGACGAGTCCGGCCCCGGCGGTTCGCTCGAGCGCGGCGCGGCTCACGACCGGCTGCCCCTCGAGTCGCACGACGTACATTTCACGAATCGCCTCAGCCTCCATTCTCGTCTCCTACGCCCTGTAAGACGTGAGACGCGACAAAGCGTTAACGAAAGCGGAGTAACAAAGTCTCCGGAGAGGGAAGGCTTCGCGTACAGAGAGCACAGAGACACGGAGTCTCACAGAGACGAAATGAACTGTTTATCTCTGTGAAACTCCGTGTCTCTGTGCTCTCTGTATGCGCAGCCTTCCCCGCACGTCAACGAGCAGGAACTTACCGCACCGAATCCGCGGCCCGGACGAGCTCGCGGACTCGCGCGGCGTCGACCGGGTTCGCGCATTCGCCACCGTGCTTCACGCTCGTGCCGACGATGATGCCGTCGGCGATCCCGAGATACGCGGCAACGTTGGCCGCATCGGCGCCCGAGCCGATGAGCAGTGGCCGATCCCCGGCGAGCGCCTTCGCCTCTCGGACTTTCTCCAGGTCGGGAGCGTCGCCGGTCATCCGTCCCGACACGATCAGCGCGTCGGCGCCGAAGAACTTCGTCCACGCGACGTGGGTCTCGAGGTCGATGCCGGGAAACCGCACCGAGTGCTTCTTGTCGACGTCGCAGAAAAGCTTGATGTGCTCGGCGCGCAGGTCCGCGCGGCGGCGCATGAGCTCGGCCGACGAGCCTTCGTCCCACTGACCGGCGTCCCACACGCCCGCGCCGGTGAACATGCATACGCGCACGAAGTCGGCGCTGGCGGCGATGGCGATCCCGAGCAGCGCGGCGCCTCCGTTGTGGACGACGTTGATGCCGAGCGGGCAGTCGACGGCGTCGCGGACCGCCCGGGCGACGACCGCGTGCGCGGCGATGCTCTCCGGTGCAATGTGGGGACCGGAGCGGAACGGAATGTCCCACATGTTTTCGACGATGACTCCGTCGACGGCGCCCTCGACGAGGGCCTGGGCATCGGCGACTGCGGCCCGGACGACTTGATCGATGCCGCCGCCGGTGTAGCCGGGTGCGCCGGGCATCGGCTGGCAGTGGACCATGCCGATGACGGGCTTTGGCGTCGGGAAGACGTCGCCGAGGTCTCGGATGCGGAGGCCGTCGAGGCGCGACTTCCACTCCGGAATCATCGGATGCCTTCGTCGGGCAGGCGGAATCGCGCGTAGAGCCGGACGGTCCAGCCGATGACGAAGAGAACGAAGCCGATGAGGAGCGGCCAGAACCAGTTCATAGGGAGGTTGCGCGTGAAGCCGACATTGGCCTCGAAGACGAGCTGGAAGACGAGGACGAAGAAGATGAGGATCCCGACGAAGATCCAGGTGGTCATTTCAGCGAGGTCGGCGCGGGATTCGGCTTCGCGGTCGCCGGCGAGCCAGTAGCTGCGGTTGGGCAGGTTGAGGGAGCCGGCCGGGATCTTCGTGACCAGGAGCTGGGTGCCGAAGGCGAGCAGGAGGAAGATCACGATGAACCCGCCGTAGAACGCGACGAAGGCGCCCTTCGACATCCAGCCGTTCGGGTTGCCGGCGAGGTCGAAGTGCGACGCGATCATGCGCGGGAGGCGGGGCGAGTAGAACGCGATCTGCCCGGCGGCAACGAACGCGGCAAAGACGGCGATGAGGCGCGTGACTTTCATGGCGGAGGTCTCCGGGGCGAAGGTACCGCCAAGTGGGTCGGGAGCCAAGAAGAATGGGCGTCGCGTACGGAGAGCGCGGAGATACAGAGAAATCAGAAGGTACGGAGATGACTCTCTCCGAGCCCACTGTTACCTCAGTGAGTTCCGTATTCGACGCCGCTTCCTCTATCACCGCAAACTGGCGGAGACTGCAATGATGGAACCCGTCACTTCAGAAGGAACCTCTCAGTTACCATCGACTTCGAGCTCCGCCTCATCCCTGAGGCGCGACAGGAGGCGCTAACTTGATCACCCGCACAGTTCGAATGTTCGAGAAAAAGTGACTTGCTATGTACAGTCGGCCGTCACTATCCATTGCCATTCTACCGGGATTGTCTAGCGCGCATTCGCGTGCCGCGTATCCGTCGCCCGTGCTTGCCTGAATTCCAGCAATTCCGGCTATGTAGGTCACCACTCCGGATGCGAAGTCCAGACGAAGGACCAGGTGATTGAGCGAGTCAGCAATAAGCAGATTGCCCGAACCGTCAACGACAATCCCAGCAATCAAACCATACCTTGCAGCCGAAATCTGCTCGCCGTCTATAGGGACACCGGCGCCGCCACCAGCAATCGTTGTTATCGTTCCTGAACTGTCCACGCGCCGAATTGCTGCATCGTCGGCTATATACAGATCCCCGTTCTGAGCCAACGCAATGCAGTTCGGAGACGCAAGCGTTGCCGCCACGGCTGGCCCTCCCTCCCCAGTGTATTCGTCGCCAGAATGGAGTCGCCCGGCTACCGTTATGACTTTCTTGCTAGAAACCTCGATCTTCCGGACACGCCTCGACTGAACGTCCAGAATGAAAATGTCTCCATTTGGTGCCTGCAGCATATCCGCTACTGAACCGAAGTCTGCATTCCGCGCCAGAGCACCATCGGAGCCGTCCGTTCCGTGACCCGCAACATAATTGAGCGTTTCGGACTCCCCGACCATCCAGACGATCGTCGGGCTCTTGTCAGAAGGTGTATCGTTGAACAACAAACGAGATCGACTTCCGGCTGCTACACAATAGGGAATAACGGAGGCACCTAACGCTGGAGCCCCGTCAGAAGAACTACCGTTGACCTGAAAAGGGCCATTTCCGATAGGCGTCGAGAGATTGCCCGACTGCGGATCTACCACCCGAATTCCACGGGCCGTAGCGTCCGCAATGCAGAGGCCGACTCCGTCTACCCACGCGATATCCGTCATCCCGCTGATATTTGCACTCGTCGCGCAGCCACCATCTCCGGCGAGTGCAACTCTGCGGCCTCCCGCAATCGTTGAGATAGTCCCCTTCTCACGATCGATCCGCCGAATGCGCTCGCTGAATTTGTCAGCCACGAGGACATTTCCAGACCCGTCGACGTCCAGGGATACACCTTCTACGTAGCATTGAGTAGCAGGTCCTCCCTCGCCGAGCGCGCCATAGACTCCTCCGCCGCCGACGGTCAGTCTTGCACCAGATTCAAGATTCAGTCTCACGATTGCATTATTCGAGACGTCCGAGAAAAGAAGCCCTCCATTTCCATCGAGTGCCACGTTGGAACCCCCGTCGGCGCACACGCGGATGCGCTTGTCGTCGCCGACGCATACAATGCGCCCGAAATTTTCGTCCGGTATGTCGACTTCGAGCGCCAGGAGTCCCGATTCGTCAATATCGAGACTATCGACCCGATAGTACCTCGCCGTCGCGAGTTCTCCGTCGACTGGCAGTCCATTCACGGGGCCGCCGCCGGCAACGACACTCACGACACCAGTTCCGGCATCGACTCGTAAAACGCGGCGATTTCCAGAGTCCGAGACGAAAATGGACCCAAACCGATCAATGGCAATGTCCGTGGGTTGCCTCAGGAGGAATCCAGTCCCTGCAAGGCCGCCTGCCTTGCCAGAGCCGGGCTGGCCGGCCTTTCCGAGAACCGTTGTCGCTTCCGACGAGACTGGATCGACTCGAACAATTCGGTCAAATCCAGTGTCGGCAACATACAGCGCCCCGTCCGGCGCAACGGCCACCGACCTTGGTTGGTAGAGTCCGAATGCGGTGCCCAAATTGCCGTCCGCCACAACGACGGGCAATCCAGTGCCAACAACCGTCGAGATGACACCGCTCGCTGCATCGACGCGACGTACACGATTCGAGTTCGGAGATGCAAAAAACAGGTTGCCCGCCCCGTCGATTCGGATGTCACCAAACGAAAAGCCCTCCCCACGTGCAGCCACGCCGAAATCTAGCGTCGAATCCGATGCCAGGCCTCCGTCTCCGAGAGCCGGAGTTGCCGTACCGGCGTAGGTCGTGATCTCTCCTTCCGAGAGCTCATCGAGCGTCGGTGGCACGACGTCAATCTCGGTCTGCGCAACTCCGCCCCGTGTGATCACCGAGATGAGCCGCGATCCCCTGGTCAACACCGGTAGCCTGACAATCAGTCGGGTCGAGCCATCGACTCGTACAGAAGCGAGAGGTGTTCCGTCAACAACAACTCGAGCCTCGGGCGGAAAATTCTCACCCGTGATGAGTGTCTCGTCCGTCTCGGTGCCCTCGCGAATTCTCGTTCTGCTCACGCTCGTGATCTTGGGAGCGCCGACCTCGACGACGGCGATGGCGACTCCCGGCGACGACGCGTCGGCGTCGGCGATGATCGCGCGAGTTCCGGATACGACGATGCTCGCGGGGCGCCCCAGACTCCCGGGTTGCGCGAGCAGCACCTGCGCTTCTGTCCCGTCGGCCGCACGCGTGATAACGGAGGCGCCCAGCGAATCCACGACGCAGACGTTCTGTGCGCTGTCGAAGGCCACCGACGTTGGTGCAGAGAACACGATGCCGGTACCAGGAGCGCCACGCCCTGCCTTCGACGCCACGCCCGCCGTCGAGACGCGACCGAGATACGGAGAGCCGCCCGGTTCGATCCGCACCAGCCGCACAGCATTGTTACCCGTGTCCGCGACTGCCAGCAGGTTACCTTCCGTGTTGATCGCAATCCCCGACGGCAGCTTGAACGACGCTTCGCGGAACAGTCCATTCCTGAAGCCGAGAACTCCTGGCTGGCCGGCCAGCAGCGAGACGGCGTCTCCACGTCCGTTCAGGTAGTAGAGCGCATGGTTTCTTGTGTCGGCGACGAACAACGACTGCCCGAACGCGGCGACACCTTTCGGCGAATCGAACACGGCCTCGGCGGCCGGTACCACGTCTGCATCGATGCGACCGGGAAACTGCGGGACGCCTGTTGCAATGCTCGTCCGCCCGTCGAAACCGACCTTCCGGATGCAATGGTTGTCGGTGTCGGCGACGTAGAGGCCTCCGTTCGTCGACACGTCGACGCCGAGTCCCGTTGGATAGTGGAAGCGCGCGTTCTGGCCGGTACCGTCCTGGTACCCGGCTTCGCCCTTCGTGCCGGCGAAGATCTCGTCGCGCACGCCGTCCGACCGATAGATCACCTGCTCGTCGGGACTCGTCAGGTAGATCCGGCCCGCCGAATCACTCTTCGTGTCGCCATCGCCCATCGAACCGTGGCGCCGCGTGACGCGCGCGACGACGGCGGTCGTCGTGACTTCACCTCTCCCGGTCACCGCAGTGATGGTGGCGAATCCATAGAGCCTGCCCTTGAGCACGCCTTTCTTCGTGACCTTCGCAACGGTGGGGCTGCCGGTCTTCCACACAGTGACGGACACATCGCCCGTCTCGTCGACAACCCGCAGCCGGATGTTCCTGCGCTCGTTGACGACCGGGGGATCCTCACCCGCTGGCCCAACGATACGCAGCTGCGGCACCGGAACTGCCGCGGACACGGCGACGCGAGCCTCAGTAACCGCGAACCCTAGTGCAATGGCCAACGTCGCCGCGAGAAACGAACGAAATCGCGATGTCACTGCAGACTCCTCCGAACTACCTGGCGGAATGCTAAGTGGACCAAGTTAGCACAACCTGACCTCCGTGCCTCCGTGTCTCGGTGCCTCTGTGTGCGAAGCACTCTCCTCATTCGCGCCCGCATACGTCGAATCCCCGCAAGCCACTCGGCCTGCGGGGATTCGTTCGACTCGTTCTCCGAATCGGTTAGTTCGCCGTCACGGCGATGTCATCCAGGGCCACGCCCCAGTACTGCACGCTCGTGTCCGTTGTCAGCCGGAACCGGATCATCACGTTCGCCTGGCCGACATAGGGGGTCAGGCTTATCGTCCGAGCGACCATTCCCGATCCGTTCGTCGTCGTGAAGCCCGTCGATGTCGTCGACACGCTCGACAGACTCGTCCACGTCGATCCTCCGTTCGTCGAGACCTCGACACGGAAGAAGTCGTAGTTCGTCTCCGTCTGCTGCTTCGCCTTGAACGCCAGCGTTGCCGACGTCTTCCCGGCCAGCGAGAATGCCGGCGAGATCAGGCTCTGGTCCAGGTTGTTCGGATACGTCGCCGACGCCTGGTTCGAACGGAAGCCGTTCGCGCCCGTGGCGAGCCCCGCCGCCGAAATTACCCAGTTGTTCCCCGTCGTGTTCGTCGACACCGTCCAGCCGGCCGCTCCCGACTCCGCTCCTTCCGACAACACCGTGGTGACCGATGTCGGACACGCCAGCGTCAGCGTGTACGAGCCCGTCGTGTTCGCCGCGTAGCTCGTTGCCTCGATGTAATAGGTCGTTCCCGCCGTCACCGAGTAGACGATCTTCGAGTTCGTCCCACCGTTGCCGTCATCGTCGAACGCCAACGCTGTCGTTCCCGTCTCCGTGCTCTTGAGATAGAGGTAGGTGTCGAACGTCGAATTCATCGTGATCGTCGCCGATCCGCTTGCCGACGGAGTGAAGCTGTAAATGTCTGCGTAGTACGTCGTGCCGCGCACGTACGACCGGACATCGGTCGTCGCCAGCGATCCGCTCGCCGTCGCGCCGCACGCGATCGGCGTCGCGCCGCCCGTCGTGCCTGCCGCCTGGTTCACGGTGAACGTGGATCCCGCGACCGTCAGCGTTCCCGTGCGCGCCGCACCCGTGTTCGCCGCGACCGAGTATCCGACCGAGCCGTTGCCCGAGCCGCTCGCGCCGCTCGTGATCGTCAACCACGCCGCGTTCGACGTCGCCGTCCACGCGCAGCCTGTTCCCGCGGTCACGCTTACCGTCCCTGTCGTCGCCGCCGCCGCCGGGCTCGCGCTCGTCGGGCTGATCGAATAGGAGCAGCTCGCCGCGGCGTCCTGATTCACCGTGAAGGTCGAGCCTGCGACCGTGAGGGTTCCCGAGCGCGCCGAACCCGTGTTCGCCGCGACCGAGTAGCCCACAGTGCCATTGCCCGAGCCGCTCGCGCCGCTCGTGATCGTCAGCCACGCCGCGTTCGACGTCGCCGTCCACGCGCATCCCGCGCCGGCCGTCACGGAAACCGTGCCCGTCGTTCCACCCGCAACCGCCGTCGCGCTCGTCGGGCTGATCGAGTACGTGCAGCCCGTGCCCGCCGTGATGGTGAAGTTCACGTTGCTGTCGTCGAAGTAGACGTTCGACGTCGAGCGGACGCGAATCCGGCACGTCGTGCTCGGCGTGTTCGGAACCGTGATGGCTTCCGATCCGTCATTGGCCGTCGAGGCCAGGACCGTCGACCAGGTCGAGCCACCGTTCGTGGATAGTTCAATCGCTACGTTGGGCGAGACACTGCCACCCTTGGTCCACGTGACTGTCTGCGACGAATTGCCAGCCCAGCTCACCGCGGTGTTCGGGGCCGACACGGAGAACGCGCCGGCAACGAATGCGACCGTCATCGACGAGCTCGTATAGGCGCCGCCACCGGCGCGATTGTCGCGAACCGTGCAGCGGAAGGTCTTGGTCGAAGCTGCCGTCGGAAGCGTTTCCCAGGCAATGTTGCCGGAGGTCGGATTCGCGACATTGCCGAACGTGCGCGAGGGGCTAGTCGTCGGCGCCTTCGGACGGAAGCGGCAAGCCGTGCCCGTGTTGTAGTCTTCCCACGCGTAGGTCAGCGTGTCGCCGTTCGGGTCCGTCGCCGTCGGTGCGGTCAGCGTAAAAGTCGTGCTCACCGGAACGTTCGTGTAGCTGGTCAGCGCCGGAAGCGTCGGAATCGTGTTCCCGTTGGCCGCGTTCGATGAGCAGGCGCCGCCGCCCGTGATATACGCCGACATCTCGTTGAGACTGACCGTGTGGAAGTAGTCGTCCGAATGGGGCTGCAGGTCCTGGGTGCTGCAGATACCGGCATACGCCTGGATGGTCGAACCCGAACCGAGCTCGTAGGCGGTAGAGGCATTTCCATTGCCGGAGCAGCTGCCGAGCGTTCCGATGAAGGTGTGGTTGCCGCCGAACTGGTGACCCATCTCGTGCGCAACGTAGTCGACGTCGAAGCCGTCGCCTCGGGGATCGCTGTTGCCCGTCTCGCCTTCGGCCTTGCGCGTACCGCAGACAACGCCGAGACCGGCGAGGCCGCCACCGCCCGTGCTGAACACGTGGCCGATGTCGAAATTCGCCGAGCCGATAACCGAGTTGCAGGTGGTCGTGTTCTGCGAGAGCAGCGAGCTCGCGTTCGTGTTCGTGTAGGGATCGGTCGATGCGTTCGTGTACACGAGCGACGAAGTATTCGCGACGAGAACGAGGCGGACCGAAAGCTCACGCTCGTAGATACCGGTGACGCGATTGATGGTCGTCGTGATCTGCGACATCGTGTTTGCGACCGTCACGGCGACGCCGTTGTTCGTGCAGACGGCCGTCGCATACTCCCCGGTGCATGCCTGCGCGAGTCTGTAGGTCCGAAGCGTGCCGCCGAACGAGAAGGCCGAGACACGCGAGTCGTCGCCACCGCGGACGAGCCCGCCGTCGCGGTCGAGCGCCTGCATCGCGTCGTCGACGAGGCACGGCATCGTGGCCGAATCGCGTCGGAGACCGCGCTTGTCGTACGAAATGTAGTTCTGAATGTCGCCCGCTGCATACGGATCGACGTACACCGTCTGGCCGGCCGAGATGATCATCGCGTGGAATCCGAGCGGCGTGCGATCGAAGCGGACCGTCGCCGTCGGATCTTCGACGCCCTGGCCGACATACGTGTGCACGTCCGGATACTCGGCCGCGAGCGGGGCTTCCATGATCGGCGAGTCCCAAACCCGGAAGCGCTGCAGAGTGCCGTCGGGCATCGGCAACGTCACCTGGTAGTTCTCGCGCTTCTCGAGGGTCGAGAATTCAGCAGGAACATTCGCCAGCACCGCATCCATTCTTCCGAGGTCGAGTGCGAAGACAGCGAACTTGCCGTCGACGACGTTGAACGCCGACTCGCCGAGCGCATTCTTCGCCGACACGGTCTCGTAGCTCGTCCACAGGTCGCTCGGGGGCTCGATCGGCATGTCGAGACGGACTTCCGAGACCCGGATGTCGTTTGGATCGACGTCCTTCTGCTGGAGCCGCGTGGCGGCCATCGACGGCGTCAACGCAGCGAGCATCATCGCGGCGACGATCAACAGGGAGAACACGCTTCGGTTCTTCATCACTCGGAATCCTCCGGAACAGCTTTTCTTGTTTTTCGACCAGAACGCGGGTCTGAAGCGACCCTATGGCGAGGTGGATAGTGCAAGTGCTGTGCCGGGCTTGTGGATGCAGAGTCATGTAATGGCACAACAAGCACTTAGAGATATGCAGGGCATCCGGCACCTGGCCGTCGCTGAGCTCAGGGTGTCAAGCGAGTTGGCGGCAGAATGCCCCACAATGTCGGCAAGTGGTTGATTTGAAAGACTGGAGGGCGACTCGACGACGAGGTTGACAAGTGTCAATGAACTTGACGGCGAACGGGGATCATAGAGAGCTTCGCACGCGGAGACACAAAGACACGAAGGCACAGTCCGATCCTCTCGATTCCTCCGAGTCTCCTTTCCCTCTGTGCCATTGTGCTCACTGTATGCGACGCCCATTCCTAGAGATCACGCCCCTGAAACGTCGAATCCCCGCAAGCCACTCGGCCTGCGGGGATTCGTTCGACTCGTTCTCC
>CAZQBW010000072.1:0-5902 GCA_964591515.1 uncultured Clostridia bacterium
TGCGGCTGGGAGGAGTGGCGGTGATCGAGGTTCCGGACCTCGAAGGCGCGACGGCGCGGTGGATGGGGAAAAGGTGGCCGGGCTGGCACACGCCGCGCCACGCGTCCGTTTTCACGAAGGACACGCTGCGGGCCGTGGCGGAGCGGGCGGGGTGGCGAGTCGTCGCGCACGAGCGCACGGGAAGTCTGGCGCCGTTCGTGCTTGTGGCGCTCGGGGTGCTGGACGCACTCGGATTCCGGTTCGGACGGCACCCGGCGCCGGTCTTGTTCCCGGTGTGGGCGCTGGGGATGGCCCTGACGTGGCCGTGGCTCGGGCGGCGAAACCGGAGTGGGATGGGGCTGCAGACGATCGTGCTGCGAGCCGACTGACTCGGGCTTCTGACTCTGCGCCTTTGCGCCTTTGCGAGACCTTGGCGTCTTGGCGAGAAAACAGGTTTGCGAGTCTGTTTTCTCGCAAAGACGCCAAGGTCTCGCAAAGGCGCAAAGGCGCAGAGAATATTCCGCGCTACTTGATCCCAATCACCATCGAGTCGGGCCCGACGAGCGGCTCGACCCGCGTCTGCGAAAACCCCGCCGCGGTCATCCACCCCGCGCAATCCGCGCCCGTATAGTCGAATCCCCCGGGCGTCTCGATGAGCATGTTGAGACTCATCATCAGCCCGAAAGCGTTCTTCGACCTGTCGTCATCAATGATCGACTCGTACACGACGAGCGCACCGCCCTCCGGAACGGCATCGAAAGCCTTCCCGATGAGCATCTGCTTCGTCGGCAGATCCCAGTCATGCAGGATGTGCCCCATCAGCACGACGTCCGCCTTCGGGAACTCCTGTTCGAAGAAGCTGCCCGGCCCAAACACCAGCCGATCCGCAACGCCGACGGCGGCGACGTACTCCTCGAAGATCGGTGCGACCTCGGGCAAGTCGAAGCCTGTGCCCCGCAAGTGCGGGTTAGCAAGCGCGATCTGCGCGGCGAGGTCACCCTGCGCCGTTCCGACGTCCACGAACGTGCTGTAGTCCGTCCAGGGAAACTGTCGCGCGATCGCCAGGTTCGCGCCGTGACTGAGTCCGGTCATCGCGGCGAGAAACTCCGCGAGACGCGCCGGCTCGGCGTAGAGAGTCTCGAACAAACCAGGTCCGCCCGACTTGATCTCGTTTTGCGGCTGTCCCGTTCGAAGCGCTTCCGTGAGGTGTCCCCAGAACGGATACAGCCGGTGGTTCGCCATTTCGAGGATCCCGCCGACGTAGGACGGCTTCTTCCGGTCCAGAAAGAGGCTCGTCTCGGGAGTGTTCGAATAGCGATCGCCCGAGCGCTCGAGGAAACCCAGCGCGACGAGTGCATCGAGGAAATCGCGGGCCGATCGCGGATGCAGCCCCATCCTCCCGGACAGGGAGTCGAAGGATTCCGGGCCGTGCGCCAGCTCGGTGAACAGCCCCATTTCAATGGCGCTCAGGAGTGTCTTCGCAGGCCAGAATGCGAGGCCGGTCTGAAGGATCTTCTCGGGAGTAAGCTGAGGGTCCATCGGTTCCTCCTCTCCGGAATTGTGGCCGCACCGAAGGCGGGCGGCGCCGATGGGCAAGCATCGCGGGCTCGAATCTGGGTCGTCAAGATCCGGCGCTCGTTCGTCATTCCATTGCGTCTTTGCGAGTCCTTGGCGTCTTGGCGAGAAAGCAGAATTGCGCATCTGTTTTCTCGCAAAGACGCCAAGGACTCGCAAAGACGCAAAGGAAGATCGGCACGTGGACGGCTGGTCACGTAGAGTGTCGGAACCGTCAATCCGCGAAAGGAGCCACCTCCATGCGTCCAACAATTGCGCTCTGCCTGATCCTGTTCGCCGTGCCCGCTTCGGCCATTGCCCAGACGCCAGACGTCGTCTCGACCCGAGACATGGAACGCATCAACTGGATGGAGTTCCGCGAGGTCGTGCCCGCGAAGATCCGCACGGTGCTGCTGCCGACCGGAACGCTCGAGCCGCACGGCGTCGTCAACAATGGCGCCGACATCACGGCACCGGTAGCGCTCGCCCGCACTCTCGCGCCGCGAGTGAACGCGATGGTCGCGCCGGCGATTCCATACGGGATCACGGGCAGCATGGAAGCCTATCCCGGGGCGTTCCAGATCACCGAGTCGGCGTATCGTCCGTACGTGAAGCAGGTGCTCGAGGGGCTCGCGAAGAACCACTTCGACAACATCATCATCCTGAACGGTCACGGCGGACCGCAGACCGCCGTGCTGACCGCCGTCGCCGCCGAAGTGGCTTCCGAGCAGCATGTCCGGACGCTCGTGATCAACTGGTGGTCGTTTGCGTCCGACGTCACGAAGCAGGTCTTCGGGGAGGACGGAGGCCACGCCGGCTGGAACGAAACGGCAATGGTGCAGGCGATCGATCCGGCGCTCGTGCATCCCGAGCGGTACACGAAGGACCTCGAGACGGCGTACCCGGCGCCGGGCACGTGGTCGGCGGTGCCGTTTCCGTCGTCGATCGGGTTGTACCAGGCGGGGCAGGGGTCGCCGCGCTTCGACAAGGCGAAGGCGGATGAGTACTACGTGAAGGTGGCCGCGAAGATCGAGGCGCTGATCGTAGACGTCGTGAAGAAGTGGGACGCCGCCGGCCTACACTGACGACTCCTTTCTGCCTTTGCGCCTTTGCGAGTCCTTTGCGCCTTTGCGAGAAAACAGAATTGCAAACCTGTTTTCTCGCAAAGGCGCCAAGGACTCGCAAAGACGCAAAGGGAAAAGCCCTGCGCGCTTCCATCGACGAAAAAGCGGCCGTCACCCCGTGGTGACGGCCGTCGTAGAAGGAGGTAGCAGCAGCGATCGGTCTCGTCAGTCCGCCTTCTTGCGGAGAAATGCCGGGACGTTGATGTCGGGCCGCATCGGATCGTGCGCGGCGGGCGAATTCCCGTCGTTGCGGATCGGATGGTTCAGCGGCGCCGTCGTCTTCGTCGGGAAGGAACGCAGCGGTGTGCTCTGGTCGAGGTCGGCGAATTCGGAGCCCGCGTGATCGAACCCGGTCGCAATGACCGTGATCTTCATCTCCGTCTGCATCCTCTCGTCGAGCACGGCTCCGAAGATGATGTTCGCATCTTCGTCCGCCGCCTCGTGGATGATAGACATCGCCTCGTTGACCTCGAAGAGCGTCAGATCCGGGCCGCCCGTCACGTTGATGAGCAGTCCTCGCGCTCCCTGGATCGATGCCTCCTCCAGCAGAGGGCTGGAAATCGCGCGCTGCGTAGCCTCGAGCGCGCGGTTCTCGCCGCTCGCCCGGCCCGTGCCCATCAGCGCCACGCCCATGCCCTGCATGATCGACTTCACGTCCGCGAAGTCGAGGTTGATGAGTCCCGGAACCGTGATCAGGTCCGATATGCCCTGCACCGCCTGCCGGAGGACGTCATCCGCAGCGCGGAAGGCCTCGGGGAGCGGCGTGTGCTTCTCGACGGCGCTCAACAGGCGCTCGTTCGGAATCGTGATGACCGTGTCGACGCAGCCGCGCAGTTCCTCGAGCCCCTGCTCGGACTGCCGCATCCGCTTGCGTCCCTCGAACGGGAACGGCTTCGTCACGACTGCAACCGTCAGCGCGCCGAGCTCGGTCGCAAGCGAAGCCACGATAGGCCCCGCACCCGTGCCCGTCCCGCCTCCAAGCCCCGTCGTGATGAAGACCATGTCGGCGCCCTCGAGCACCTCGATGATCTTCTCCGTATCCTCGAGCGCCGACTCGCGCCCGACGTTCGGGTTGCCGCCGGCACCAAGCCCCTTCGTGAGCTTGTCGCCGATCTGAAGTTTGATTGGTGCGTTCGATCGCTTCAGCGCCTGGACGTCCGTGTTCGCCACGAGGAACTGGACGCCTTCGATTCCGGCCTCGATCATGCGGTTCACGGCGTTTCCGCCTCCACCGCCGATTCCAATGACCTTGATGCTCGCGCCGTTGATCGAAGGCGAATCCTCAAGCCTGAACCTGATGCCGCTGTCCATGTTGCTCCCGTCCGCTGCCATTCTCGTGTGTCCCCCAAGTGCTCCGAGTCCGGGACGGCCCCCCGCGGACGCTCAGGACGAGGTCCTGAAAAGCCCTTTCGTCACCGGCTCGGGCAATTCGGAAGATCTGACCGTTTCTACTAGATGTTGTGCGTGCTTGCCGCCAAGGTACGCCGCATAGTAGCACAGGGCAAAACCTTCGACAATTCATTTATTGGACCAGAAGGCCCCGTAATGGACGATTTTGGGTGCATTATTTGAACAGCCGGCGGACCATGCCGCGAACCCGTCCCATCCGGCTTTCTTCCATCTCCGCGTTCGTGTAGATGCCGCCTGTGCCGTTCTGTTTCCGGTACCCGAACAGCAGCAATCCGGCCGCCGTCGCACACGTCGGCGAGTCGATCTCGCCCGAAAGTCCTCCGATGCCACGCGGAACTCCGCAGCGAGCCGGCAGGTCGAGCACGTGCTCCGCGATCTCGATCGTTCCGTCCATGAGCGCACCGCCGCCCACGATGACTACGCCGCTCGACAGCTTCCGGTCGAAGCCGTTCTTCTCGATCTCCTCGTAGACGTGCGAAAAGATCTCTTCCGCACGCGGCTGCAGGATCTCGCACAGCACCTGCCGCGACAGCGTCCTCGGCGGCCGGCCGCCGACGCTCGGCACCTCGACTGCCGTCGACCGTGAACGATCGTCCATGAGCGACGCAATCGCGCACCCGTGCGCGCGCTTGATCCGCTCGGCCTCCGGGATCGGCGTGCGCAGCCCCACGGCGATGTCGCTCGTGAAATGGCTGCCGCCGATCGGCAGCACCGTCGTGTGACGCACCGCGCCCTTGTGGTAGATCGCAAGGTTCGTCGTCTCGCCGCCGATGTCGACGAGCGCAGTCCCGAACTCCTTCTCGTCGTCCGTCAGCACCGCCTCGGCCGACGCCCAGTGCTCGAGCACGGTGTCGAGCACGAGAATGCCCGCCCGGTTCACGCTCGTTATGACGTTCTGCCGTGCGGTGATAGGTGAACTGACGAGATGGACCGTCGCCTCGAGGCGCATCCCCAGGAACCCCATCGGGTTCGAGATGCCGTCCTGCCCGTCGACGGTGAACTCCTGCGGGATCACGTCGATGATCTCACGGTCCGCCGGCAGGGCGATCGAACGCGCCTGCTCGATGACGCGGTCGACGTCGGTCCGCGCGATCTCGCGGTTACGCCGCGAGACGGCGATGACTCCCCGGGAGTTGTGCCCCTTCACCTGCGCGCCCGCGATGCCGACGTATGCGGAGTCGATCTGCACGCCGGACATGAGCTCGGCCTCTTCGATCGCCCGTCGCACCGCGTCGGTGGTCGCCTCCAGGTTGACGACGACGCCCTTGCGCACGCCTCGCGACTCGGCGCGACCGATGCCGACGACTTCGAGCCGGCCTTCACCGACGACTTCGCCGATGATCGCGCGCACCTCGGTGGTTCCGAGGTCGAGTCCGACGATATGCGGATCGTTTCTGGCCATGTTCTTACGTCCTCCTGCTGATCTCGGTGCGTGCGTCGCGGGGATCCAACAGCACGGCGGTCGGCTTCGTGACCGTGCGTCGACGCTGCTCGGTGCCGGGCTCGACCGGCTTCGGCTTGGTTTCCGGCGTTGTCGCCGGTTTCGGTTTGGATTCGGGCTTCGCCGGGGGCTTCGACTCCGGCTTCGACTCCGGCTTCGTGCCGGCAGGCGCTGCGGCTGGCGCCGTTGCCGGTGCGGCGGTCGAGGGCGCCGCTCCGTCGACGGTGTTCTTTCGCTTCGAGAACGAGAAGGTCACGCTCCCGTTAGCCCGCGTCATGTCTATCTGGTTGATCGAGTCCGCCGACGCGAGCAGCGTCCCGACGTCGGGCACGCGGTAGCGCGCGAGCGTTTCGGTGTCGCCGCGGCGCGCCGCATCGAGCAGCACGAGCGCCCG
>CAZQBW010000072.1:6002-20421 GCA_964591515.1 uncultured Clostridia bacterium
GGCTCGCGCTCCTCGATGCGCACGAGGATCGTGTCGGGCAGCACGCGGACCACCGCGGCAGTCCGCACGTAACGCTCCGACTCGACCGACTTTCTAATTTCATCGAGGTCTGCGCTGAAGATGCCGACGGCGCCGGCCTGTCGCACGATCTGCTCGATCTTCTCGGCGGACGTACGCTTCGCTCCGACGACGTCGACGCGTCTCAGCGCAAACGCCTCGGATCGCGCGATGACCGCAACGGCCGCAATCGGCGCGACGATCGCCATACCTATGAGCGCGAAGCGCAGCCACCGCCGCGGGTCGGCCTTCCTGCGGTTCGACGCCACTGGTCCGCCCCGCTTCGGCCGCGGTGCGGGCTTCTTCGCCCGTGGCGCGATGTTCTGTGTGCGGTCGCTCACGATGCCTTTTCCTCCAGTCGTCGCAGGACGTCTTCGCCGGCAAGCGACACGCTGCCGGCGCCCATCGTCAGTACCAGGTCGCCGGGCTGCGCGATCTCGGTAAGGCGCGCCACGCCGCTTGCGACGCTTCCGACGTACTCGACGCTCTTGTGGCCATGCTGCTCGACCGATTCCGCAAACACCTGACCGTCGATCCCCGGGATCGGGTCCTCGCTCGCCGCGTAGATGTCGGTCACGAGCACGACGTCCGCCGAATAGAACGCGCGTCCGAAGTCCTCGAGCAGGTGCTGGGTCCGAGAGTAGCGGTGCGGCTGATAGAGCACGACCACGCGGCGTCCCGAAGTCGCAGCTGCCTTGAGCGTCGCCACGATCTCGGTCGGGTGGTGCGCATAGTCGTCGACGACGAGCACGCCGCCGGACTCGCCCTTGATCTGGAAACGCCGGTCGGCGCCGCGGAACTCACCGAGCGCCGCGGCGATGTGCTCGAAGCCGATCTTGAGGTCGAGCGCAACCGCGGTAGCCCCGAGCGCATTCAGAACGTTGTGCCGACCGGGGACGTTCAGCCGGACGCGTCCAAGCTCTTCGCCCTTCCATACGATCGTGAACTCGCTGCCGAACGCCGGGTCCGCCACGACGTCGCGCGCGACGAGGTCCGCCTGTGGAAGCAGACCGTAGGTGATCGTCCGGCGTTTCACGCTCGGAATCATCGACTGCACGTTCGCGTCATCGAGGCATAGAACCACCGTGCCGAAGAACGGCACCTTGTTGGCAAACTCGGTGAAGCAGCGGCAGATGTCCTCGATGCCCTTGAAGTGGTCGAGGTGCTCGGCGTCGGCGTTCGTCAGCACCGCGATCGTCGGCTGGAGAATGACTAGCGAGCCGTCGGACTCGTCGGCCTCGACGACCATGTACTGGCCCTTTCCGAACCGGGCGTTGGATCCGAGCAGCGCGAGCTTTCCGCCGACGACGACCGTCGGATCGAGCTTCGCGAGCGCCATGATCGTCGCGATCATCGAAGTCGTCGTCGTCTTGCCGTGCGAGCCGCCGATCGCGATGCCGAACCGGAAGAGCCGCATCAGCTCGGCGAGCATCTCGGCGCGCGGAATGATGGGGATCTGCGCGTGACGTGCGGCGATCACTTCGGGATTGTCCTTGCGAACGGCGCTGCTCGTGACCACGAGGTCGGCTCCCGCGACGTTTGCGGCGTCGTGTGACTCCATGATCTCGGCGCCAAGAGCCGCCAGCCGCTCGGTGATCGGCGACAGCTTTGCATCCGACCCGGTGACCTTGATGGGGCCGCCGAGCTGGAGCAGGACCTCGGCTATGCCGGACATGCCGATGCCGCCGATGCCGATCATGTGAATTCTGTGTACGTCGCGAAACATGGTTCCTCTTACTAGTCGGATCGTCGATCCAAACCGCTCGCTACCGCTCGCGGCTCTGAATGAAGCGATGCGGCCCACTTGTTACAGGGCACAAACTCGGGGTCAAAAACCGCAGGCTACGGGTTAGCATCTGTTACAAGCAAGCTGCCTCTGAAGCCCAATTCACACCCTGTAACCAGTGCGCCGCACCGCTTCCACCGTCGAACCGCTGCAAAGACCGATTCTCGCGAGGCTCAGGCCTTCACGAGGGACATGGCGAGGTCGACCGCTCGGGCCGCCGCGTCGGTACGGGCCAGCGCGCGGCTGGCCTCTTCCATCCGGTCGATCGCGACCGGATCGCTTCCAAGATCGAGAATCTCGCTCGCGACGCGCTCGCCAGTGAGGTCGCGCTCGAGCAACATGCGGCCGGCGCCCGCGCGCACGAACGCCTCTGCGTTCTTGCGCTGGTGGTCGTCGGCGGCCTGCGGAAAGGGAACGAAGATCGCCGCCTTGCCCGCAACCGCAACCTCGGCGACGGTCGTCGCACCGGCGCGGCAGAGCAGCAGGTCGGCCCCGGCAAAGGCATCCACCATCCGGTCGATGTAGGGACGCACGTCGGCGTCGACTCCGGCCGCGCCGTAGGCGTCGCGAACCGTCTCGAATTCCCGCGGTCCGGTCTGGTGCGTGATCGTGAGTCGACCGTCGCGGATCGCCCCGGCGAGATGCGGCAGCGCCGCGATCATTGCGTTGTTGAGCGCGCGCGAGCCCTGAGAGCCGCCGAAGACGAGCAGATGCGTCCTGTCGCCGCGCTGCTTCTTCGCGAGTCCGGCAAAATCCGATCGCACGGGGTTGCCCGTCACGACTCCGCGCTTTCCGAACCACGCGAGCGACTCTTCGAACGTCACGGCAGCCGCACGCACGAACCGCGCAAGCACGCGATTCGTGAACCCCGGCATCGCGTTAGGCTCGATGACCATCGTCGGATAGCGAGACAGCGAAGCCATCAGCAGTATCGGGCCCGACGCGTAACCGCCGACGCCTACTACCACGTCCGGCTTGAAGCGGCGCAGAATCGCGAGCGCGTCGAGGAAGCCCTTCGGCAATCGCGCAAGACTCAGGAAACGCTTCACCGCCGACACGTTCTTGAGCGCGGCGGCCTCGAGCGTCTCGAGCCGGAAGCCTTCGCGCGGCACGATCGTCGTCTCGAGCCCGCGGGCGGTCCCGACGAACAGCACTTCGCCTCCAGCGTCGCGCGCAAGGAGCTCCCTCGCCACGGCAATGCCGGGGTAGATGTGCCCGCCGGTTCCTCCTGCTGCGATTATCATGCGCATTGTGTCCGTTACTGACGAAGCCCCACCCGCTTGCTACCGCGCGCGGTTCTGAACCTATTTCCCCTGCGAGATGTTTAACAACACACCCATCGCCGACATCGAGATGCAGAGCGACGAGCCTCCATAACTGACGAACGGCAGCGGAATGCCCTTCGTCGGCACGAGTCCCAGTGTGACCGAGATGTTGAAGAGCGCCTGGGTGACGATCATCACCGTCAGTCCGGTCGCGAGCAGCGCCCCGAACTCATCGGGCGCGCGACCGGCGGCGCGCAGACCGCGCCACGCCAGCAACACGAAGACCAGCACGACGGCCATCGCGCCGATCATCCCGAGCTCCTCGCCGATCACGGCGAAGATGAAGTCGGTGTGCGGCTCCGGCAGGTAGTACAGCTTCTGCCGGCCCTGCGAGAGGCCGATTCCCGAGAGTCCGCCCGAACCGATCGCGAGCAGGGACTGGATCACGTGATAGCCCGAGCCCATCGGATCCGACCACGGATCCATGAAAGCTCCGATGCGCTTCATGCGGAACGGCACGAGGACGAGCAGGCCGATGATGAACGGCGACGCCGCCAGCGGCAGGTAGAGGATCTTCGAGACCGGAACGCTTGCGGCGAAGAGCATCACGACGAGCGCCGTTCCGATGCCGAGCGCCGTCCCGAGGTCCGGCTCGGCGACGACGAGGACGGCCAGGCCGCCGGCGACCGCCGCGCACGGCAGCAGAACTCGCCTCACGTCGCTGCGGTCGTCGTGGGAATCGAGCCAGTAGGCCAGGAAAAGGATGCTCGCGAGCTTCGCGAGCTCGGACGGCTGCAGCTGGAAGCCGGAAAACTTGATCCAGCGGTGCGCGCCGTTCACTTCGGGAAACGCGAAAACGGCGACGAGGAGCACGACGACGAGTCCGAGCGCTCCGTAGACGATCCACTTGCGGTTGTAGATGCGGTAATCGACCTGCATCGCGACGAGCATTCCGACGAGGCCGAGCCCGGCAAAGATCGCCTGGCGGCGGACGTAGAAGTAGGGCGAGCCGAACTGGTCCGTCGCGACGACAGCCGACGCGCTGTGGATCATGATCAATCCAAACAGCACGAGGCCGATGACCGAAGCGAAGAGCAGTTTGTCCGAGTTTCCCGTGCGAACCATGGTTGTAGCGGCTCCGGTGGCGTCCGGTCCGAACCGGAGACCCGAAGCCAGAGAACGGCACTGGATCGTGAACTTGAGCGTGGAGCGGGAACGTGAGCGTGAGCAGGAGGTCTGCAGGATCGACTGCGAGTCGGCCGTGCCGTCGACGGCGCCAAACGGTCCCCACCCGATGGAGTCCAAAAAAAGGATTGGCGTCGCTTCAAGCCCGGTCGGCGCGCGGTCAGTGCAGGAACATGAGCAGGTTGAGCAGGAGCAGGAACGTGAGCCGGCACGCGAGCTATTCAGTGTGTGGTGTTCTCTGGCCTCGGGACTCCGGTCCCGATCGTTTCAGGCTCTCACCCGCGCGAGAGCTTCCACCTCCTGTTTGAAAATGCGTCCTCGATGCTCGAAGTTCTCGAACATGTCGAAACTGGAACACGCCGGCGCGAGCACCACGCGATCGCCCGGCTCTGCAACTTCCCTGGCGCGACGCACGGCGTCGGCCATCGAACCTGCGCGCGTAGCCGGGCAGACGCCCGCGAGCGCTCGATCGATCTCGTCTGCCGCCTCGCCGATGAGCACGGCGTGGCGGACGCGCCCGCGCGCAACGGGCGCGAGCACGGAAAAGTCCTGACCCTTACCGATGCCGCCGAGTATGGCGACAGTCTGGCCCGGGCGTCCGTCGAAGGCTTCGAGCGCCTTGATCGCGGCGTCGGTGTTCGTGGCCTTCGAATCGTTGAAGAAGGCCACGCCGTCGATGTCGGCGACGCGCTCGAGGCGGTGCTCGACACCGGCGAACGCGGAGATCGTGGCGACCATCCGCTCGGTCGGTATGCCTAGGTCTCGTCCGACGGCGAGCGCCGCGCAGACGTTCTCGAGGTTGTGCTCGCCGAAGAGCGGAATGTCTGCGATGTCGATCAGGTCTTCGACCACGCCGCCGGCGGCGCGCCACACCAGGCGGTCGTCGCGGCGGCAGACTCCGGCGCCGAGGTCTCCGGCGCGGCTGAAGAACGTCACCCGCGCGGGGGTCGCATCGGCGAGCTCTGCCACGAGCGGATCGTCGGCGTTGAGCACCGCGAGGTCGTCGATCTGCTGGTTCTCGACGATGCGCGCCTTGGCCGCAGCATAGGCCGAGAGCGTGCGGTGCCGATCGAGGTGGTCTGGCGTGATGTTGAGGATGACCGCGCGGTGCACGCGCATCGTGTCGATGAGCTCGAGCTGGAAGCTCGAGAACTCGACGACGTGCCACGTATCGTCGGTCGACGAATCGACCGTCGCGACGAGAGGCGTGCCGATGTTGCCTGCGACAGAGACCTTCATTCCCGCATCGGCGAGCATCTGCCCGACGAGCGTCGTCGTCGTAGTCTTGCCGTTCGAGCCCGTGATTCCGCAGATCCGTCCGCGCAGAAACCGCGATGCCAGCTCGACCTCGCTGATGACGGGGACTCCGGCCCCGCGCGCCGCAGCGAGCGGCTCGGCATCCGCCGGCACACCCGGGCTCACGACCACGAGATCGGCAGCCGTGAACAACTCGGCCGGATGCCCGCCGGCTACGACCGTGATTCCCTCGCCCTGCAACTCAGCCGCGTCGGCACCGAATGACTCAATGGGCCGGGCGTCGTTGACGGTCACGACGGCGCCGCGCGACGCGGCAAACCTCGCCGCCGCCACGCCACTGCGCGCCATCCCGACCACCAATACCTTTTGCCCCTTGAGTTCCATTCTCTTCTCTGTGTCCCTCTGTGCCTCTGTGCTCTTGCGCGCCGCAGGCGCGCGCGTAGCCTTTCTCGTCTTCTTCCCCTCTACCTCAACTTCAGCGTCGTCAAACTCAACAACGCGAACAGAATCGCCACGATCATGAACCGGAACACGATCTTCGATTCCTTCCACCCCATCAGCTCGAAGTGGTGGTGGATCGGCGACATCTTGAACAACCGCTTCCCGAACACGCGGAACGTCGTGACCTGGATCATCACGGAGAGCGCCTCGAGCACGAACACTCCCCCGATCAGCACGAGCGTGAACTCCTGCTTGATGATCACCGCCACGGTCCCGATCGCGCCGCCGATCGCGAGCGACCCCACATCGCCCATGAAGACTTCGGCCGGTGGTGCGTTGAACCACAGGAACCCGAGGCTCGCGCCCACGAGCGCACCGCAGAAGATCGTCAACTCGCCGACCTGGGGGTTGTGTGCGAGGCCGAGGTAGTCTGCGAACGTCTGGTGGCTCGTGACGTAGGTGAAGCCCGTCAGCGCCGTCGTCGTGATGAACGTCACCGAGATCGCCAGTCCGTCGAGACCGTCCGTCAGGTTCACCGCATTCGAGCAGCCCACGATTACGAACATCAGGAACAGCACATAGATCGGCCAGAACTGCACCGGACTGAACCAGTCGACCGTGATGAACGGGAACTGCAACGCAGACGTGTACGGCGTGAGAAAGAAGAGCATCAGGCCGATCACGGCCGACGACGCGAACTGCAGCAGCAATTTCTGGCGGCCCGTGAGGCCGAGGTTGTGCTTGCGCAGGATCTTCCGGTAGTCGTCCGCAAAGCCGATTGCGCCGAACGACATCATGCCGAACAGGGCGATCCAGACGTACGGGTTGCCCAGGTTCGACCAGAGCAGCGTCGACGCGACGACCGCGCCGAGAATCAGAACGCCGCCCATCGTCGGCGTACCGCGCTTCGCCTGGTGCGACTTGGGACCTTCCTCGCGGATCTGCTGTCCGATCTGGAACTTCTGCAGTGTCCGGATGAGTCTTCCGCCGAAGAAGAGCGATATCAGCAGCGCCGTCAGCGATGCCTGCGCCGTCCTGAACGTGATGTATTCGAAGACGCGCAGCCACGAGAGACCCTCGTGAATGTCGTTGAGCAGGTGGAGGTAGTAGAACATCTAGTTCGCTCCTCCCGTTCCGAATCGCCCGACGAGCGTCGCGACGACGCGATCCGTCGCCACGCCGCGCGAGCCCTTCACGAGCACGACGTCGCCTTCGCCAAGCTCTCCCGCCAGCCATTCGGCCGCGGCTTCCGGTGTCTCGACGAAGACCGCCCGGTCGCCCATTCCGGCGTCGCGCGCGGCGGCGACGAGAGACCTGGCGTCGCCGCGCACCCCGGCGAGCAGGTCGATGCCCGCCGCAGCCACCACGCGACCGCACGCCGCGTGCATCTCGGCGGAATCCGGGCCGAGCTCGAGCATCTCGCCTGCGACGACGATCCGCCGCCCGGCATCGGCAATCCCGGCAAGCGCCCCGACCATCGCGTCGAAGGCCTTCGGGCTCGAATTGTAGGAATCGTCGAGAATCGTGGCGCCGTTCGCGAGTCGCACGACCTGTCCGCGCATCTTCGACGGCTCTGCATCCGCAAGCGCACCGACCGCCACGTCGAGCGGAACGTGGAGCGCGAGGCCGGCGGCGATAGCCGCTAGTGCGTTGCCGACATTGTGCTGACCGACGAGCGGAAGGTGCACGTTGGCGGACCCGGCCGGCGTGTCGACGCGGAAGCGCGATCCGGCGAAGCCCTCGGCCTCGAGGCCGGTCGCGCGAACGTCAGCGCCATCTGCGAATCCGTAGGTCACAGTCGCGATGTCGTCGCGCCGCTCGCGCATTCGCGCGACGCGAGGATCGTCCGCGTTGAGCACGGCAGTGCCGCCAGATTTCAGACCGTCGATGAGCTCCGCCTTGGCGTTTGCTACGCCCTCGATGCCGTCCTCGAAGAACTCGATGTGCACCGGCGCGACGATCGTTACGACGCCCACGACCGGCGGCGCGATCTCGGTCAACCGGCGAATCTCGCCTGGAGTGCTCATTCCCATCTCGAGCACTGCGAAGCGATAGTCGGAAGGCTGCCGTCCACCGCTCGCCATCTCGAGCACCGATTTCGGCAGTCCGTACGCGTTGTTGAGGTTGCCGACGGATTTGTGCGTCGGGCCCGCCGCCGACAGCACGCGCGCCGTGAGGTCCTTCGTCGTCGTCTTTCCGGCGCTGCCGGTCACGCCGACTACAGGACCACCCCACTCGGCGAGCAGGTTCTTCGCGAGCTGTTGCAGCGCCTCGAGCGAGTCGTGCACGCGCACCTGCCGCTCCGGCGTTGCACCTTCGACCTCCCGCTCGACGACCGCTGCCACGGCGCCGCGCTCGAGCGCCGAGCCGACGTGATCGTGGCCGTCGTGGTTCTCGCCTCGCAAGGCGAAGAACAGGTCGCCCGCCCGCGCCGTGCGCGAGTCGATCGAATAGCCGCCGATGTCGATCGAAGCGATCGCGACGGGCGGCGTGTCGACGCGCATGAGGCGCGCCGCCTCGGCCACGTTCATCGAATCGCTCCCATGCCGAGCCCGCGCGCCTCGAGCGCCTCGCGGGCGACCTCGCGGTCGTCGAAGTGGATCGTCCGGTCGGCGAAGATCTGGTAGTCCTCGTGACCCTTGCCCGCGATGACGACGATGTCGCCCGCGACGGCTTCGTCGATGGCGCGGAAGATCGCGTCGCGGCGGTCGGCGATTGCCAGGTACGGCCGCCCCGCAGCCTTGAGGCCGAGTTCCGCGTCGGCGATGATCTGCGCCGGATCTTCGCTGCGCGGATTGTCTGACGTCACGATAGCGAGGTCGCAGCCGCTGCCCGCGGCCTGGCCCATCGGAGCACGCTTCGTGCGGTCGCGGTCGCCGCCGCAGCCGAACACGCAGATGACGCGGCCCCTGGTGACCTCGCGCGCGGTTTCGAGCACCTTCGTCACCGCATCGGGAGAGTGGGCATAGTCGACCGCAACCGCGAATCCGCCGGAGTTGGCAATCGTCTCGAAGCGCCCCGGAGCGCCCGAGCAGTGGGTCAGCGCCTTCACTATCGTCTCGAGCGAGAAGCCCAGCGCGAGCGCCACGCTCGTCGCCGCCATCAGGTTGTAGACGTACGGCCGGCCTATCAACGGCGAATTGAGCGTCATCGGACCGAGCGGCGTCGCGAGCTCGAGGTGCAGTCCGTCGAGCGAGAGCTCGTACGACTCGGCGCGCACGTCCGACGAACGGTCGAAGCCGAAGCGCAGCATCGGCCCGTCGTGCTCGGCCGCGAGCCGCCGGCCGAATTCGTCGTCGGCGTTGATGATCGCCCACCGCGGCCGCGAGCCCGTGCCGCCCTCGAAGAGTCTCCGCTTGACGGCGAAGTACTCCTCCATCGTTCCGTGGTAGTCGAGGTGGTCCTGCGTGAGGTTCGTGAAGACCGCGACTTCGAAGCGCAGCCCGTCGACGCGTCCGAGGTCTATGGCGTGCGAAGACGCTTCCATGACGGCCGTCGAGCAGCCTTCGTTGATGGCTTCGCGCAGGAGGCGTTGGATGTCGGCGGCTTCGGGAGTCGTGCGGTCTGCCTTTATCTTGCGGCGGCCGACGGTGTAGGTGACGGTGCCGAGAAGCGCCGAGACGTCCTCGGCCTCGCGAACGATCCGGTCGACGAGGTAGGCCGTCGTGGTCTTTCCGTTCGTCCCGGTGATTCCGACGAGGCGCAGCCACTCCGACGGGCGGCCGAAGACGATCGCAGCGGCCCGCGGCAGCGCGCGTCGCGCATCGTCGACGCGCAGCCAGGCGCCGGCAAAACCCTCGGGGCGGGGCTGCTCTGAGATTACTCCGACGGCGCCGGCTTCCATCGCGGCGTCGACGAAGGTGTTGCCGTCGTGGTGCAGACCGGTTATGGCGACGAACAGCGCACCGCGGCCCGCTCGTCGCGAGTCGTGGGTGACGTCGGAGACGACGGCTTCGAGCGGTCCGGAGGCGTCGGCCCTTAGTTCTTCCGCAATCTGCTCAACCGTCCTCGCCATTGGCGAACCCCCTTTCGTCGAGCCGCGGCGCGCCGTCGCGCCCTTTGCGACACGAGTCGTGTCCGTGTCCGGCGCCTGGGGCGCCGGCGAACGTGCGACCGTACTCGTGTTGTGTCATCCTGTCGATATCGACCGCGCGGCTCGGAGGCGACCCCTCAGCTTCGGGGTTACGGACGTGAGCGAGAACGGGACCGCCCCTCGAGCCGCGCAGTATGCGGGTGCGGCCGAAGCCGCGAATTCAAGAATCCGTTAGCGTTTCAGTTCGACGGTAAGGACCGTCCCCGGCGCGACTACCGCACCGGCCTGCGGTGACTGTTTTCGGACGATGCCCGACCCGTTCGCCTCGATGAGGAGGCCCGAATCGGCACCGATCTGGAGCGCGGACCGAAGCCCCCGCCCCGCAAGATCCGGAACTATGACGCCGCGCGATCCGGGCTTCGCTTCGACCACGGCAATCTCCGGAGCGGCGGGAGCCGGCGCTGCCGGAGCAGGCGGCGGCACTGACTCGACTGCAGCCAGCTGCGTTCCGCCGCGGGGGCCGTTCGCCGAAGCGATCTCGACCGGTTCGGAGGTCGCCGGAATTGCGTAGTCGCTGAACAACTCTTCGAGGATGCGCCCGAAAATCGGTGCCGCCGCGGCGCCTCCGGTGTGTCCGCCGACCTTCGGCTCGTCGAGCACGACGATGCACGCAAGCTCCGGATTATCTGCCGGCGCATAGCCGCAGAAGGACGCCACGTATTTCGTGTGCGAGTAGGACTTCGATCGCGGATCGATCTTCTGCGACGTGCCCGTCTTGCCCGCGGCGCTAAGCTCGCCGAGTCCCGCGTGTTTCGCCGTACCCTTGAGCACGACGCCCTCGAGCATGCCGGTCATCTGCCGGGCCGTCTCGGCGCTGACGACGCGCCGCCGCTCGGGCGACGCCGCCCTGATGATGGTGCCGTCGGGCGCGACGACGCGCGCGACGATGTGCGGCTGCACCCACTCGCCGCCGTTGGCGAGCGCCGAGACCGCGGCGACTTCCTGCAGTGCGGTCACGCCGATTTCATGGCCCATCGGGATCGAGCCGATCGTCGTCGGCTGCCATTGCTCGACCGGCTCGACGAGACCTGATGACTCGCCGGGCAGCTCGATTCCGGTCTTTCGACCGAAGCCGTAGTTCTTGATGTAGTCGTAGAGTCGCAGGTTCCCGAGCTTCTGACCCATCTTGATTGCCGCGACGTTCGAGCTGAACGCGAGCGCATCGGATGCCTTGAGCACGCCGTAGGGCGTGTCGTGGACGATGCGCCCGCTCACGTTGATCTGGCCGTACTGGCAGTCGACCATCGTCGACGGCGTGATGAGACCGTCCTCGATACATCCCGAATACGGAACGATCTTGAAGACTGAGCCCGGTTCGAAGACCGCCTCGACGGCGCGGTTTCTCCTGATCTCGTTGCTTGTCTTGCCGAACGCGTTCGCGTCGAAGGTCGGGTAGTTCGCCATCGCGACGATTTCGCCCGTCCGCGGCCGGATGACGATTGCAGTGCCCCAGTTCGCGCCGGTCTCGCGCACGCCCTTGGCGAGCGCCTGTTCGACACGGTACTGCGCGACCTCGTCGATCGTGAGGTGGAGGTCGCCGCCGGGCGTCGGCGCGATTTCGGCCGAGTCGTAGATCTTGCGCCGCGCGTCGGTGGCGAGAACGACGCGACCGTTCTGTCCGCGCATCGGCTCGTCGAAAACACGCTCGAGACCGCTCAGTCCGTTCTCGTCGACACCACAGAAGCCGAGTACGTGCGACGCGAGCTCGCCCTTCGGATAGACGCGCTTGTTCTCGGTAACGAAGTCGATGCCGTCGATCTCGAGCGCGGCGACCTTCTCGGCGATTTCGATGTCTAGCTTTCGCTTGAGACAGACGAAGTCGCGCTCGGAGGTCAGACGATCGAGCAACGTCTTCTCGTCGACCTCTAGCAGCGCCGCCAGGCGACGGGCCGTGCCTGCCGGGTCCTTGATCTCGCTGACTGTCGCGTAGACCGAGCGCGCTTCGATCGAGCGGGCCAGCTCGCGGCCGAACGCGTCGAGGATTCGTCCGCGGGTGGCCGCGACTTCAACGGTGCGTTCCTGCTGGCGGATGGCGCGATCGACATACCACGAATGGTCGACAACCTGGAGGTGCGCAAGTCTGGCACCTATTCCGACGCCCCAGATGAGAAGCACCGCCGCGATGACGGTCAGGCGCTCCTGCGTTGTGAGGGGTCGGGCTTTCATCTGATCCTCGGTCTGGTCGAGCGGCTCGCCGCGGCGGCGGACGCGGGTGTCGCGGGTTCGAACTGGCGCAGCTCGGGAGCCCGCAGGCCGATCTTCCGCGCGCGCTGCTCCAGCTCCTCGGGCGAGAGCGCCCTGGAGCGCTCCATCTCGAGCTGGCGCCGTTCCTTCTCGTGCTCCTCGATGAGCACCCGCTTCTGCTGGGTTTCGTAGCCGAGGGCGACCGCCTCGAAGTGGCACCGCGCGCTGAAGACGAATCCGGTCGCCACTATCGTCCCGATCGTCGCGCAGATCATCACCCACGACACGAATCGCCGGTCGAGCCGGCGCCGGATCGGAGCGTTGCGGATTCGCTTGTTGTAGATGTACGGCTGGGTCATGAGAAGTCGTCGCGCTGCTGTCGATCCGCCGGAGCGGACCAGGCCGCGGCGAATCCCGAATTGTTTATTTCGAACCTTGAGAAGAAGAATCGATGCGTTCGGCGACCCGCAACTTGGCGCTCCGCGCCCGCGGGTTGACCGAAATCTCGTGTTCCGTCGGGACGACCGGACGGCGGGTCAGGAGGTGAACCCGCTGCACGGCACCACATCCGCACACCGGCAGTCCCGGCGGACACGAACAGTGACCTGAAAGAGCTTTGAAGGTCTGCTTGACTATCCGATCCTCGAGCGAGTGGAAGGCGATAACCGCCAATCTGCCTCCCGGAACCAACGCTTCAACCGCTTCGCGCAGGAAGTCGTCCAATTTGTCCAATTCCGTGTTTACTGCGATGCGAAGCGCCTGGAAAGTCCTGGTCGCCGGATGGATGCGCTGCTTGTGGCGCGGGATCCCGGAGGCGCGGGCGACGATTTCCGCGAGTCGTGTCGTGGTCGCGATCGGTTCGCGATCCCGTTCCCTGCAGATCGCCCGGGCGATGCGTCGGGACCGAGGCTCCTCTCCATATATATAAATGATATGGGCGAGCTCGGTTTCGTCGAGTTGTGCCACCAGGTCGGCAGCTGAGTCGCCAGTCGAGCGATCCATCCGCATGTCGAGCGGGGCCTCTTTCGAAAAGGCGAATCCCCGTTCGGCTTCGTTGAGCTGGTGGCTCGAGACGCCGAGGTCCGCGAGAACGCCAGTCGCCCCCCGGTCTGGCGCGAGTTCGCGAAGGACCTCGGCGATGCGACGGTAATCGGAGTGCACGGCCGTGAAACGGTTGCCGAAGCGTTCGAGCCGCCTGCGGGCCAGGTCCAGGCTCTCGGCGTCGCGATCCATCCCGATCACGACGGTCTGCGGACTCGCGTCGAGCAGTGCCTCGGTGTGCCCACCCATTCCGAGGGTGCAATCGACGAATAGTCCACCGCGCGCCGGCTCGAGAAACTCGAGCACTTCGGCGAGCAGAACCGGAACGTGTCGCTCGGCGGCGTCCACGATCAGACTCCGAAGCTGGAAAGCGGCGCCTGGATGCCGGCGAACGGCCGGCGCCGCGAATGAGGTCGGACTGTCAAACGTGTCAAACAGCTGTCGGCCGCGTCGGCGACCCGAAGGCTCCGGAAGGAGCGATTTCGCAAGGGCTTGCCGCTCACGAGCGGTTCGCGCGTATCGAGTTCGCTACCCTGTCCATGCGAAAGATGTCCGTTACCGAAGGATCCGTGTCGCCAGGTTCGCCGAGAAACTTGTCGCGATTCGGTCAGCACCTACGAACGGGACTGTTCCAAAACAATCCCCTTACAGACCCAAGGTTCGCAATCGGCATCCCGATTCCGCCCCTGAGACGCAGGTCGGCGACCCTTCCGGGCGGAAGAACCTAACCAACGACCTAAAGTAAGACTTTAGTTGCTGCCCCTAATCGATACAAGCGAATCGACTTCGCTCGACGTTGCTCCACGTGCGGCGAACATTACTCCGAGACCCTATACCTGTCAAGCGAAAAAACGGCGTTGTGCAACAGAAACTTATACCTGCATAGGGGTGCCTCATATCGAATATTGGGCATATACGCGTAAACTACTATTGTTACTGACAAAACTGGATAATTAGCGCTGAACCCGGGTCAGTAAAGAGGATAAGAAGGGCCACGGATTCAACGGATCTGACGGATGAAGACGGATCTGAAACTGTACTCAGTATCCGTCTTCATCCGTCAGATCCGTTGAATCCGTGGCCCTTCTGTGAAATCGGTCCTTTCCCGAT
>CAZQBW010000073.1:0-20234 GCA_964591515.1 uncultured Clostridia bacterium
TCCTTCGACCGCTCCGCGGTCGACTCAGCAGGCCAAACTCCAGTCGACCGCTCCGCGGTCGAGTCCCACGGCTTAGGCCGTTGGCAAGCGGCGCTTCACGCCGCACTTCAAAGCGCTTCGCGCATTGCCGGGCTACTGCCTGGACTTCTGGGCTGCGAGAGCGGCCTTGCGCTTGTTGAGCAGCAGCACTCCAATGAATCCTACCGCCGCGCCGATGCCGCCGCCCGCAATCCCGGGCGGGAATCCAAAGTATCCGCCGATTCCGCCGACTACGAGGCCGAGCACGAGGGCCACACCAACCATGATCAGGATGATCTGTCCCATGCTCATTACTTTCTGCTCGCCTTCCGTCATGGGCCACCTCCGTGTTGCGTCAGAATGAGTCAGATTCCGGGACCGGACGCGAGTTGCCGCCCGTGATGCGCGGTGTGAACCGCGAGGAAATCGAGTCCCTTCAGGGCGTCGACCGAGCCGAAGATGTGGTGCGTCAACTGCACGCCGGGCTGGTCGCGCCGGGCACGCAGCTCGCCCTCGAAATCGGCCACGGCCACGCGAAGCCGATCGAGAGCCTCATCCCTGCCAATTGTCGTCTCGCCCGGGAGCAGGATCTTCGGCGCCTTGGCGCCCCTCGGCAGCTTGCGGGTCCACATGATCGGTCGCAGAACCACCTGCCGGAGAATCTGCCGAAGGAGCCACCCAGTCTGGACCTCCAAGCCGTCGCCGGTGCGCAGCTGCTTCGTAATGATCTCGTACGACTGGATGACGTGCACCGTGACCTGCGCCGGCGTCCACTTTCCATCGGCAAGGGGCAACAGCCAGCGTTCAGCCGGAATTCCGTTCGCTGCGTCGAGAAACTCGTTGACTGCTCGGCGGTGACGTTCCGAGACAACCGCCCACTTAGCATTGCTTGCGCTGCCCATGGCGTTTCCGTGATTGCATCTCTAAGTAACACGCGGCGCGTTCGGAGTATCGCACGAAAGGGTAAGGCGTGGCCGTACGGAGAGCACAGAGATCCGGAGGGCACAGAACTCGGACCAATTGTTCGGACCAACCTTGATGTCTTCGTGAGCTCCGTGACTCTGTGCCCTCTGCACGGCCACGCCTTTTCTCCGATCATCAGGCAGGTGCGTCTTCAGATAGGCGGTACCACGCAGCGTGGTACCTCGCGAGCCGGTCGTGCGCGTTGGGGCCGAGCATCCGGATTCGCCGGATGTCCATGTTGTCCTCGAGATCCGCCAGTTTGACCCTTCGCGCCACCGGATTGACCGCCGCGCGCTCGATGAACTCTTCGTAAGTCTCACCGTCCCGCCGCGTCAGACAGTCGATGGCCGCGAGTACGGTCTCCGAGAACCCCTCGCGTCGCAGGCGATCGATCGTCCAGTCCGTGTCCTCGACGACGTCGTGAAGCACGGCGGCGATCATCGCGTCGTTTCCCGACACGCGCAGCATCAGCCGCAGCGGAGGAAGGACGTACGGCGCTCCCGCCTTGTCCACCTGATCGCGATGGGCCTCGACGGCGATCTCGATTGCGCGCTGCAATACTGCCACGGTCATCGTCTCCTTCCCGGTGAGGACTCGAATCGAGCATTCGGACGCGAATGCGCAGGGTACACGCGGGCGGCCACTTCCGCGAGCTTCGCCGAACCCAGGTCACGTCCGGCCGTCGACAGGCAAGCGCGCTGCGTCACGACTCCTCGTCGACGAACCGATACGGAACGTGGTCGGTCAGCCAGACGCCGTTCTCGGATCGGTAGAACGTGAAACCGGCGCGCGCCATCTCGCCGGCCCTCACGGTCAGGACAACTGGAGTGCCGTGCCGCTGGCCGACAATGCGAGCGGCCGACTCTTCGTCGCACAGGTGGACCTGGTGACGCTTGCCCTTGACCAGCCCGTGTTCGCGAATCGATGCAAGATGACCGATGGCCGTTCCGTGATAGAGCACCTCGGGCGGTGTCGTCGGATCGTAAGCCAGGTCGACCTCGGTTGAGTGCCCCTGACTGGCGCGAATTCGAAGGCCGTCGTCGCTGACGGCAAACCGCTTCTTGCCGTTGTGCTCGATGACGAAGTCCAGCTCGCCGCGCGAGATCTTACGTCCGTGCGCTGCAGAAGCCGCAAGCAGGCGGTCGATTGCGACCCAGCCGTGGACGTCGAGCTCGATGCCGATATCGTCCGGCCGATGTCGGAGAACGTAACTCAGGAACCTGCTGATGTCCGTGTGACGCTTGTCCATGTCGCCTGCCCGATGGGGTTGTCGACTTCGCACGATTGCGGCCCGCGCGACGTGGTGAACACTCTCCAGTTTGAAGTGATCGCAGTAGTCGATGCAACCACCGACTGCAGGATGCAGCCTGACCGGCGGCAGGCCTGATCCGCCGGATACGGCGACTCTCAACCACGCCCGCAGGATGCAGCCCGCGCCGCCTCGGCTTCGGCGCTATGTATGCGTCACCATCAGTACGTAGCCGTCGGGGTCCGTGACGCGGAACTCACCCCTTGGCGCGTAGAACGGGTAGGCGATCGCACCGGTCTCGATGCCCGCCGCCTCCAGCGCTGCCTTCGTGGCGGCGACGTCGTCGAAGTAGACGTAAAGCAGCACGGACTGCTGCTCCGGGACTACTGGCTCGGATGCTCTGGCGAGCATGATTTGCGCCGAGCCGCGTTCGAGCCAGGCCCACGTCATCGCGTCCCCGCCGTCGGGCGCGAACGAGTTGGCGACTCGCAGTCCGAGCTTCTCGTAGAACGAGATCGAGCGCGGAAGATCCGCGACATTAACCATCGTGACGAGGCTGCGGATCACCTGTTCATTGGCGGTCGTGCGTTGACTGCCATCCGGCCTCGCGGCCTTCAGAGACTCGCGCAGGAAGTCCGCGATCTCGGGTCTGCCGAGATGTTCAGCCCAATCCAGGGGAGTTCCACCGTATATCCGGTCGCGAATTTCGAGCGAGGCACCGGCGTCGACTAGAACGCGTACG
This sequence comes from uncultured Clostridia bacterium, assembly GCA_964591515.1. GTDB lineage: Bacteria > Acidobacteriota > Blastocatellia > UBA7656 > JADIYM01 > JADIYM01. The sequence goes on from CAZQBW010000073.1 coordinate 2,973, forward strand.
GCGTCGAGTCGACCCGAATCGACGGCATGATGAAGAGCCGTCGCGTGTGGGTGAAACCAGACGGGACCGTAGGTATCGGTATCCATTCCTTTGCTGATCAGCGCGGCAAGCCCATCGGTGTTTCCGAAGAGGGCGGCGCCGGCGAGTGCCGCGTGTCGGCTCTCGGGATCGGAGTCCTCGAACAGGCGATCGATCTCGGCCTTTCCGTCCAGGCACACGGCTGCCAGCAGTGTCATCCGGGCGCCGCTTTCGATGAGCAGTTCGGCCGCCTCGACCTCCCGGTGCGCCAGCGCGGCAATGAGAGCTCCATTCGGGTCGGCGCCGGCTTCGACTAGGACGCCGATCAGTTCCGCCTGCACGCCAGACTCCCGAGGTACTCGCCCCGACGCCACGAGTCCGAGCGTAACGCCCAACTGGTGCGGAAGGCTTGCGACTCCATCCCGCCGCGCCGCTTCGATGATCGTCCGGGCAGCGTCCGCGACGTTTGCGGGCAGCGTGCCGTTGCGGACCGGATTGCCGGCAACGAACCAGAGAAGGTACGGATCCTTGAAGTAACCCTCACCGGCGTGAAGCCGATCGCTGAGCAGGGACGGATGCTCGTCGAGAAGCGCTTCGATGGCCTTCAGATCCCCGGCGTCGATCGCCGTCACCGCCTCGCGGAAGATGGAGTCCGGAATCTCATTAGTGTTCACAGTGGTTTCTCCTCTCGGAGGCGATTCGCGTGACGGACGTGATTGCGCCCGAGCTACTTGAGAAGGAGTTCCATGAAGACATCAGCAGACTCGTAGCCCGGGTCCTCAGGAAGTTCGGCGTAGGCAAAGCCCAGGCGCTCGTAGAGCCGAAGCGCAGTCGTGAGCCTGGTCGATGAGACGAGAACGACCCGCTCGGCGCCTCGCTCACGCGCCCACTCGATCGCTGTGGTCGACAGTCGTTTCCCGATTCCGCGTCCCCGTGCCGATTCGGCGACGGCGAGCTTGGCCAGCTCGACCGTCCGCTCACCGCGAGCAATCGCTGCGCATGTCCCGACAACTGCATCATTAATCAGAGCCAGGAAGATCTCGCCGCCCGTGGAGAGGATCGACTCCCTCGGATGCTCGAGGTGCTTCCGATCGCCATCTTCCAGCAGTTCGTACCGTTTCAGCCAGTCGCGGTTCAGTCGCGCGAAATCGTCGGCGTATCGGTCGTCGAATCTCACGATCGCGATGATTTCTCGCTCCAAGCGTTTATCCAGTTACCGAGACGCTCATGGAATTGCCACGTGATCGTTCACACCGACAGCGCACACCGCGCGCGTCCGATGGCCCCCCGAATGCAACGCGAAGGGATGATATGCCGCCGGTCCCCGCGAACGAAGTTCACAGCAGCGGCGCGACGAGCTCGGCGGCGGAAGAGGACGAAACGACCGGGTGGACCTCGAACTCCACGAGGTCACTCCAGTTGTCGATCCATTCTTCAAGAAGTCGCGGGTCGTCCGTTTCCATGAGCTGGAAACAGATCTCGAGCCTGTCGTTCACCCAGCTCGAAACGTACTCGAGTCCCTCCGGTGCCAGGCGCCCGCGATCCCGGAATCGTCGGTAGACCGGAACCGGATCCTGATTGCGAAACCGCTCGACGATCATGTAGAGCATCAAGACTCTTTCCTCCTAAACGATTGGCCACCGCGCAGCGACGGTAGGTCGAGCCATGCCGATACATGGTCGAGCCGGCTTCCGTCAACGGGAGCCGCCCCTCTCCGACGACGAGTCGAACTCTGGGCGAACATCCACAGCAATCGCTTCGTAACGGACGCTGACCGGAAGTCGAATCTGGTCATCATTCAGCGAGTTCGCGGAGGGCGTGTCGCGACCACCGGTCCGTCGCCGCCTGAACCGCAAGGAGACCGCCGTGCGTTCGATTGCCCTCACCGGTGCCTTTTTCGTGATCCTGCTGGTGTCGTTACAGATGCCGTGCGTCGCCGACACGGGTGACTCAACGCCAACTGCGGCTACGGCTCCGGTCGCCGTGCCGGAGCCGTCTCCCGAGGCGGTCAGTTACTTCGAATCGGGAAACGTTCTCTGGATGGTTTCGACCTTGTGGGGGCTACTCTTTCCGGCGCTCATTCTCTTTACCGGCTGGTCGTCGCGCCTTCGCGATCTCGCACGTCGAATCGGCAGGAAGTGGTTCTTCGTCGTCGCAGTATATTTCGTCCTGTATTCGGCGATCTCGTACCTGCTCTGGCTGCCGATGGAGTACTACCAGGATTATGTGCGGGAGCACGCCTACGGTCTGTCGAACCAGACATTCGATGGATGGCTCGGGGATTCAGTCATAGGTTTCGTCGTAAACACGGTCCTTGGCGCGCTACTCCTATGGATCCCATACCTCCTCCTGAAACGGAGCCCGCGGCGATGGTGGCTCTACACCGGGATCGTCGCCGTGCCGGTCATCTTCCTCGTGCTGATGATCACGCCGGTCGTCATCGTGCCGTTGTTCAACGATGTCACGCCGATGGCTGACCGCGAGCTCGAGTCCAGGATTCTCGCCGTCGCCGAACGCGCCGGTATCGATGGCGGCACGATCATGCAGATCAACTCGAGCGCCGACTCGAGGACACTCAACGCGGCGGTGATGGGCTTCGGCGGCACGAAGCGGATCGTCGTGACGGACACGCTCGTCGAGAAGCTCGACGAGGACGAGCTTCTCTTCGGCATTGCTCATGAGGCCGGCCACTACGTCCTCGGCCATACGGTCTACACCGTCGTGTTTCTCTCGATCCTGATAGTCGCGACCCTGTTCGTCGCGCACGTCGCGTCCTGGAAGCTCATCGCCCGATTCAAGCACCGATTCCGATTCGAGGAACTCGGGGATGTGGCGTCGCTGCCCCTGATCCTGTTGCTCGCCGGCGTCTTCTCGTTTGCCATCACGCCAGTCTGGTATGCCTACACACGGTCGAACGAGCACGAGGCGGATCGATTCGCACTCGAACTGACACGAGCGAACCGCGCTGGAGCCACGTCCTTCGTAAAACTGCAGAGCGAGAATCTTCGGGTGCCTCGACCGGGCCCGCTCTACGTCCTCTGGCGTGCATCGCATCCGCCTCTCGGCGATCGGATCGACTTCTGCAACTCCTATCGACCCTGGGAGAGCGGAGAACCCTTGCGATACGAACTGATGATTCGACGCCGCTGACACGAACGGGACGTAACTCGTTCAGGTTGCCGGGTCAGGGACGCGAGGCGTTGGCGTTGGTCCCGTCACTGCTGGATGGTGCCGAGTCGGGTGACTCGCTGCTCGAGGATGCATTCGTCGCATTCGCAGTCTCAGCCGTGTCGTCACGGACGACAGCATCTTCGGCCGCGCCGCGCGCGGCGTCGATCGGAAGCTTCTCTCCCATTACCGGTACGGGATGGCGCACGTTCAGGTCGAACCAGGCCGAAAGGACCGCCGGCACTTCACGTATGTTCCACCATCGGAGCGAAGCGCTCGGGTAAGTATGACGGTCAGCCGATACTCCGATCGCGTCGACCCCCATCGAATTGCAGAGGTAGAGCGCCCGGTCGAGGTGGAACGATTGCGTCACGAGGACGGCTCGCTCGACGCCGAAAATCTCTTTCGCCCGGTAGCAGCTGTCGTAAGTGCGGCGTCCGGCGTAATCGAGAACGATGTCAGTCTCGGGCACGCCGAGCCCGATCGCCGTCGCCCGCATGACCTCAGGTTCGTTGTACTCGACGAATCGGTTGTCGCCCGACATGAGCAGCTTCGACGCCCTGCCGGCGTGATACAGCTCCGCCGCCGTTGCCACGCGGTCGTACAGGACGATCGAGGGACGCGATCCGCCACCAGCCAGCCCCGCGCCGAAGACGATTGCGATGCGGGGCGAGTCCTCCGCCGGAACGAGATCCGCAGACGAATACCGAACTGCAGAGTATGCCGTGTGCACTGCGAGACGCGGTCCGACGATTATGACCAGTACGATTCCCGCGACGAGGAGCCCGATCTTGAAGCGCTTTGCCGGCCGCATGCCGGGGATGATAGCAGCACGCTCGGAAGACGACGCCAGAAGGGTCTTCAGCGCCACGGGCGCGTCCGAGCCCTCGAGTTGCTTACAAACTCAGCTCACCGCGCCCGCCCTCGAGCGTCATCGAATTCGGGCGACGAGGGAGTATAGTTCGACCACGTTCTCCTTCTCAGTCGAGCACCCAACATGGCAGTCATAGGGGCGAAGCTTTCCGATCGGTACGAGATCGTACGCGAGCTGGGACGTGGCGGCATGGGAGTCGTCTATCTGGCCCGGGACCCGCTGCTCGATCGCGACGTTGCCATCAAGCTCATCCCGCCCGATCTGCTGAGCACCGACTCTGGCGATCGATTCCGGCGGGAAGCCCAGATCATCGCGAAGATGGACCATCCGTCGATCGTGCCGGTCTACGACTTCGGTCAGTTCGAAGGGGCGCTCTTCTTCGTGATGCCGGTTGTCATCGGATCGAGCCTGCGCGCCGTGCTGCGCGAAGGCTCGCTCCGGCTAGGCGACGCCATCGACATCGGAATCCAGATTGCAGGCGCCCTGGATTACAGCCACCGACAGGGAATAGTTCATCGCGCATTGCGTCCCGAGAACATCATGGTGGCGCGTGGAGAGTCGGAAGGCATACGCGTACGACTGATGGACTTCGGACTCGTCCAGGCCTCGTTCGAGAGCCAGCTCACTCGAATGGCGACCAGTGGATCGCTCGAAGGAGGCGCGGCATACGTCAGCCCAGAACAGGTCGACGGGCGCGACATCGACGTCCGCTCGGACCTGCACGCCCTGGGCGCCGTTCTGTACGAATGCCTGACCGGGCATCCGCCTTTCACCGGCGACCTCCAGGCCGTGCTCTTCCGAATCGTGCACGAAGCCGCAACGCCGCCCTCGGCGATCGGAATCCACGTCGACCCCGCGCTCGAAGAAGTCCTGATGCAGTGCCTCGCGAAGGATCCGGCGGGTCGGCCGGAGAGGGCGAACGACGTCGCAGACGTGCTCTCTGCGTGCCGCGCCCGGCTCGATGACAGCGACAAGTATCGGGTAGTGGGTAACAGCGGCGCTCTCGAGGTAGGCAATCTCGTTCGATCTCGCGACTCGTTGCCGCTCATCGGCCGCGACCGGGAGTTGGGCGAGCTTCATCGCCGGCTGAACGCCGCTGTCGCCGGTGAAACGCAATTCGTCGTCATCGGCGGCGAACCCGGTATCGGCAAGAGCCGCCTTCTCGAGGAAGTCGAGACGATCGCGCGGGCCCGCCGCATTCGCGTCCTTCACGGCCGGTTCATCGAGCAGGACCGCGGATTTCCGTACCAGGGATTCTGCGAAGTCCTCCAGGAGTACCTCCGGGCCGTCGAGACCTCGACGATCTCGCAGGAGGTTGCGGACTTTTCGGATCTCGCCACCGACCTGGTCGCGCTCTTTCCAGTGCTCTCCGAATTGAACGGGTTCGCCGAGCAGCGGGACGTACACGACTCGCTCGAAATCGTCGCGCCAAAGCTCGACGACAAGACGGCGGTGTTCGACGTGCTTGCGCGTGCCATCACGAGGATGGCAGGAGGGCGCCCGCTCGTCCTTCTCCTCGAAGACCTTCACGGAGCGGACGTGTCGATCGAGGCGCTGCAGTACGTCGTGCGCAGGCTCGGGCTCGCCCCCGTGCTCATTGTCGGCAGCTACCGTTCGTCCGAAGTGGACCGCCGGCACGCGCTCAGTCGAATGATCGCCAGTTTCCACGGCGACAAGTACTTCGCCGCGATCTCACTGTCTCCGCTCGCGCCTGCCGATCACCGGGCGCTCATCGAGGCAATCGTTGGAGGTCCTTCGCTTTCGGATGCAACGGCACTGACGCTCCACGCCGCGACCGAGGGCAATCCGTTCTTCACGCGCGAGCTCGTCAAGTCGCTCATCGATTCGGGCGGGCTCGCCGAAGACGAGACCGGACTTCTCGGCATGTCGAGCGACATGGGCGTGTCGTCGGATGCGCTCCCCGAGACGATTCAGCAGGTCGTCGAGCGTCAGATCGAGCGCCTTCCCACCGAATTGCGCGAGACGCTGATTCTCGCGTGCATGCTCGGACGGACGTTCGAGATGCGAGACCTCGAAGCGATCGTCGAGTCCAGGGCGGAGCTCGACGATGCGATAGACCGCCTACTGCGTCTAGGAATTCTCGAGGAGCGCGAATGGCGCGGCGATCGCTTCACATTCGCCAGCCGCGTCGTCCGCGACGTGCTCTACGCGGGAATATCGCGCCGCCGGCGCCGGACGCTTCACAGGCGAATCGCCGAGACACTTGAGTCGCGATACGCCGAACGGCTGGATCGGATGTACTCGCGGCTACTGCACCATTACTCGCAGGGTGACGTTGCAGAAAAGGCAGTCGAGTACGGGTTCCTTGCGGCACTGAAGGCACTCGACGCCTTCAGCGCGGAGGACGCCGTCTCGGCGGTCCGAACCGCGCTCGAGTTTCTGGAGGACGACGACTGGCAGGGAGATCGCGCGCTCGAAGGCGAAGCGCGACTGCTGCTGGCCGGCGCCTACCGCCTGCAGGGCAACACCAGCGAGGCCCTCCGCGAGGCCGAGCGCGCGATTCGGATCTTCGATCGTGAGGCGCAGGCTGCCCATGAGGTGCGAGCCTTGCTCATGGCCGCGGAGATCGCGTGGGACGGCAGAAGGGTCGATGACGCGCGGCGCCTTGCCGACCGCGGCATCGAGGCAGCGCGGGCACAGCACGACAACTGGGCTCTGTCGCGGCTACTGACGCTTGGGGCGACGGTGGCGAACCTCCGCGGTGAATACGAAACGGCGAGGGAATACCTCGACGAAGCGGAGAAGCGACGGCCCTCCGGCATGTTCAAGCCGGCGAAGGTGCCGAAGGGCGGCCGCCTGACCGTTGCGCTCAACAACCCCCTCGTCATCGCCCTCGAGCCGGCAACCATTCAGACAAGCGATGACGAAGAGGTCATCGCGAATGTCTTCGAATGCCTCCTTACGACTGATGCGCAGGGAATCCTTGCGCCGGCGCTTGCTGAGCGATGGGAGACGCTGGACGGGGGCTCGCGATTCCTCTTTACCCTGAAGCGGGACGCGACGTTCTCGAACGGCACCCGATTGACGGCGGCTCACGTGAAGGCCGGCTTCGAGCGGTCCGTCCGGTTGACCCGGACGCCGATGTCGGGCGTGTTCGAAACGATCCGGGGCGTGTCGGCCTTTCTCGAAGCCGGAGGCGACGCCTCTATCGAAGGCATCGTGGCGCTGGCCGACAATCGTCTCGAGATCCGGCTCAACGAGCCGCTCCCGATCTACCCCGCGATGTTGACCGATGTATCGGCGGCCGTTGGCCTCGTGGTCGAGGGCGAGGATGGTGTGGAGCGTGTTCTCGGCACTGGGCCGTTCTTCGTCGCCGCGCGTACCGATGAACGGATTCTGCTCGAACCGAACCCCTGGTTCGCGGGACCCGTGCCGCCGAACGTCGATGCCATCGAGTTCCGGCCGAAACTCACCGGCGCTCAACTAGCCGAGGCCTTTCGCGCGGGTGAAGTCGACATCGCACGCGGCGTTCCGCCCGATGACCTCGAGCGGATTCTGCGCGATCACCGGCTGCGGGCGACGCTCGTGGATACGCCGAGGCGGGACAGCTGCTTCGTCCTCTTCAACACGCGCGGGCCAGCCACGTCGAGCCTCCTTGTGCGGCGTGCACTCGCGGGCGTGGTGCGAACACGCGCGCTCGTTTGGGCTTCGCTCGGGCGATCGGCCCTGCCGGCGACAGGACTCATCCCGCCTGGAATGCTCGGCCACGATCCGGGGCGCCGCCTGCCCACGTTGACTCGCGAGTACGCCATCGAGATGCTGCGCTCGGCGGGTCATCCGGGACGCGTTCGCGTAGCGGCAGCCGTCAGTCCGAAGTTCGCCGAGAGCCAGCCCGACCTGCTTGCAAACCTGCTGTCCACGTGGGCCGACATTGGCGTCGACGTGGACAACGTGACGACCACGGTTGACGCCTATCGGGCGGCGATGGATGACCCGTCGGGGGTCGACCTCATGCTCACCCGTTGGACCGGCGATTACGCTGACCCCGACAACTTCACGTATGCAATCTTCCATTCGCGGGCCGGCTGGCTGCGTAAGTATGCGTCGTCTCCCGAGCTCGATTCGCTTGCGGAACAGGCCAGGACCGAGACTCGTCCCGCGCTGCGGGATACCCTCTACCGCAAGTTCGAGCAGTCGCTAGTCGAATCGGCTACCGTCGTCCCGCTTTTCCATTACGCCGACTACCGTCTGCTGAGCCGCGCGGTTCGAGGCCTGCGATTCGGCAGCAGCGCGCCGTTCGTCAACTACTCTCGTGTCGGGAAGGTGCAGGCTGCAGCCACGGGTCCGTTGCGAGCGCCGTCAAGTGCCCTCTCGATCGTCACACCGGTTCGACCCAGGCTTGACTCGTTGGATCCCTGTGGTGATGTAACGTCGTGGATGGATGAGTTGATTCCGCTCGTTTTCGAGCCGCTCGTACGGATCGTCGACGGAGCGCGCATCGTGCCCTGGCTGGCCTCCGACTTCGCGATGGAGGATGGAGGCCGCCGATTCCGATTCAGGCTGCGGGACGATGTGCGTTTCCACGACGGCCGTGCCCTTACCGCTCGCGACGTACGGTACAGCTTCGAGCGATTGCTGCAGGATGGGCACGGGTCAAATGGCACGCTGCTAAGCCCGATCCGCGGTGCGCGCGCCCTCATCGACGGGCGCGTCGGAGACCTCGAAGGGTTTCGGATTCACTCGCACAGTGAATTCAGCATCGAGCTCGAGCGACCGCTCGCGTTTTTTCCGGCATTGCTGACGACTCCTGTCGCCAGCATCGTGTCGGAGGGAGCGAGCCGGTTCGCGACGAGTTGGCGCGACGGATGCGTCGGCACGGGTCCGTTCCGTGTCGTTCAGCTCGAACCCGGAGAGCGCCTTGAAGTCGAGCGCAATCCAGCGTACTGGCGCGACGGCTTTCCGAAGAGCGATGGGATCGTCTTCAACTTCGGCGCGCCGCGAGAGAAAGTGATCGCGGACCTTCGAGATGGACGGGTTGCGATGGCGCTCGCGCTCGACAAGGCGGACGAGGACATCCTTCGGGCGGATCGCACGCTCCAAGCGCGATACTTTGAAACGCACCGCCTGTCAGTCGCGTTCGCCGGGCTCAATGCGCACGCCGGTCCGCTCGACGATCCCGAGTTGCGCCGGGCCGTCGTGAGGGCACTTGACGTCGAGACGCCCGTCCGGCGCGCCCTCGGCCGGTTCGCCCGACCGGCGCCGTCACTGATTCCGCCAGGACTGCTCGGCCATGACAGCAGCCTTGCCGTGGCACCGAGATCCGAGCCCCCCGCCGCGTTGGCACACGACATCACGCTGAGGGTCGCCGTTGCACCCGGGTTCGGCCGCAGCCTCCAGACGCTCGTCGTCGAGTTGTTCGCGGCGCTCGAACGTGCCGGAGTGCGGCCAGTCCTCGTGGCGACGACGGCCGAAGAAATGGACCGAGTGCACGAGGACCACGAGGTGGACCTGGTGCTGACGAGCTGGGTGGTCGATTACCCGGACACGGACAGTCTGGTGAACGGACTAGTCCATCGTGTGGACGGAGCCTATGGCTGGCTGTTCGGCTCGGAGGAGCTAGACGCACTCATCGAGCGGGGACGCGATCAGATCGATCCGGCGGCTCGTCATTCCACGTATCGCCAGATTGAGGCGGTGCTTGCCCGAGACGCGCTCATCGTGCCGCTCGTGTATCCGTCGGACGGTTTTTTTGCCCTCAACGACCTGGACGGTGTTACGAGCAGCGCTCTCACCTATCCGGTGATCGCTTACGAGGCATTGCGAATGCGGTAGGTCGGTGTCACAAGAGTTCAACGCCGGGACGAAACTCGTCGCCGGTGTTCATCGTTCACGAGATCGCTTCCAATGAATCCCTGGATCAACCGCGCCGTCGAACACCTCTCGCCCCGCATCGGGCGAATGACGGCTTCGAACGCGGTGACACTGGCCGTCCGAAAGATGGGAATCACCGCGGATGCGGTCCAACGCGAGGATCTGCCCGAGATCGCGCGCAACGTGTCGACGATCCTCCGTGTCTTCGTGGGATCGGAGGCGGCAGCGCAACTAGAGGAAGAACTCGCCGGACTGGAGGTTGAGGAATGAGCGCCCCCCGACGTTTCCTCACGATTTGGCTGGCGGCCATTGCCGTCGCGATGATCATCGTGGCTGTCGTCGCCGTCTCGGGACGGCTCGACCGAGCCCACCTCGCGGCCGTCAGCGGATTCGAAGTGGTCCTAATGGCCGTACTCGTGCTTCCGTTTGCCGGCGTCTGGGGGTGGAAGGCGGCCGCGCTCTTCGGACCGGTCGACGCCGGCTCGGCTGCGTGGCGAATGCTCGCCATCGGTACGATTCCACTGGCTCTCGGGCAGGTCATCGGATACCTGCCGTCGGCTCTCGTACTCGGCTCGATCGAGCCCGTTGCCGTCGTCCTTGGACAACTCCTGCCGGCGACTTTTCGCATACTTCTCATCGTCGCACTCTGGCGAATGCTGCGTGCCTATCGTGAGACAGGCATCGGTTTCCATCTCAAGACGATCGACAAGTTGGTGATGGCGGTGGTTGGTGTCGTCACGATCGTGCTCTTCACGCGAGCTGACGTGCTCTTCACGTACTGGACTGCCAACTCCGAGCTGAGCGAGTCGGCGCGGTTCGTCATGACGTCGGCGCAGATGTTCAATTTCCTGCTCTACCCGATCGTGTTGTTCCTGAGTCTGTCGATGGCGCGTTTTGCCCTGCAGATGGGCGGAGGGCTGGTGGCGCGCGCGTGGGGTGCAGTGGCCCTTTACGGTCTCCTGCAGCCGATGCATGTATTCGTGATCGCGATGTGCTACGGCGCGGTTGGTCCGTTGCTGACCGTCACGTTCGACAACTTCATCGTGCTCGCTGCATTCGGGGCGCTCGCCGTGGGACCCATGTTCCAGGTAGAGGCGGCCGAAGTTCGGCGCTGAACGGGCTACGTCGCTAAGGTGCTCAGGCAGGCTCAGCGAACGGACATTCCCGGCATGCATCACGTTCGGCTGGCCGTAGTTGAGAACCGTCTCGAATCTCTCGTGCTGACTGATGAGGATTACATCGCCGCCATCGAGTCACCAGGCCGGGGATGGGTAGTGGAAGATGGCGGCGCAATCGTGGGGTTCGCCATCGGAAACAGCATCTCAGGCAACATCTGGGCGCTCTTCGTGAGCCCCGGGTACGAGGGCCGAGGGCTCGGCCGTCGACTGCACGACGCCATGCTCGACTGGCTGTGGGCGGAAGGCTGTCAGCGGCTCTGGCTTACGACAGCGTCCGGCACGCGAGCAGAACGATTCTATGTGCTCGCAGGGTGGCGAGCCGCGGGGAGTGCCGGGAAAGGCGAGATTCTCTTCGAGCGGTTTCGGCCCGCGGAGTTGGGCGCAGGCAAACCTCTGGAGGGCGACGCGGAAACGAAGAGGAGGGAAGCTTGAGACGACTTGCGAACTTGTTGACGGGGTTCGTCGCCGTGAGCCACATCGGCATTCTCGTGCTCGAGATGTTCTTCTGGGACCATCCGGTGGGTCGCAAGATCTTTGCGATGACGCCGGAGGTCTCGGTCAGTTCGGCGACTCTTGCGGCGAATCAGGGGCTCTACAACGGGTTCCTTGCTGCTGGACTGGCGTGGGCACTTTGGACCGATCGTCGCGATCTCAAGCTCTTCTTTCTGGGCTGCGTCGTAGTCGCCGGCCTCTTCGGGGGGATAACGGCGAAAACGTCGATCCTGGTGACACAGGCTCTACCCGCCGTCCTGGCGTTTGCGGCGGTGCTGGGCGCGTCGGGACGGGAGGCGGACCAATGATCCGTAGGGGGCGTCGCCGGCCGGCGCGGCCCGGCGCAGTTGCCGCGCTTCGGATCGCGCCGGTATCATCCGCGACGTCGAATCTGAACCGGAAGGGTTGAACCAATGGCTCGTCAACGTTGCCGAATTGTGATTCACGCGGCGTTCGTCGCGATCGCGCTCTCGTTCGGGTGCGCGTCGCACAGGGGGATGACGGCAGCCGCAACGGGCGCCACTCACAAGGGCCGAGGGGTCGTCGTCGTTGTGAACGTCGAGAAGAGCAGGGTCAAGATCAATCACGAGAAGATTGAAGGCTTCATGGACGCGATGACGATGTGGTTCGACGTGAAGGATGCCGCGATGCTTTCCGGCATCGCTCCGAGCGACAAGGTCGAGTTCACGATCACGGAGGAGACGTCTGCTGACGTCATCACCGAGCTGCGAAAGATTCCATCCTGAGGTCCGTCAATGGCTCGCGTGCTCGTCATTGACGATGATCCCGGAATTCGCGACGTGTGTCGCGAGATCCTCGAGCAGGCAGGCCATGTGGTCGATGTCGCGCCTGATGGTGCCGTCGGACTGACGATGTTCGCTGCCGCGCCGTATCAGGTAGTCCTGTGCGACATCTTCATGCCGAACAAGGATGGCATCGAGACGATCACGGAACTGGTCAGGACCTACGTGGCAGTCAGCGTAGTGGCGATGTCGGGCGGAGCCGTCGGTCTGCCGGATTACCTGTCGTCGGCACGGAAGTTCGGGGCGGTCAGCGAGTTGCCGAAGCCGTTCTCGGCTGGGGAACTTCTCGACGCTGTGGCCGCCGCGGCCGACGCGGGCCGTGCCTAGGCGTCGCCGTACGGAAAACACGGAGGCACTCAGAGAACAGAGAGCTCATTTCAGCAGAACTCTGTGATCTCCGTGTCTCCGTGCTCTCTTTACGGCAACGCCTACGGCTCCCCGCACTGACTCGGGAGTTACTTCAGCAGATACTCCTGCGCATAACGAACCGTCGCGAAGAACTGGAAGTCCGCGTTCTTCTTCTTGGCAAAGCCGTGGCCCTCGTCCTTGGCCATCAAGTACCAGACAGGAGTGTTGTTCGACTTGATGGTGGCCACCATCTGCTCGGCCTCGTTGAGCGGTACACGCGGATCGTTCTTGCCCTGGACCACGAACATCGGCTTGGTGATCTTCTTCGCGTTGTTGAGAGGCGCGATCTTGAGAAGGAATTCGCGCATGGCCGGATCGCGCTCGTCGCCGTACTCGACGCGACGCAGATCCCGACGGTAGCTCTCGGTACGCTCGAGGAACGAGACGAAATTCGAGATGCCGACGATCGCCAGCGAGGCGCGAATGCGGTCGTTGTAGTGCGTCGCCACCGCGAACGTCATGTAGCCGCCGTAGCTGCCTCCCGTTATCAGGATGCGGCTGGAGTCCAGATCAGGCTGGGTCGCGATCCAGTCGAGCAGCGCTCCGATGTCCTTCACCGAGTCTTCGCGCTTGAAGCCGTTGTCGAGCGTCAGGAACGTCTTGCCGTACCCGGACGAACCACGGACGTTCGGGAACAGCATCGCGATACCCATCTCGCTCATCAGGTAATTCGAGCGACCCAGGAACGCGGGGCGAAACTGCGCCTCGGGCCCGCCGTGAATGTTGATGATCACGGGGCGCTTGCCGGGAAACCTGTCGGCCGGCGGCCGGTAGAGGAAGCCCGAGATCGACATGCCGTCGAAGCTCTTCCACCGGACGAGTTGGGGTTCGGCGAAAGCAGATGTGTTGAGTCCGCCGGTCTCGCTTTCGGTCCAGCGGTCGACCTTGCCGGTCTTGAGGTTGACCGAGTAGACGTCCGAGGTCGAACGCGCGGACGAAATCGTCAGCCCGAGATCCTCATTGTTCCGGTGGAACTCGAGGCCGCCGATGACGCCTGACGGCAACTTGGGCGCGGGACGTTCCTTCCGCGATTTCGTGTCGAGTACGTGCAGGACGCTGATTCCGTCTTCGTTCGTCACGAATGCGAGTGTCTTGCCGTCGTCCGACAGCGTGAAGTCTTCGACGTCCCACTTCACGTCTGTAGTGAGAAAGGTGAGCGCCTTCGTGGCTAGGTCCATGTAGGCGAGCCGCTGGAACTCCGAGTCCTTGTCGGTCGTCACGTACAGGCCCTTGCCGTCCTTCGAGAAGACGGCGCCGCCCCAGGCGATCTTGGCGCCGTCCTTCGGTGTCAGGAGCGTTTTGGCCCCGGTTGCCGAATCGAACATCCACAGATAGCTTTCGTTGGCCGAAATATATTCACCGCCGACTATCCACTTGTCATCTGGCGACCAGTCCATTGGCCCCCATCCGCCGCCCTGTACTTCCGCCAGTAGCCGATCCGACGACGGCTTCGACGGGTCGACGACGTACAAGTCGACGTCGGCGCCGTTGCGACGCGTCGACGTGTAGGCCATGCGGTCACCTGCAGTCGACCAGGGGCCGGCACCGTTTCGCGACTTGCCGTCCGTAAGGAGGGCGACCTTTCCCGAGTCGATGTCGTACCGGAAAAGCTGGGCAAATTCGTTGCCGCCGATGTCCTTGCTGAAGATGAAATACGAGCCGGAGGTCGGCTGGTAGGACGCGCCACCAATGCGCTCGGGGTAGAACGTCATCTGCTGGCGGTCGCCCCCCGGGAATTTGACTCGATGGATCTGTGGCACGTCGCCGAAGCGGGTCGAGATAAGCATCTCACGCCGCGTCGGATGCCAGCTCGCGAGTCCGGCGGACCGAAACTCGGTGTAGGAGCCTACCTGGTCGGCGATCTCCATTGGGATGGACGGAATGCCGTCGACGACAAGATTCTCGTTGGGAGCTACGACACGCTCCTGGCCAATGGCCGGTCCAACGGAACCCGCGACGAGGACGAGGGTCAGGGATAGGGCGCGGAATTTCACCTCGGTCTTCCTTTCTCGGTTCGGGATATGGGTGTGAAATCGACGATGGTGGCGGGCCGCCGCGCGGAGCCGTCCATCGGTCATGCTACGAATCAACCGTTGAGCTGTCACGGGTGCTCGCCGGATGGCGCATCAATTTTCGGTCGATACCGGCGATTGAAACGAGACGACCCCGTGAAGAGTTTCCCAATTCTCCGGAAGCATTGACGCCCAGCGCGCCAAAACAATAAGGGCGCCGGATTCGATCCGGCGCCCAAGACCTTTCGGTGAAGGAGTGATGAGGAAAACCAGGGGGAAATCAGGGATTCGACGACCCGCTCGGCGGAGGAGCATCTTGGTCGCGACGCTTGAGTGTCGGCCGGTCAGGTGCCGACGGCTGTGCACCCGGATCGCCGGTCTGTGCATTCGGATCCATCGGGTCCGGAGCCTGATTGGGGTCGTTCGACGGTCGACGCTTGAGCGTGGGCCGCTGCGGGCCGGTGTCACGAGGCGCGCCAGTTACAGAAGGTGCGTTGGTGATCTGAAGCAGGTGCGCCTTCACGCGGTCGAACTCGGAGGTCGTGAACACGTACTCTTCGCGCCCCGGGAACCTGCCGACGAGCTCGTTGACGCGCATCAGGCGATCGCCGGAGATGGGGTGAGTGGAAAAGAGGCGAGCGAGCGTGCCCGGCTTCTTCTTTTCCTTTCCTTGCAGTTTCTCGAAGAATTCGCCGAGGGCTCTCGGATCGTATCCGGCGGCCCACATGTACTGGGCGCCGAGGCTGTCGGCCTCGTATTCGGCATTCCGGCTGAACTTCAGGAAACTGACCGGCACGAGGATGCTCGCCGCCGATCGCGCCGCATATCCGATTCCGCCGCCCAGAAAGATGAGCGGCAGGGTCGCGTAGTTGAGCAGCGTGCCCTTCGATGCGTTCTCGACGCCGTGCCGCGCCGCGACGTGGGCGATCTCGTGGGCCATTACGCCCGCGAGTTCTGCCTCGTTGTCCGCAGCCAGCAGGAGCCCCTTGTTCACGAAGAAATAGCCGCCCGGCAGGGCAAAGGCATTCACGTCATCCGAATCGATCACCTTGATCTGGAACGGTACCTTCGCATCGGAGTGAAGCACGAGGTTCTGACCAAGGCGGTTGACGTACTCGACGATGACCGGATCATCTACGAACTTCGCCTGCTGAGCCACGTCAGCCGCGAGCTTGGCGCCAAGTGCAGCCTCTTTCTCGAGCGAATAGAAATCAATCTGCCGCTTGTTGATGTTCCGTCGGCCAATGAGGGCAGGATTCTCGTTGTCTGCCAGCGGCCTCGGTGCGGCGGCTTTCTGATCGCCGGCGAAGGCTACGGGTGCCGAAATCGAGGCGACGATTGCCAGGACGAGCGCTCGGACGGCGTGCTTCATTGCCATTTTGAACCGTGTTGCAATCGAGTCACGACGGTGATTTCGGACTCAACGCGACTCCTTTCTTCGGGATCGTGATGCACTGGAACACCACTCGGAAGTATAGCACCGCGCACAACGGCGGCCGGTTTGACGTCGACGGAGTGTGGAACGCGTCGCGGGCGGAAATCTTTCTTGTACGGCCATGACGACGGGACTATACTCGGGACTGTCGCACGGAACTTCGATCTTCCACGCCGAACCGGAGGTCACTCCAATGCACTGCGAAGCGTGAAGACGGGCAATGCGGCTGAGCGAGGCGGTTGCCCGATGGCGATGACTCAACGGAGTACTCCTTGGGAGTCCACACAGCGAGCCTGACAACCAAATACGTTCGAGTGCGCCGGGCTCGAGCCTGGTGAAACCGCGGTTCCTACCGCGCGACAAACATCAACAAGTGCAAGGGGGCGACGGACAATCCGCCGCCCCTTTTGCCGTCCGATTCCAGGGGCGGTGCCACCTCGAGCCAGCGCTGCCGGGACTCCCAGATGGAAAAGTACCTGACGTTCGTGATCGTGATGGGAGGATGGATCGTGTCGGTCTGTCTTCACGAGTTTGCCCACGCAATCGTGGCGTATCGCGGCGGGGACTTGTCCGTGCGAGACAAGGGGTACCTGACGATGAATCCCCTGAAGTACACGGATCCGATGTTCTCCTTCATCCTGCCGATCATCTTTCTGCTGTCTGGGGGAATCGGCCTGCCGGGCGCGGCGGTCTACATCCAGCGCGAGAGCCTGCGGAGCCGCGGATGGGCCACGGCTGTGTCGGTGGCCGGGCCGCTGGCGAATCTCCTGATCGCGCTTCTGCTCGGGCTGGTCCTGCTTATTCCGGCAGTGCGTGAATCGGCGGTGGGCCCGGCACTTTCCTTTCTCGGCTTGCTCCAGGTGACGGCCGTTGTCTTCAATCTGCTGCCGATTCCGCCGCTGGACGGATTTGGCGCCATTGAGCCGTACCTCGGGCATGACCTGCGAAGGTCGATCCTGCCGTACCAGCAGTACGTCTTCATCGGTCTGCTTTTCGTGATGTGGACGGTGCCCGTTGTGTCGGCGTCGTTCTGGATGACGAC
>CAZQBW010000074.1:0-20202 GCA_964591515.1 uncultured Clostridia bacterium
GCGCCCGTTCGAACCGAAACGACCTGCGCGGTGCCGGTCTTGCCGCAAACGTCGAATCCGGGCACTTCGGCGCGTCTCGCGGTGCCGTTCGTGACCACCTGTCGCATGCCTTCCATCACGTACTTGAATGCGACAGGATCGAGCGGGATGTCCACGATGTTCGGGTCATCGAATCCGAACTCGGCTGTGACGCCGTTGCTCTTCGCGGTCCTGAGCAGATGCGGCGTAGTGAATCGGCCGTCCATCGCCAGGCCGCCGAACGCGTGGACCATCTGCAGAGGCGTCGGACGGTCGTAACCCTGTCCGATCGCTGCATTCACCGTATCACCGTCGTTCCAGCGGTACTTCTTGTCTTCCGGGTCGTCGTCCTTCTTCTTCCAGCGCAGCTTGATCTGCGAATCCGGGACGTAGCCGGGTGTCTCGTTCGGCAGGTCGACGCCGGTCCTCTTGCCCAGACCCATCGCAGTCGCCCACTTGTGCAGCTTGTCGACACCCAGCCGAAGTCCTACCCGATAGAAGTAGCCGTTGCAGCTCACCGCGATCGCACGCTCGAGATTCGGCGCTCCGTGAGAACCGTGGCAGGCGGCGAACCGGCTGCCGATCGAGATGCCGCCGCCGCACGGAATTCCCTCGTTCGGTTTCATCGAGCCTTCTGAGAGTCCCGCCATCGCCATTATGGGCTTCCACGTCGAGCCGGGCGGGTAGATGTCCTGTATCGCCCGATTCGTGAGCGGCTTGTCCGGGTTGTCTCGAAGCGCCGCGTAGTCCTCAGGCGAGATGCCCGCAGCAAAGAGGTTCGGGTCGTAGCTCGGATGGCTGACGAGCGCGAGGATCTCTCCGTTGCGCGGATCCATGGCTATTGCGACACCGTTGAGCTTCGTCGCAGCGAGCTTCTCCTCGGCTATCATCTGCAGGTCGATGTCGATGGCCGTGACGATGTCCTGACCCGGGATGGGCTCGACAAGCTCGATCTCCTCGACGAATCGGCCGCGGCTGTCGACGACAACGCGCCGCGTGCCCTCCTTTCCCATCAACGTGCTGTTGTGCGAGCGCTCGATACCGGCCTGTCCGACCACATCGCCGGATCTCGCGCCTTCGAATTCGGGAAGGTTCGCCTTAAGCTGCGCATCCGAAATCTGACCGACGTAGCCGAGCACGTGACCGAGAATCGGCCCGAGCGGGTAGATCCGTTGCGGCTGCAGCGCGACGTTGAGTTCGGGATGTTCGTATTCGTGGGCCTCGACCCAGGCGCGGTCTGCCTCGGAGATGTTCTGCTTGATGACGACCGGGCGCGACTTTGGCGCAAGCGGGTCGTCGATCTGCTGCCGCGCCCAGTCGGGGTCGACACCCAGATTGTCCCGAATGACGGAGAGGAGCTCGTCGAGGTTCTGCTTCCTCAGATCTTCGCGATTGAGTATGAGGTTGAATGCCGGGCGGCTGTCGACGAGGATCCGCCCGTTGCGATCCAGGATGTTTCCGCGAGCCGCCGGTATCGGGATCTCTCGAATGCGGTTCTCGTTCGACTTGACGAGGAAGGACTCGTGATTGACGACCTGAAGGACCCAGAACCGAACGCCGAGCACGAGAAAGAACGCGAGCATGATGTACATCACGACCGAGAGCCGCGCGTCGAAGTTCTGTGCTTCTTCGTTGAATCGGGACATCAGCAGACCTGCCACAGATAAACACAGATATTCACAGATCTGTGTCTATCTGTGTTCATCTGTGGACCTAATCATAAAACCTTCGTCGTACCTTCATCGCGCCGCCGGGCGCGTTCTCGGGGAAGACCCGGTCGAGCAACCAGAAAAGACCGACACCGGCGACCAGATTCGCCGCCGCCTCGATCAGTACCTTGAGTACCAGTCGTTCCGGCGCCGTTTCCTGCGTCAGGCTCTGACCCATCAAGCTGTGCAATCCGATGAAGAGCATGCTGTTGACGAGCGACGACACCGCGATAATCAACACTCGAATCGCGGCGCCTTCGAGCGAGAACCTCACCGCAATCGTCGCGATGAGGTATCCGATTCCGGTCTTCGAGAACCCGCCGACCCCGGCGACCGGTCCGGCTCCGGGAGCCAGATCCCCGGCGAGTCCGGCGACGAAGCCGACAACCATGCCGACGACCGGATCCCGCATCAGGGCGAAGTATACCGTTACGAGCAACGGCAGATCGACGTAACTGAACGCTTCCCACCACGTCGGTACCTGGCTGTCGAGCGCCACGGCGAGAATGATGACGATGAGGATCTTTAGGTAGAGCACGGGCCGGGGCGTTCGTTACTTGACGGTATCGGGCATGGCGAGGTCCTGCTGGGCAACGAGCAGGATCATTACGACTTCGACGCGATCGAGATCGGCCGACGGCCGGACGGCGATGTCCTGCGGCGTCGCGCCAGCTCCCTTCGCAACTGACGTGACGCGTCCAATCAGGATGCCGGCCGGATACAGTCGGTCGAGTCCGGACGTCAGGATCGGCTCGTTCTCCGTCACGTCGTAGAGGCTCGAGATGCTCTTGAGGCGGCACGTGCCGTCGCCGCGGCCTTCGACCTCGCCAACCGCTCGCGACGACGTAAGGCGACCGCCCACGCCGGCATGTTCGTCCGAAATGAGCTGGATCTGGCACACGAACGGGCCGACCTGGGTCACGCGGCCGACGAGCCCGTCAGCGGTGACCACGGGCATGTTGAAACGGATCCCGTCCTGCGAGCCCTTGTTGACGACGATCCGCTTGAACCACGCCGTCGAGTCGCGCGCGACCACTTCGGCGACGATGGAGTCGTACTTCAGCAGCGGTCTGAGTCCGAGAACCTCACGCAGCCGATCGTTTTCGGCGGCGGCAGCGCGGGCTGCTTCAATCTCGGCAAGCAGCGCCGCATTCTGGGCTTCGAGCTCCGCATTGTGCTCACGCACGCCGCGCAGATCGAAATAGCCGCTCCAGACACCCGCGACCGAATCGGTGACGTAGCCAATTGCCGTCTGGATGGGCGTGACTACCGTCATCGTCCACGAACGCAGCATTGACTGCTCGGAACCGTCCGGGCCGGAGAACTTCCGCGAGGTGACCGCCATGAGCACAAGCTGGGAACCAAGCAGGATCGCGAGCAGCCACGGCCCGTACTTCTGCTTCTGCCGATCGCCTGCAAGCGACATGGCGCTATTTCCCCTGCGTCTTAGGCAAACCGACGGCTCGTCGCGCCCCGAAGGCGCCCGAGCCGACGATTCGCCGGGAGCGTGTCGTCACAGTGAGTTCTGGGCCTAGTTGTGGTGGAGGACCGTGTTCTCGAGGCACACGCGGTCAAGAAGCTTCACGTCGTCGAGCATCTTGCCCGTGCCGAGCACGACCGACGACAAGGGATTCTCAGCGAGCGAGACGGGCACGCCCGTTTCGTGCATCAATCGGCGGTCGAGGCCCTTGAGAAGGGCGCCGCCGCCCGTCAGCACGATACCGCGCTCGGCGATGTCGGCCGACAACTCTGGAGGTGTGCGCTCGAGCGCGACGCGGACAGCGTTGACGATCGTCGCAATCGGGTCGGCGAGCGCTTCGCGGACCTCCTCGTCGGTGATCGGAATCGTACGGGGCACGCCCTCGATGAGGTTTCGACCCTTGATCTCCATCGAAAGCGGCTCGTCGAGCGGGAATGCGCTTCCGAGCTCGATCTTGATCTGCTCGGCGGTTCGCTCGCCGATGAGCAGATTATATTTCCGCTTGATGTACTGAATGATGTACTCGTCGAGTTCGTTTCCGGCGACGCGAACGGCACGCGAGTAAACGATTCCCGAAAGCGAAATGACGGCGATGTCGGTCGTTCCGCCACCGACGTCGACGACCATGTTGCCGTAGGGCTCGGTGATCGGCAGTCCGGCGCCGATGGCGGCGGCCATCGCCTCTTCGACAAGGTAGACCTTCGAGGCTTTCGCCCGGTAAGCGGCCTCTTCGACGGCGCGACGCTCCACCTGGGTGATCTCGCCAGGGACGCCGATGACCACGCGCGGGCTCACCCACGTCCGGCCGTTGTGGGCCTTGCGGATGAAGTACTGCAGCATCTTCTCGGTGACTTCGAAGTCGGCGATGACGCCGTCCTTCATCGGCCGGATGGCGACGATGTTGCCGGGCGTCCGGCCGAGCATCTCTTTCGCGGCCTTTCCGACGGCCTCGACCTTGTTCGTGATCTTGTTGATGGCGACGATCGAGGGTTCACTCACGACGATTCCGCGCCCCTTGGCGTAGACCAGCGTGTTCGCGGTTCCGAGGTCGATTGCGAGATCGTTTGAAAACGGATTGAAAAGGTTTCTGACTCTCATTCGGGATGATTTCTTCCGTGATGCTCTGACGTGTCGGCGCCTGCCGGGGACATGAAGTTTGAGATGAATGAACCCGCGTTTCCAGGGGAAACTGCGGAGGCGATGGCCATCACGAGGCGGCGCGCGCTCCCGGCGCCAGGCTCGCGTTCGGCGTTCGATGGGAGACCGCGAGGTGTCAGCGAGGCGGCCATGCCGAGGCCGGCCGCGAGCGACGGCGCCGCAGTCCGATCCTCACGCTGGCTGTTCACACACGTCTCAACACGGGCCATCGGCAGCTCGAAACAGGGGAAAAAGTACGCTCCTCAAGAATTGAGGACGCTACCACAGGGAGTGGTAGCGGGCAAGTTTGGGGCCCTTGAGGGCTCGACTTTGCGGTCCTTTGCGTCATTGCGAGTGCTTTGCGTCTTTGCGTGAAACTCCTCTTCCGCTGTGAAGCGTTCCACTGGGAAGCGTTCCACGCAAAGACGCAAAGCACTCGCAAAGACGCAAAGATCGCAGACGGGAGCGCTTGCCGTCATCGGCGCGCTACACGGCCCTACATGATCCGGTCGGGCCGATACGTCAACGACTGAATGGCGTCACTTCTTCGAGTCTGCCATTCCGCTTCCGGGTCGAGCAGCGTGTTTATTGCCTCGATCGTCGATGGCTCGACTCGCGGAGCGGTCGCGTCCTTGGTCAGCTCGGCGATCGACCGGATCGTGTCCAGGTCGAACGATGACTTGTAAGCGATCAGCTTCTCTTTCAACTCCGCGCGCCGCGCCTGGAGCAGCCGCATGTGGTGCTCGATTCCCATCTGCACGAACTCAGCCGCGCTCGAGGCCATGGACACGATGCGGCCCTGGTCGTCGAACCGGAATCCGCACGCGCATTGCGGGTGCGTTTTCAGCGACGCATCAACGTTTGCCGAGCACTGCGTTTCGCGAAGCACCGAAATGAGGTTGATGGCGTCGACGAGGTAGCTCGGATTCCCGATAGTCAGCGTCGAGAGATTCTCCAGTGCCTGCCACGCCGGGCTTTCGACGATCTCGGCGCTCAACCGTCCGACGTTCTCGCCGCCGACCGACCGGTCGTGAATTGCCGTGTAGATCCTCGCGTATTCGTCGCGGTAGGCCGCGAAACTGTCGGTGAATGCCGACCGCCGGCGTTCGCTTACGAACTCGCCCAGACGGTCCATCCATTCAATGAGCGAGGTTCGCAGAGCTTCCAGGTCCTCATCGTCCGTAGTCTCTGCAGCGTCGAGATAGCGTGCCGCATCATCGAGCGTCGGCAGCCACCCGGCGAAGGTCTCAAGCCAGCCGAGACGCTCCCGCGCCTCCCAGACGCGATCCTCAGTCTCGAACACACGACCGATCTCGTCGGAGAGCTCGTCGATGGTTCGTGATCCAAGTGCCCGGCGCGTGTAGTAGAGCACGACGTCGAACAGTTGCTTCGCGTCGAGCGCGGCCGCAACCTCGGAAATCTGTTCGCCGCGCTGACCGAGCAGCCGGATCGGGCCCGTGTCGTCGCGGCCGACGTGCTTTCCGTACCAGGTCTCGAGTCGCGAAAGCCACTCCGCCGTTTGAAGGCGGTTGGCGAGTTCGACTGCCTCGGTCGGATCGGCAGCGATCAGGCAAGCTAGCCACGCGGCCTTCGCCGGCGCCGGTTCGACTCCCGCGACCGCCGGAGTCTCGACAGTCGCAGGCGCGACTAACGGCGCGGCAGGAAGCAGCCGGACGACGAGTGTCTCGGAGCGCGAAGTGTTGACGAATTCGGCAATCGCCTCGCGACCCGAATCCGTGACGAGTGTGCCGCCCTCCACATAGACGCGATGGAACGCTTCGACGGCTGAAGTCTCGAGCTCGGCGAGCACCGAGGGCAGGTCGGGATGACGTCTACCGCCCTCGTCCGCCGAGAGTCGCGCAGCGGCCAGCCAGCGGCGCATCGCGGCGCGCTCGGCGGATGTCGGTTTCGACACGATCCAGCAAGCCGCAAGCGCGTCATTGCGAACGATGTCCGTCGCCTCGGACCATGCGCGTCCTGGCGGAAAGACTACGAGCCTTGGCCGGCCAACGTCAGCGGGATCGTCACGACCGTCGAGCGTTCGCGCCTGCAACGTTACAAGTCCGTCATTGAAGTCGATGTGCCAGAGGTCAGTCCGGCTCGGTCCGGACGGCGACGAGGCAAAGGGCCAGTCCGCGAACACCTGCCCGCCGATCCCGAGCAGGGCGTAGAGCGTTTCCGAGTCGTCCTCGACTGAATCCGCGAGCTCCTCCACCCTGACTAGCAGCGCCTCTCGCTCGTCGGTAACGAGCCCGTACCTGCGCGACGTCCCATCGCCGGTCGCGACTATCTGTCCCGCGTCGAGCGTCTCCATCTGCTTGAGCACTGCCGACATCATCGAATAGCTCGAGACGCCTCCGTGCAAGTCATAGAGAAGAACGGAGTTCGTGATCGTCTTCACGTCGGCCGAGATACCGGCAATCGTGTGCATGAAGATGGACTGTAGCGCCAGGCGCCCCCAGAGTCGCTGGTTCTGCCCAAGTTTGGGCACGGCGTCGGCAACGAGCCGGTCGTAGGCGTCGAATATCGGCGCGAGCGCCTCCACGTTCCGCAGTTGCGGCTCGTAAAGCGTGAACATGTCGTTGAGAGCGAACAGGCTGGCCGCGGGACGGCGCTTCACGCTTTCGGCGGCGCGCGCTGCAAACTCGGGAAACGAGAATCCGTCGATCCAGCGATGAAGCTGGCCGCCGACGCCCCAGGTCGAGACCGCGAGCGGATAGAGCTCGACGAACTCCTCATCGGTACAAGGCAGATCCGGTAGCCGCCGTCGCAGCTGTTCGAGGACGTTCATGATCTCGCGCCGCTGGCGGGCGTTCTTCACGAGGATGTTGCTGGCCGTCGCCGACCGCAGTGCCCGCGCCGACACGTATTCGATTCGGTAGGTATCGAGAAGTGACGAAATCCACCCGTGGCTGCCCGCATTAGAATCGTGCGTGATCACGTATTCGCCCGCAGCCGCGCAGATCGCGACCGGCAGCGTTCGGCCCAGTTCGCCGAATCGGACGAGAGCCTGGGCGTTCTCCTCGGCAAAACGGTTCGTCGCCGCGAGCCACGAATCGACGTTGTCGACGGTAACGACGAGCCGGAAGCCGGGTGGAAGGTTGGCAACTGACTTCGTGAATGCGAGCAGGGAATCGACGGCCTCGGCCGAGATCGACGCTACCGGGAATCCGGCGGCTTCGAGATTCGACAGTACCGCTCGCTCTATTGTCGGCAGGAGGCGTCGCTCGCCGTGCTCCGGCACCACGCGCACCACGATTATGCGCGACGGCTGCGCGAGGGCGCGGACTTCCGCCAGGCGAGGGTGAATCTGGGTATCGGGCTCGATCTCGAAGAGGCTCGCGACGGCGCCGAGCAGCCGGCTCTTGCCACATCCGGGCCCTCCGACGATCAGGCAGTTGTGCGGACCGGCTTCGGTTGAAGAAAGACGCTCGACGGTCCGGACTACCACGTCGCCCATCTCGTACGAGAGCAGGAACGTGTCGAGCTCGGGCGGAGCAGGACTACCGCCGGAGACGGGCCTCTGGCCGGACGGGTTCAGTTCGACGAGATCCTTGATTTTCGCGGTCATTGGGGGCTTTCCGCGCGGTCAACCGGTCGTGGTGGCCGGAGCCGCGGGCCCAGGTTGTTCAGAAACCGAGGACGTGCCCGCTGCGGCGGGGCCGAACGGGCGAAGAGACATCTCGCGAGAATGCAACTACGAAGGTGTTACAGGCGCGTAAACCAAATGAAACCGGGCTTTCTCATCTAAGGACGCAGTTTTGTCCCTCGAGGTGTCAAAAAACTTTTCACGCTCCTCCTAATTCAACGCCGCGCTCGTGCTTCATTACTGTGTGTGCGGGCAGTCACGTCGATTCGATCCCTGTGCAATGCCCATGACATAGGTCGGATTTGGACGGCTGACCCGAGCGCTACCTCGCCCGGTTCTGATGCGCAAAGTTGTCGATTTCACGACCCGCCTCATTGTGACACTTCAATGCCCGCTTCAATAATGTAACCCATATGGGAATAGCCCGTTGCGGCATGCCGTGCGAATTGCTTAGAATCCGCGATTCCGTCTAGACGAAGACCAGAACCAGAAGGAATCCGAACTGCAATGCTACGCTTCTTCAGCCAGCGCAAGGGTCTGACCAAGGTCGTACTCTGGTGTTTCATCGGCATCCTCGTCCTCGGCCTCGGCATCGTGTTTGCTCTGCCGGACGGACGAACGATGCTCCGGTCCATCGGACCCATCAGTTCGTCGACCGCCGTTGCCGACGTCGACGGGTACAAGATCACGGTCGCCGATCTCCGCAACCAGGTGATGATGTATGCGAGCTCGCAGCAGGCCGAGACGGGCGGCCGTCCGCCAGAGGTCAATGCGCTCTATCCGCAGTACGGAAAGCAGGC
Organism: uncultured Clostridia bacterium; assembly: GCA_964591515.1. GTDB lineage: Bacteria > Acidobacteriota > Blastocatellia > UBA7656 > JADIYM01 > JADIYM01. The sequence goes on from CAZQBW010000074.1 coordinate 8,734, forward strand.
CCTCGACGCGCTGATCAACCAACGGCTCGTTCAGCGCGAATGCGACAGACTGGGAATCGACGTCTCGACGAAAGAGCTTCAGGATCGGATCACGGCAATGTTCCGCGATCCCAGAACGCAGGCCTGGATCGGGACGCCCGCATACCAGGCACGACTTCGAAGCCTGGGACTCACCGTCGATGGCTTCGAGAAGTCGATGGCAAACGACATTCGTCAGGAGAAGCTGCAGAACCTGATGACTGCCGGGGTGACAGTGTCGGATCGCGAGGTCGAGGAAGACTATCGACGGACGAACACGACCATGAAGCCCACGTACGCCCTCGTGACGCCGAAGCTGGATGCCGTTTCCCCGGGAACGCCCGAAGAGCTCCGCGCCTACTTTGACGCGAACCGCGAAAAGTTCCGCGTGACGGTGCCTCAGCGCAAGATCACGTATGTCTTCGTCAGCCAGGACGCGCTCGGCAAGACGATGCAGATCTCGGACGACGAGCTTAGGCCGGACTACGATCCGAAGAAGTTCACGGCGGCCGTGCGCGTGTCGCAGATCGTCTTCAAGGTCGCGAAACCGGATCTCGAAGCGGGCGTCCGGACGAAGGCTGAAGGTATCGCGAACCGTGCGCGAGGCACGGGAGAGCAGCCGGCCGAAGATTTCGCCGAGCTCGCCAAGGGCAATTCGGAAGATCCGGCTACGGCCGCCAACGGCGGCGACGCCGGCTGGCTCGAGAAGGCGTCGGTGCCGGCTGGAGACTCGCGTGAGCGGCTATTCCAGCTGGATGTTGGACAGACGACGGCGCCGATCAAGGTCGGCAACACGTTTGTCGTCTACAAAGTCACCGAACGCCGAGAGCGGTCGTTCGAGGAAGCCCGCGCCGATTTGCTGCCTTCCGCGCGAGCACGAAAGTCGTACTCCAAGGGCGTCGAGATTGCGCAGCAGGTCGAAACGAAGCTGAAGGCCTCTAAGGATGCGGCGGCCGTCGCGGCCGAGCTCAACGGCTCGATTGGCACTCCGGCGGACGCTCCCGTGGTGATCGTCAAGGAGACTCCGTTTGCGCAGCCTGGCGATGCAATTCCGGACATCGGATCGAATCCGCAGTTCGAGGCCGAGATCGGCGATCTGCAGAACGTCGGCGACGTCGGCTCACCGGTTGGCATCACGGGCGGGTTTGCCGTGCCGATGCTCGCGGAGAAACGCGACCCGCACGTTCCCGAGTTCGAGGAAGTGCAGGATCGTGTCGGAAGCGAGTTCAAGAAGGATCGTGCGCGCCAGGTTGCGCGACAGACCGCCGAGTCTCTGACGTCGGCTACGTCACCTGACGACCTGATCGCCAAGGCCAAGGCGGCAGGGTTCGAAGCGAAGACGCAGGAAAACTACAAGGCGGGCGGGACATTGCCCGAGATGGCGGCTTCCGATCTGCTCGACGCGGGGCTGCTGGCGCTGTCGGCGAATTCCGTGTCCAAGTCGGTCGTCGAGATGCCGAACGGCTTTGTCGTCCTCGCGATGAACAGCCGAACCGAGCCCGACATGGGCGATGCCTTCAACAAGCAGAAGGATTCGATACGGGACCGGTTGCTCAACACGCGCCGGTCGCAGCTCTTCAACGACGCGATGTTGGCGATCCGGAAGCAGCTCGAGGAGAGCAAGGAGATCGAGATTTTCCAGGACACGATCGACTCGGCGTTCGACATCGGCGCTGAGATGGATCTGGACTCCCTGGATCAGGAGGAGGGTGTGCCGGGAATGCCGCCGGTCGGCGCTCCGCAGCAGATGCCGCTACCGGGCGGTGGCCAGATGCCCGTTCAGCCCTCGCAGCCGATGCCGGCGCCGTCCGCCCCGACGGGGGCTCCGAAGAAGTAGCTGGCGCGAATTAACTCTGCGCCTCTGCGAGAACGCTGCGTCTATGCGAGAAACTCCCACGACAAGGAAGTTTCTCGCATAGACGCGGAGTTCTCGCAGAGGCGCAGAGTTTCTCCGATTAGTGGGCCGTAGTTTCAGAACTTCGCCGTCAGCGTCGCGTCCGGAGCGGCCGTCTTCACGGTCATCCGATCGAACAGCGCCGCAAGTTCCGGCTTCGATCCCGTGGCCTGCTGGCCCAGACCGATAATGGCTGAAAGCAACGCTCCGATCGGTTCGGTCTGGTCCGCCGTCGAAGCGCGTGCCGTCAGCTTCATCTCCGTTCCGTTGGCCGTCGTCGCGAATGTTCCATAGAGCAGCCGGACGTTGGCCAGCGTCTTCAGGAACGGATTGCCCGGGTCGCGCTTCATCTCGGCCGCGATCAGCGACTGCGGTGCGGGCATGCCGAATCGAAGCGGGGCCGCCGGATCCGCAAGAGCCAGAGCGTCGGTCAGCGCGGCAACCGACGATGCCGCCGCCGCAGTTCCCCGGTGGACGTCGATCGCCCGCCGCACGGCCGACGGCGAGCCGTAGGCCGCAGTCGAACCGTCGAGCAGCGCGACGGCAACGTCCTCGCGCACCACGCCCGAACCGGTCGTTTCCGGCAGCAGGTAGTAGGTCGAGCCCTCGTGAGACTGTTTTCGCACCGAGATTCGCGGATGAGCCTTCGAATATGCATCGAGCTTCGCTCCGAGCGCCTCGCTCGTGGAAATCGCCGAGAAGTCGCCCGTCATCACTGCGACCCAACTCGTCGTGGCGTCCGCGCCGATGAAGAGCGAGACGCCCGCGGTCCGCAGGTTTGCGAGATCGAGGCCAAAGTCCGCCTTCATGCTCGCAACGGCTGCATCGAGCTTTTCCCGGTATTCCGGCAGACCCGCGACCGCGGCCGGGAGCACCTTGCCGAACAGGGCCTTGGGCTCGATGACGATGACGCCGTCGCCGGCCGGGAGCGCCTTGAGTATGTCTGGCGTCGTCGCGGCACGCGACGGAACGACAACGAGGAACGAGAGCAGGATCGCCGAAATGACAATTGCGCGCATGTTGGGAAGAGTGACTCCTTGTCCGAGTTCTATTCGCTCTGTCGTGAACGGGTCTGGGATGCCGCTCGACGTCACGGTGTTTGCCCGGTCCGCCGGGCACCTGGCGTCAACTCGAATGCTCGAGCATCCGGATCTCGCTGCAATTGTTGAAGTTCCGTCCGAACGAGGCTCCCGGTCGCACCTCGAACTTCGCTGCGGATCGCGAGGCCGGCGAAGTCAGACGCCTCCCAGACCGTAGCTTCGCTCGCCGTGCCGTCGAGCGCTTCGATTCGGCTGCGGTATACGAGGCACGGGTGCCCGTCGACAGTTTCTTCTCCAATCCGCTCTCGGCGGACAGCGAACCCGTCGACAGGGGATCCGGCGGCGACGGCGGCTTCGACCTGTTGAGCGGTGAGCGGCTCAGGTTCCCCCGACGGGATTGCAGCGCCGTTCGCGTCGATCGCTGTTTCGACATAGCTGTTCGACACGAGGTCGACAAGCCAGCTCACCGAGAGATCGGGCCGGACGATGAGCGCCATCCGACGGTCGCCTTCCGTCCACTCCAACCGGGTGCGATCGCCGCTGCGGGCAAACCGCGTCGTCGAAGTGGTCGTCCTGCCGTCCGTGACAAATGTGCGAACGATGGTCGCCGACCACGCTACCGGCTCGCCACCGGCTGGGGCCGCTACCGTGGATTGCGAGACTCCGCGGCCAAACAAGCCGAGACGCCAGCCGGCGACGCCGCTTCCGACAGCGCACGTCAGCGCTACCGCGCACACGACAACGGCCCGCCGCGTCACGCCTGGGCGGTCGGGCGTGCGGCCAGCTGACCGCACGCGGCCGAGATGTCGCGGCCTCGAGGCCGGCGAATGTAGGCATCGATGCCGCGGCTTACCAACTCGCGCTGGAACTCCTCGATACGCTCCATGGAAGACGCGGAGTACGGCAGTTCGGGCGCCGGATTGTGCGGGATCAGGTTTACCTTCGCGCGAAGTCCGCCGATCAGTCCTGCCAGCGTCCGCGCCATTGCGTCCGAATCGTTTACGCCGTCGAGCATCACGTACTCGAACGTGAGCCTCTCGCGCTGTCCGAGCGGAAATGCTCGACAGGCGTCGAGCAGGTCGGCGATCGGGTATTTCCGGTTGATCGGAATCAGCGTTTCGCGCAACTCGTCGGTTGGCGCCGTCAGCGAAATGGCAAGCTCGGGACGTACCTCCTCCCTGGCGAAATCGTAGATTCTCGGAACGATTCCGGACGTCGAGACCGTCATTCGCCGCGGCGAGATGTTCATGCCATCGGGACTCGACAGGACGCGGACCGACTTCATCACTTCCGCGTAGTTCAGGAAGGGCTCGCCCATTCCCATGTAGACGATGTTGGTGCCGTGCGGCACTTCGCCGCCCGGTCCGTAGACGTCGTTGAGGACGACGAGCACCTGCGAAGCGATCTCTGACGACGTCATCTGCCGCCTGACGTCCATCTGGGCCGTCAGGCAGAACGTACATCCCACTGCGCAACCCACCTGAGAGCTGATGCAGATGGTGTCGCGGGTCGGGACGGGTATGAAGACCGCTTCGACGACTTCGCCATCGCCGAGCGAGAGCAGGTATCGGCGCGTTCCGTCAGTTGACTGGAAGACCGTTCGGACCGACGTCTCGGTCACGGGGAATTCCGAGGCAAGCCGTTCGCGCAGAGGCTTTGGCAGGTCGGTCATCGCGAGCGGATCGAGCACGCGGCGACGATAGACGTTGTCGTGGATCTGCCGCCCGCGGAACGGCGGCTCGCCAAGCTCGACCGCAAGGGCTACGAGCTCGTCGCGTGTTCGGCCAACGAGTGGCGATCGGTCGCCTGGTGTCTCGGTCGTCATCAGGCGGAAATCCTACCACCAGACCCGGGTCCGACGGGCCTTTCACGGGCGGCTGAAAACCCGGAAGTCATTTGTATTGCTTTCACTTGGGACATGCCCTTACACTACGGCCCTCAGCACGGGAAGTGAGCCAATCCGTTAGTAACAGAGGGTTTCCATGCCTTTCTGCCCGGAGTGTCAATCCGAGTACAAGCCTGAAGTGTCGACGTGCACGGACTGTGGCGTTGCGCTTGTAGCCGAGTTGCCGCCTGAAGGTGGTCTCGACAACGAGCACAGCGACCTGGTGCCGTTGAGGAACTTTGCAAATGCCGCGGAGGCGAGCATGGTGCTCGGCCTGCTCGAAGAGAACGGCATTCGCGCGTTCATCAGCGGCGGCGAGTTCACTGTCGCGCCATCGGCGTTCGCCGGTGACATCGTCCTGATGGTCGATGAGCGTGACATCGAACGCGCTACCGCACTGCACGATGCCTACTTCGGGGAGGGCAGCGAGTCACCCGACTTGCAAGGAGACGAAGCCCCTACGGAACCGTCTGCATGAGGCTGAGATCGCGGACCGGCACAGGCGTCCCGGCAACCGCGCAGCCGTGAAGGAGATGACCGCAATGAAATCGCTGTGGAACGCTGCTATCTGTCTCTGCCTGATGTTGTCTGTCGTCGCCGCCGTTCCGGCGCAGCAGCGGAAGGAACTCACGGACACGGAGAAGGTCCGTCGGCTCGACGTCGTGCCGGAACCGGCTCCGACGTTCAATCCGAAGTTCTATCCGGGCTCGTCGTTCCGGAGTCTCCGATTGCCGGAGACGACGTTCGGGTACGTGCAGGCGAATGGCCGCAACTTCTTCTACGAGAGGATGGGCTATGGACCGGAGAACATCATCGTGATTCACGGTGGTCCGGGTCTGCCGCACAACTACCTGCTGCCCGCGCTCCAGAATTTGGCGCCCTATGCGACGCTCTGGTTCTACGACGCCCGCGGACACGGCCTCTCGGAGCAGAACAAGCCGAACGATCCGTACACGATGGAACAGCTCGTCGGTGACGTCGGCGCGTTCGCGACGGCGATGAAAATGCCGTACTACTCCGTCTTCGGCCACAGTTTCGGCGGCATGGTGGCGCTCAAATTTGCGGCGACGAATCCGGTGGGCCTTCGCCGCCTGATTCTGTCCGACACGTCGGCGTCGCTCGGGTATGTCAGCCGGTTCCAGGATTCGCTCAAGCGGCTGATGCCCAAGGATCAGTTCGCCGAGTACGAGAGGCTGCAGTCCGATTCGTCCATCACGCCGGACGAGAGGCTGCGAAAGGCGCTGAGACTCGTCTATCCGTTCTACTGGTACAACCCCCCGAAGCCCTACTACATGGACCTCGACATCAGCTCGCTGAACCTGAATGCGACCGCGTCGGACCAGATCTGGAGCTCGGACGGGCAGAACTACGACGTACGGAAGCAGTTGGCCGACATCAAGGTACCGACGCTCGTAATGAGCGGGCGGTACGACATCGTGTTCTCGTACGAGGATGCGAAGGAGTTGGCGGACGGGATTCCGAACGCGCGGCTCGTGATTCTCGAGCGGAGTGGCCACTATCCGTTCTATGAAGAGAACGCGACGTTCACGGATTGGATTCGGACGTTCATGCAGTACTACGCGAGCTAGACCGGATCGCGAAGCGACCGGACGCTTCGCGCGACGGTCGGGGAGGCAGCGATGTCCGGCGACGACGCGATCGTCGTTCTGACCACAGCGGGACGCCAAGAAGAGGCCGCGTCAATCGCGGCCTCTCTCGTCGAGCGTCGGCTCGCTGCGTGCGTTCAGGTCGTTCCGGGAATCACGTCGTTCTACCGATGGGAGGGCGTGGTCGAGCGCTCCGAGGAGTGGCTGTTGATCGTCAAGACGACATCCTCGCGGTACGGCGACGTCGAGCGAGCGATACACGACGAGCACAGCTACGAGACGCCCGAACTCGTGCGGCTGTCGGTTGCCGGCGGTTCGGTCGCGTACCTCGACTGGCTGCGGGGGTCGGTCGCATGAACATCGGACCGTATCGAATCCTGCGGAAGCTCGGCGAGGGCGGGATGAGCAGTGTTTTCCTGACGGAAGACATCCGGTCGGGCCGGGTCGTGGCGCTCAAGCTGCTGGCGCCGCGAGTTTCGGCGGACGAAACCTACAGGCTGCGCCTGCTGCGCGAGGCGCACGCGGTCGCGAGTCTCAAGCACCCGAACATCACGGCGCTCTACGAGGCCGACCAGTTCGAGGAACAGCCGTACATCGCGATGGAGTACGTCGAGGGCGAATCGGTCTCGGATCTGCTCTGTTCGGGCCCCTTCGCCGTCACGACCACGATCTGGGTCGGAGCTGAGATCGCGAGCGCGCTCGCAGCCGCGCACACGGCGGGGATCATCCACCGCGACATCAAGCCGTCGAACATCATCATTCAGCCGGAAGGCGGTGTGAAGGTGATGGACTTCGGGCTTGCGAAGTTCATGGAAGTCGAGGGGGACATCGAGGAAGACACTACCGCGCAGATGCGCAATCTGACGGCGCGCGGAACGATCCTGGGCACCGTGCACTACATGAGTCCGGAGCAGGCTCACGGGGAGGAATCTGACAGCCGCGGCGACATATTCGCGCTGGGAGTCCTGCTCTACGAGATGCTGGCGGGGCGACCGCCGTTCCGGGGAGCGCACACCTTCGCGGTGTTGAAGGCGATCATCGAGGAAACGCCGCCCCGGTTCAGCAAGTACCGGGACGATGTGCCGGACGAGCTCGAGCAGGTCATCATCAAGGCGCTCGAGAAGCAGCGGGAGGATCGGTACCAGACGGCGAAGGAGATGGAGCTCGACCTGCGGGCGATCCTGAGGAAGCTGCGCCAGCAGGATGCGTAGGGGGACGCTCGTTCGGCTTCGCGAACTTTGCGCCTTTGCGAGTGCTTGGCGTCTTTGCGAGAAAACCGACTCGCGAAACGAGCAACACGCCAAGACGCCAAGCACTCGCAAAGACGCAAAGGCGCAAAAGTAGCTTACGGAATCGCTTCCTCCGCCAGGTGCCTGCGTACTCCGTTGTGAAGGTCAGTCACCGCGGTCTTCACCTCATCGAACGTCGCCCGAGCCTCGATCTTCGCCACCAGCGGCTGCCACAGACTCTCCGGCAATCGCGCGTCTACCGCCCGCTTCTTGATGACGGTGGCGACCTCCGCACCTTCAGGTCCTCCCGGCGTGTAGAACAGCAACAGCAGCGAAGACTTCACCGCCACCTCGAACAGCGCCGAGTGATCGCCGCCATAGGTCGACCCGAGCTTGCCGGCAATCGGCGCGCCGGCATCCGCGAGCAGATACTTCATGACGAGCGACTGGGTCTGCGTCCGGTCGAGCTCGCGCTCCGGGAGGGCTGGCACTTCGACGCCCAGTCCCGCTCCGATCTCTTTCGCCGACGCAAAGACCTTCTGGATGGTCGACGGCAACGCCGGGCTCGCAAGACCGATGGCCGCGAGGCTCAGCTTTCCGCCGAGCTCCCACGCGCGCGCGCGCGTCGACTGCTGCTGTGGAGGCCGCGCGAACGCGGGCGCGGCAAGCGTTGCGAGGCAGAGCAGGACGACGGCACGGGTAACGAGTAGCTTCATACGGCGATGCTCCATTGTGCGCATCGCGCCTGTCAAGCAGGCCTCGTCTCGGCCAGCTCAATGACGCATTCCCCTCGGGTGGCGTCCGCGAGCGCCTTGCGCAGGCCGTCGACGCGACTCGCCGGCAGCCGCAGTGTCAGCGTGACGTCCGCGCCGAATTCTTGACCAGTTTCTTCGACCTCGAACGAGGGAAGCAGCATTCGGATCTGATCGAGGCTCGGGTAGGCGAAGACCGCGACGATCTCGGCGAGTTCGATACGCTCGGCGCGCGGCAGCTCGTCGAGTGCGAGCTGGAGCGTGCTCGAATACGCGCGAACGAGCCCCCCGGTCCCCAGTTTGGTGCCGCCGTAGTAGCGCGTGACGACTGCGGCAACGTCGCCGAGTCCCGAGTGCAGTAGAACCGACAGCATCGGCCGCCCGGCAGTGCCGTGCGGCTCGCCGTCGTCGCTCATCCCGACGCGGTCGGTGTTTCCTGGTCGGCCCACGGCGTATGCCCAGCAATTGTGCGTTGCATCCGGAAACTCGGCGGCAACACGACGGACGAACCGGACGGCATCCTCCACCGTGGCCGCCTCGGCAACGGTCGCAACAAAGCGACTCCGCGTGATGACCTGCTCGGCTCGATGCTCGCCCGCAGGGATCGGATACCGTTCGTCGTGCGCCACGACGGAGAGTCTACCAACTGCACGGACAGTCGCCGATGAACACGGCTCTGATCTGTGATCATCCGTGCAAATCTGTGGACCTACTCGCCGATCATGAACTCGTCTGCCGAGACCGCGGCGTCGTGGCGCGCCTCATCCTTGTCGCGCAGCACGTCGAGAATGAGCGACGTGTTCGAACCGGCCTCGATCCGGGTCTGGTACTTCGTCTGCGTCTTCTCGAATTCGAACTGGCCTTCCGTCGCTTCGATCAGCTCGCCAAAGCCCTCGAGTCCCACCTTCTGCCCGAATGTGGCGTCCACCACCTGTCCGTCGTTGAAATAGACGTTTCCGGTCCGCGTACCTGAACGCAGGGTCAGCACGCCCGACATACGGGAGTTCTCGAGAATCTGGACGATGTCGAAGATGTTGATGTCCGCCAGATCGCCGGTGATCGACTTGGGCGAGCCGCCCCGAGACGCCGGAACCGACGGCGACGATTTTCCGCTCTCGAGCTGATTGAGCCTCGCCGTGATCGAGACACGCGGGTCAAGCCGCTTCGCCTCGAGAAGCCTCTCGTTCGCCAGCTCGAGCTTGTCGCCTGCGATGTAGAGCGTCGAGAGGTCCATGCACAGCTGCGCGGCGTCGCTCATCCGGTTGCCGTCGATGTAGATCTCGCGCAGCTTCTCGCGCAGCGGAATGTGACGCGGAGCCGACTTGATGGCGTCCTGGAGAGTCTCGATCGCACGGTTGACCAGTCGATACTTCACTAACAGGTCGGCGTCGATTATTGCGCCCTCGACGTCGATTCCGTGTGGCCCCTGGTCCTGCATCGGCAACTCTCCTCAACCTCGTGCGGCGGCAGTGTAGCACCAAAACTCGGCGACGCGGAACTCGGCCGGCTCGCACCAAACGTCAGAAGGGAGCGGACTTTTCAGCCCGCTCCCTCCCGTATCGGCACGTTGGCGCCGAGAGTTTACTCCGCGTGGCGGAGCTTCACGTTCGTCGATTCCGTCGTTACTTCGAGCTTGCCCTTGCCGTCGCCAAGGTAGGTGATTACGTACTGATCGCCCATCTCGCGCGAGATCGAATCGAGTGCGACGTCGAACGTCACGAAGCCCAGGCCCTGGAAGAAGGCCTTGCCTCCAGTCTCGTCAGCGAGCTTGTTGAGCGAGCCCTGACCGTACGAGATTGCCAGCGTGCCCTTGCCGAGCCGGCCCGGCGCATTGGCGAAGATCGACCACACCGGAATCCCGCGCTTCTGGGCCGCCGAGATCGCCCGGTCGAGGTCGAGGTTGTTCGTCGGAGCCGCGGATTCGAAGTCTCGCGTCAGCTGGAGTCCGTTCGAGATCATCACGATCTGGTTGCGTCCCGTGACGCCGTCGAAGCGTCGAATCGCCTCCTCGAGACCGGTGAACGGAGCGGAGCCGACGTCGAAGTTGTTGAGCGGGATGCGAAGCGCCTTGATGGCTGCCTTGCGATCCGCCGTGAATGACTGACGGACCTGGAGGCCCGTGCTGCGCAGATATCCGACCATGACGGTCGATCCTTCAGGCAGCGTCGAAATGAACGACTTGATCGTCTTGATCTCGTTGGCGACGCCGGCGTCGAGGCCGTCCTGGATCAGGATCGCTACGTTGAGCGGTGCCTCAGACGGACCCTTTACGTCGACTATCTGCTGTTTGTCGTCGCCACGGAATACCGCGAACTCGGATGCTTCGAGTCGTGTCTTTCCCGTGTCGTCATCATTATGAACGACGGTGACGGTGACGGTACGTACACCAGATTTCGTCTCGTCGTCCTTCGGAATCGGTGAGGCGCTCGAGGCGCTGGCCAGGCCGGCGACAAGCGCCAATGCGGCGAAGTGCCGCGAGAAGTTCTTCAATGCAAACATGTTTGCCCCTCCCAGGCTCTGCCGGATCGTATGTCGTCCGGCAATTCGGACCCCGCGGGTCCGGGCGCACGAGCTCGCGTAGGCAGGTGCGTCCGGTCGTCAGACGCGCGGGACAGTGGGGCAGGTTGCCCCTCCGAGCACCTTTATCTTTGCGTCTTTGCGAGTCCTTGGCGCCTTTGCGAGAAACACGGCCTTGCGTCGAGTTTCTCGCAAAGGCGCCAAGGACTCGCAAAGACGCAAAGGCTATTCGCTTGCTACGATCGCGATCTTCGCGGCGTTGGCGATGGCGAGAATCTCGTCGCGGTCGATCATCACTGTCCTTCCGGCGGAGATCGACAGCGCCGTCGCCTTCGAAGCCTTCATCGTCTCTATCGTCGAAGGACCAATCACCGGGACGTCGAATCGCATGTCCTGATTGGGCTTGGCCACCTTGACGACAGTGAGAGGCGGCTTTCTTGCGAGCTCGCCGGCGCGTCGAATCGTGGCGTCGGTGCCCTCCATCGCCTCCACGGCGACGACGGCTGCGTCCTTCACCACGATGGTCT
>CAZQBW010000075.1:0-5157 GCA_964591515.1 uncultured Clostridia bacterium
TTCCTTCGACCGCTCCGCGGTCGTTCAGTAGGCCAAACTCCAGAGCCCACGGCTTTCGCCGTGGGCTCTGGTTCTTCCGCGCCTGACGGCGCTTTTCAAACCTGGAATGCTCCAGACTCGATCCCTGCTCTTCGGGTATCTGGGCCCGCTACGAGTGCTCGTCGGCCGTCTGGCCGTGCCACCGCCCGACCCGGACGAACGCCGGCCGCACGAGCCGCTCCGCCGTCCGGAACCCTCGCTGCAGCACTTCGGCCACCCGGCCGTCCAGGTCCGGATCCTCGACCTCGATCTCGTCGATCGCCTGATGGCTTTCGGGATCGAATGGCTCGCCGACACCCGACACCTGCTCGACTCCCATCTCGACCAGTTTCCGTATGAACAGGTCACGCGTCGCAATCAGACCTTCGTGAAGCGGGCTCTCGTCGGCGCCCTGCACACCGAGCGCCCGATCCAGATTGTCGAGCACCTCCAGCAGTCCAGCTGCCATCTCGGCCTTCGCCGTCACGAGTCTCGATTCGAAGTGCCGCTCGAGCCGCGTTCTCGCCGCTTCGACCTCCGAGCGGGACGACGATTCGGCCGCTTCCACACGTCGCTTCAACTCCTCGACGTACGACGGCAGCCGCGACTCTTCACGGTCAGCCGGCGGGTCATCCGCCGAATCGTCCGATCCCCCGAAACCCAGCAAGCGCGCAAACCGCCGCTTGTCGACAACCTTGACCTCGGTCGGTTCCGCAGACTCTCCTTTTTCAGCAACCGCCTCCGTTTCCATTGCAGGAACTTCGACGTAGTCCGTTGGCTTGTTCATCTTCGCTTTCCGTCGTCCCATGATCCGTTGCGCTACTCCACCGTTATCTGAATCCGCGATCCGGTTTCACGCTCGATTCGAGGCAGTCGAATCGTCAGAACGCCGTTCCGCTGCTCGGCCGCGATCCGCGAGACATCGACGTCCGCGGGAAGCTCGAACACCCTTGCGAACTGGCCGTAGGCTCTTTCCTGCCGCAGCACGCGGCCCGGATCGAGCCCGACCGGCGCCGGTCGCTCCCCTCGTACGGTCATACGCCCGCCTTCGACCTCGAGCGTCACCGACTGACGATCTACCCCCGGAATCTCGACAACCACGACGAGCCCGTCGTCAACCTCGAACGTGTCCGATCCCGGACGCCACACCGTCCGTTCGACCGGTTCCCGAACGTCGATGACGGCGCGCTGCGTTTCTGCCAGCAGGTCCGCCATGCGGTCCCGCATTGCCTTCAAATCCTCGAGCGGATCGTTCATACCCGACATGACTGCCTTCACTAGCCTCCTTCGCGCAAGGTCTCAGATTGGCCGAAAGAGGAGGATACCAGAAACGTTTCCGCCCCTGTTCGCGTGGTAGACTGCGGCCGGATTCGAGCCGGGGAGGGTTTGGGATGGCTGGTTATGGGGCAGTTGCAGAAGGTTCGCGGCGAGGCGTAGTCGTCGCGGCGACTATCGGATCACTCGTGATCTTCTCGCTGATCGGCTGGTTCGTCTGGAACGAGATTTCGAAGCAGCGGGCGAACGACGCGGCCGATCTGCCTTCCCTTGCCGCCGAATACGACGCGCTCGTCGAGGTGGCGAAGACGCTCGATGCGGTTGCGGCCGTGGCGAAGGTCGAGACGAAACCCGATGACTTCCGGAAGCCGCTCCTAGCTGCCCGCACCATCATCGACGCTGAGACGAACCGCCAACCTTTCTCGGCGCCGCTCCCGAGCGGCCGGCCGTGGCCCGGCCAGTTCGCGGCGGCTCGCAAGCAGGCGCGCACCGCGCTCGACTTCTACGAGGGTCTCGCCGTCCACATGGACCGCCGAGCCGAGACCGCGCGCAAGACAAAGGATGAGCGCGATTTCGTCCTTGTCGAGACTGACATCAGGAACGTGTCGCGTACGGCCGCCGAGTCTCTCGCGGCCTTCAAGGAGTCGCTCGAGGAGATGCAGCGCCAGCGCGACGCAAAGTCGTGGACCTATGGCCCGGCTCCGCGAAAGGCATCGTGAATACCGATCTGTCTACCGCGGTCCGAGATCTCTCGAGTACAGGGCCTGGTACGCCCAGAAGTTGTTCATCACCTTGAAGACGTAGCCCTTCGACTCCTTGAAGCTGATCTCGGCAACGACGAGGTCGACGTCGGCCGGATCCGCGGAACGCTTCATCCACCGGGCGACATTGTCTTCACCTCCATTGTACGACGCCGCAACCGCCGCGTGATTGCCCGGAAACAGCAGGTAGAGGTCCGCGAGGTAACGCGCGCCAATGCGAATGGCGATGCGAGGGTCGTACAGGTCGTCTTGATCGAATGGCTCCAGCTTGAGTGATTTCGCGATCTTGTCGGCCGTCTCGGGAATGAACTGCATGAGTCCACGGGCCGCCGCGGGACTCTTTACCCACGGCTGGAAGCGGCTCTCCTGGCGCGCAATCGAGAGCTCGAATCGTGGGTCGACGTCCAGGGGAAGTGCGAACGAGCGCAGCGCGTCGGCATACGGCGCCGGATAGACGAGCTCGGCGACGGCCCTCGGCAGCAACTCCACGCGGAAGTCGTCTGGCAGCTTCGAGACGATCGACTCACCGAGTTGCATCGCGTCATCCGCCCGTGTTCCGCGAGCGTTGTACACGGCCATCGAGAAGGGTGACCGGGATCCGAATCCGGAGGACGCGAGCTCTGGCGCCGCCTCGTCCCACAGGCCGAGGAATGCCAGCTCGTTGGCGAGGGTGGCGTGCGATCGATCCGAAACGGCACGGTTTCCAGCGACTTCCGTGCGTCCAACCGACTCGAGGGACGGCGCGCTGACACGCGAGTAGGCTGGAATCTGCCCGTACGCCCATTTGAGAATATCGAGCATGGATCGACGCGTGGCGGCGTCATCGGTGAGCCGCAGGGCGCGCTCGGCGGAATCCTTCGCAGCGGCCGCGTTACCGGAAGACCGCGATCCGGTCGCAAGGGCGACCGACGCCTGCAGGAGCCTGCCGATCTCGTTGCGCCCCTTAGGCGATTTTCCGAGTGCGACCAGCCGCTCCGTCGCACGGTTGCCGAAGTACGCGTCCCGGCCGGCGCGGATCGCAAGGTACGCCGCGACCGCCTCCGGAACTCGGCCCAGCCTCTCGAGGCAGACCGCTCGAAGCAGATCCGCCTCGCCCGGAGCCGGCAGACCCGGCCCGGAACCGCGCATCGGATAGCCCTGCTTGAGGCGGGCAAAATCCGACAGCGCCCCGGCGGCGTCTCCGCCGGCAAGTCTGATTTTCGCCCGATTGAAGGCAGCGAACGTCGCGAGCGGCGTCGCGGGCTGTGCCGACTCGGCGCGCTGACACCACTGCAGCGCGCTGGTCTGGTCGCCCGCCGACCGCCACGAATCGATCGCGTTTCGGTACGCGCTCTCGACCTGATCGTCACGCGGATAACGGGCAATGAAGGCCTCGTAGCGGCCAACCGCCTCGGCAAACCGTCCGGCCCGCTGCAGGGAGTGGCCGGCCCAAAGGGCTGCGCGGATGCCACTCGGATGATCCGGGAACTCGGACGCAGTCATGTCCCAGTACCGGACTGCGGCGTCGTGCTCCTCCATCCGATAGTGCGTCAACCCGATCGTATACAGCGCCTCGACGCGGTTGAGGGCGGCCGGCATGTTCGAAACCTCGACGAAATGACGGCGTGCGCCCAGCCAGTCGCGGTTGTTCAGGTAGATCCGTCCTCGACGGACGTGGTCGAACTCCGTCAGGACGACGTCCTCCGCGGCGTCGAGCTCGTCAAGACCGCGCGCCGCCACGACAGCGGCGTCGTCCGGGGGGCCATCGAGCAATCGCTGAAAATCGCGTCGGGCGCCAGCCGAATCACCGAGCTGCATCCGACACGTCGCGACCCGGTCGAGTGCGTCGCGAGATCCGGCGCCACTCGTGCCTGCCAGGGGCAGCAGCCTGGCGAGGGCCAGCTTGAAGTCGCCGGCGTCGTAGGCGCTGCGGGCGGCGCGCTCGATCGCGCGCACGGTCAGGACGCTTCCCGGATATCGTCCGATTATCCGCTCCAGGTATTGCCGCTCGAGCGAGAAATTGCCTTCGAGTCGAGCCAGTCCTGCCAATCGCCAGAGCGCGTACTCGGCGAGGTTCGAACCGCGGTCGAGCACACCCGTGTATCTTGCCGCCGCGCCGGCGAAGTCGCCCCTGACCTCAAGGACTCGACCGAGCAGGTAGTCGTAGTTGTTCGCGCGAAAACGCTCCGGTTCGGCTGTCTCGAGTTCGATGAGCCTGCCGAGCGCCGACGCCGTGTCGCCGGAGCGCACCGCCGCGAGGATCTCGTCTCGAGTCGTTGCTGCCGTGGACGAGGCGAGTCCGGCTGCGATGGCCGCAACCGTAACGATTTGAAGGACTATTCGGCTGATGTGTCGTTGCATGGCACCTGGATTCGGTCGAATTGCGCGGCCGCCGGGACGCGCTCGTTGAAGTATCGCACTGCCACTCGCGACGCGGTCAACCCGTGTTGACGCTCCAGAGGGCATCTGGTACTTTGACGGTCCGCCGCGCAGGGGCGCTCGCGGATTGTTGCGGTTTCGTTGACATTTCGGGCGCTTAGCTCAGTTGGTAGAGCACTGTGTTCACACCGCAGGGGTCACTGGTTCGAGTCCAGTAGCGCCCATTCCGTATCGATTCACCCTCCACAATCGGAATCAGAAAACCAGAGCCCGAGCGAGCGGGGCAGCAGGCGGTCCGCTTCGCCACACCGGGCGATATCGGGAGACAAACCGATCATGCAGCGTCCCAGTCGCGTCATCACGCGTGAAAGCGGAAACGTCGGCGTCATCATGGTGCGCGGGAGGCTGGATCCGAACGGTCCGACCGATCCGCTCGAGAACGCCGTAAACGCGCTAGTCGAGAAGGGGCTGACGAACATCCTGCTGGACCTGAGGAGCGTGAGCTACATCTCGTCGACGGGGATCGGCAGCATCATCAAGGCCTACAGGTCGGTCAGCAAGCTCAAGGGACACGTGAAGTTGCTCAATCCGTCGCAGTGTGTGCGGAATATCCTCACGATCTCGAAGCTGGACGGGATGTTCGAGATCTTCACGGACGAGCAGCAGGCGCTGGCGAGCTTCGCGTAACGGCCCGTAGCCTTTTCATTTGCGTCTTTGCGAGTGCCTGGCGTCTTTGCGACGAACC
>CAZQBW010000075.1:5167-16971 GCA_964591515.1 uncultured Clostridia bacterium
TTTCATGGCGTCTCTGCGTGTGCTTGGCGTCCTGGCGTGTGCTTGGCGTCTTTGCGATAAACCTGCCGTGTGGACGCTTTTCTCGCAAAGACGCCAGGCACTCGCAAAGACTTGGGAGTAGGCGCACCCGCCGCCAAACGCAACAACGGCCGCGAGTCCGTAGAGGATTCGCGGCCGCTGCAAAATCAGTAACTCGTTGACCGACTAAAAGTCGCCCGGCTTCTTGGGCTTGCCGCCACGATCGTTGCCGCGGTCGTTTCCACCGCGATTGTCGTTCTGAGGCTTGTCCCCTCGGGGCTGTTGACCGCCACTGCCCTGGTCGCCGCCCTTGGGCTGTCGGACGATCTCCGAGGGTCGCTTGCCTTCGTCGCCCTTCGGCTTCTTTCCGCCGCCCTGGGCCGACGCCGAGAACGCGAGCGCCATCACCAGCGCCAATGTCCCGATCGTGTGCATCATCTTCTTCATGTCAGGTCCCCATCCTTCGACCGACGCTCTCGATCCGGCTCACTCCAACGCAATTCCGATGCCACCGACATTGCCCCGCGTTTGCCGCCAAGTCCAGCAATATTGGAGACTTCCGGACAGTTTTTTGGCGCCGTTGATCCGATATCCGCCAGACCGTGCACGATATGGTGTATTGCCGTCGCCCCGTCCGGACTATCGCTTGCGCTTGTTGACCACTTCCTTGAGCTTCTTGCCGGCCGAAAACCGGACGCCTTTGGTGGCCGGGATCTTGATCGCCTCGTTGGTCTGCGGGTTCACGCCCCGGCGCGCCTTTCGCTGCGACACTCCGAACGTACCGAAGCCAACGAGCGTCACCCGCTCGCCCTTGCGAAGGCTGTCGGTGATTCCCCGCAACACGCTGTCAATCGCTCTGTCCGCCTGCGCCTTGCTGATGCCGGCATCCGCCGAGACCCTGTCGATCAGGTCACCCTTGTTCATCCGACCTCCGGTATCGAATTGATTGTGAACTGGTTTGCGGGGACGCGCGGGTTATAGCACCTCGGTTTTCGGAGAGTCAAACCTGGCCCCTCAAAGGCCGCGTCAGACGTCCCGAGTCCCTGTGTTACCCTGCCGGCGCCGAGTTCAGAGAGTCCGCACACCGTCAATGGCCAAAGAGCGCACGACCGATGGCGCCGACCGGCGCTCCGCACCCGAGTCCATCGGGCTCGCGACACCCATCGCACAGCTCGATCGCTGCGGAATACCCTTCCTCGGCCCTAAGATCGCCGCGAAACTGGCAGACGCGGTCGGCGCGCACGCCGGATGCCCGGCCGGAAGCGCGACGGTGGAAGACCTGCTAGCCGTAGTGCCGCTTCGATACGAGGATCGCTCGAACCTGCTCAGGATCAACCAGTTGGAGACCGAGACCGATGCGTCCATCGAAGTCCGGGTGGAGCTCTCGGGCGGTTACCCGGTGGCTGGGGGCCGCTTCCGTATCTTCGAGATCTCGGGCGTCGATGCGACCGGCAAGATCCGTGCGTTCTGGTGGAACCAGCTCTATCTGGCAAACACCTTCAAGGCGGGAGTTCGCGCAATTCTCTTCGGCCACTGGCGACGGAACCGGAAGGGCATCCTCGAAGTCGAGAACCCAGAGTACGAGATCCTGCCCGACGACGACGACGAGTCCGCAACGATTCACACTGGCCGCCGCGTTCCGATCTACCGGAAATTCGGGGAGTTCCGGACGCGGCAGTTGCGACGGATGATCTTCGAGATCCTGGCGCGACTTCCGGAGGGCTCGGTTGACGAGACCCTTCCGTCAGACATCCTGGCGCGACGCCATCTATCGAATCGCGAGACGGCGCTCCGCCACGTGCACTTTCCCGATTCGCGCGAGTCGCTCGACCGGTACATGAACGCGACCAGCGCAGCGCACCGGCGCATCATCTACGAAGAGTTCTTCTGGGTCGCGCTCGCGCTTGCCGCCCGCCGCAGTGAGCGTGCCTCACAACCGAAGGGCCCTTGTTTCGAAACCGGCGAGCGCGTCCGCGACGCGGTTCGCGCGATCCTGCCCTTCAAGCCGACTGGCGCGCAGAAACGGGTCCTGCGCGAGATCGTCGCCGACATGACGAGCTCGAAGCCGATGAACCGGCTCCTGCAGGGCGACGTTGGCAGCGGAAAGACGATCGTGGCAGTACAGGCAATGGTCGTAGCCATTGAGAATGGCTACCAGACCGCCCTTATGGTGCCTACGGAGCTTCTCGCCGAACAGCACGCACGAAACATCAAGCGGATCCTCGCGCCGACGCCTTACCGGGTCGAGCTGTTCACGGGCTCGCTGACTGCGAAGCGAAAACGGGAGTTGCGAGAGGCGCTGGCAGCCGGCGACATCGATCTGGCGATCGGAACACACGCCCTCATTCAGAAAGGCATGGTCTTCTCGAAGCTCGGTCTCGCGGTCATCGACGAGCAGCACCGGTTCGGAGTAGTACAGCGCGCTGAATTGATCCGCCTTGGTTACAGCCCCGACGTGCTCGTGATGACGGCGACCCCGATCCCGAGGTCGCTCGCGATGACGGTTTACGGCGACCTCGACGTCTCGGTCATCGACGAACTGCCGCCGGGACGCACGCCGGTCACGACGAAAGTCCGCGGCGAGGATTCGCGCACCAAAATCTACAAGTTTCTCGACGACGAGATCCGCGCCGGCCGTCAGGTCTACGTCGTCTATCCCCTCGTGGAGGAATCCGAAAAACTGGATCTGCTCGACGCCACGGCGATGGCAGACCATCTTCAGCGCGAGGTGTTTCCTTCATTGACCGTCGGCCTGGTGCACGGACGGATGAAGCCCGACGAGAAGGACGCCGTCATGCGACGGTTCGTGGCAGGAGAAGTCGAGATTCTCGTCGCGACGACCGTGATCGAGGTCGGAATGGACGTGCCGAACGCCTCGATAATGCTCGTCGAGCACGCTGAACGGTTCGGGCTGTCGCAGTTGCACCAGCTGCGTGGACGGGTCGGTCGCGGCGCGGCCCAGTCCTACTGCATTCTGCTTGCAGGGCGGAAAAGGACGACGGAGGCGCGTGAACGGCTCGCGATCATGGAGAAGACGACGGACGGCTTCCGGATATCGGAGAAGGATCTGGAGCTGCGTGGACCTGGCGAACTGCTCGGGACGCGCCAGCATGGGATTCCGGCGTTCCGGGTCGGCAACATCGTGCGCGACCGTGAACTGCTGGAGGCGGCGAAGACGGATGCCGACGTGCTGCTGGGCCCGAAGCGAAGGACCCGCGACGCGGCAGCTTGTCTCGTAAGATTGCGGGCGATGGCGCGCTTCGAGCTATCGCGGATTGGGTGACAGGGTGTGGAGGAAGGCGTGGCCATACAGAGTGCACAGAGGCACAAAGATCACAGAGTCAAAAGTAACCTGATCTGACAAGAGTCCGGACTCTATGAGCTCTGTGACTTTGTGCCCTCTGTAAGGCCACGCCATTCTCCTACTTCGCGTACTTTACGGAACAACCGTACGGCTTCGTTTCCGCAACAGAGACTGGCTTGCCGGCCGTGATCTCTGCAAGCGCCGCGTCGACGTAGTTCACCGCCGACGCACCCTTCGTCCCGGCGTTGTCGTCGTCGATCGCACCGGCGTAGACCAGCTTGCCGGTCGTGTCGATGACGTACATGTGTGGCGTCGTCTTCGCGTTGTACGCGTGCCCGACCGCGCCTGTGTGGTCATCGAGGACCGGGTACGGGAGCGACCGCTCGGCAATCCACTTCGCATTCGCAGCCGAGTCCATGTAGTTGGTGCTGTTGATTCCGAGCCAGACGACCTTGCCCTGGTACTTCTGGGCCAGCGAGCGCATCGTGCCGGCATCAGCGTGACGCTTCACGAACGGACAGTCCGGGTTGACCCACTCGAGAACGACGACCTTGCCGGCAAAGTCCGAGAGCTTGACTGGCTGTCCAGCGGCGTCGGGAAGTGTGAAAGCGGGCGCGGGCGCACCGATGGTAGCCGATGCCGGCTCGACCGCGGGCGCGCCGGCCGCGGCGACCGCCGATCCGGCAGCGCCCGATCCGCTGGCGCATGCCGCGCCGCCAATGGCGATTGCGAGGGCAGTCACGATGGAAAACGTCTTCATTGCCTGTCTCCTTCTGAATTTGCCGAATGGCCTTGAGTCGCACCGCCGGTCAATCTGACTGGAACCGCGATGCCGCGTCGCGTACCGCGTGCATCGACCGCCACTACGAGCGTTTCTAGGTCACCCGTCTTGAGCTGTTGACCCGAAAGGACTGAAGCCCGGAATCGGATGATCGTTGCCCGATCCTTGTGTTCGATAGTCACGTTCGAGACGTCGAGCGCCGCTTCCGGGACCGGAAAGAACTGGACGGAGCGCACGGGCTCGTTCCACTCGAGACGCACCGTCACAGAGCCGGATCCAACGCCGCCCTCGGATCGCGCCACAGCGAGGGCCGAAGTAGCCGGCAGCTTGTCCTTCCACTCTCCGAAGAGCTCGGTATTCGACGGTTCGGCTCTCGCCGCGACGGGGAGCTCGAGCTCGAGAGTCGCGCCGCCGGGTATGCAGACGTCCTTGCACGCGAGCCAGGACGACTTCACCGCGAATCGTACCTTCGAGCCCGGAGCAATTGTCGCCGGGGCCTGAACCTGGAGCGGAAAAAGCACTACATCCGTGTACCCGTACCCGGCGATGTCGCCTGGCTGATCGAATTCGATGGGAAGCGGCCACTGCATGGCGCCGAACGTGAACCCGGATGGACCCGACGGGGCGACCGTCACGGGAAGTCCCGAGTCGCCGGGGTTCTTCCAGTAGACGTGCCAGTCGTGCTGCATCTTCAGTCGAACGCCAAGCTGGAACGGCTTTCCCGGCTCGACGGCAGATACATCCGCCAGCAGCTCAGCCCGAACCGGATGCTCGGCGGGAGGCCGGGACTGCCCTTCGCCGCCAATCGGTGCGTCGGTCGCAGCGGCCCCGCAGGCCGTGAGCGCAACGAGCGCCAGCGCAAGAATGGACCGCATAGGCGGTTCATACGGAGGCCGAAGCGAAAGGTTTTTGAGCCGCGAGCGGTAGCGAGCGTCCGTACGGACGTCCTGCGGGGGCGCTCCTGCTTCCTACCCGGCTCGCCTTGCGCAAGGCGTCTGTACGGACGTACTGCGGGGATGCACCTGCTTCCTACCCGGCTCGCCTTGCGCAAGGCGTCTGTACGGACGTACTGCGGGGATGCACCTGCTTCCTACCCGGCTCGCCTTGCGCAAGGCGTCTGTACGGACGCTCGCTACCGCTCGCGGCTCAAAAAACGGTGAGCGTCGCACTTTGTGACACCCGCGCGCCGTGCGAAGCTGCCGTCGACGTGTCCGATTCTCTCCCGATTCTGCCCGACCGGGTCTCCCGCATCGCGATGATCGCGAGGTGGAAGCCCGTTCACCTCGGCCACGCGGCAGTCCTCGAAGCACTTGCCGACCGCGCCGAGCACGCGATCATTGGCATTGGCAGCTCGAACAAGTACGACGCTTCCAACCCGTTCACATCCGAAGAGACCGCCGCGATGATCCGTCTCGTGCTCGCCGGACGCGGAAACATCGAGCTCGTCGACGTGCCCGATCTCGGCCACGGACCGCGATGGCGGGCAATGGTCGTAGGCATGTTCGGTCCGCTCGACCTGTTCGCGACGGCGAACGCCTACGTCCGTAGCCTGCTCGAGCACGACTACCGAGTCGTGCATCCGGTCTGGCTCATCGCTCCGGACCGTCGAGTCGCGGTCGACGGCACTATGGTCCGCCGTCGGATGGCTCGAGCAGACGACTGGCGTGCCCTCGTGCCACCGTCCATTGCCGCGTTTCTTGATGAACACGGCCTCGTCGACCGCTTCCGACGCGAGTTCGGCGCCCAGACCATCGCCCTCGAAGAGGCCGAAAAAAAACTCGAACCGTCTTGATCGTGTATGTCGTACAATAAGCCAGCGAAGCCCGGTGGGACTCCATTGAGAACGCCGGGCGACGGGACGGTTTCCGGTGGTGCCGGCGGCCTGTAGAATGGCGCTGCCGACGACTCGCCGGCGCCTTCCCGACTGTCAACGCCGACGACACACCGAAAAGGAGACCCCCGTATGTACAGCTGGTACGACGACACCAGTGATTGGGCGAAGCCCGGCGCCTACGTCTATGACCCGGCCTCTCGCGACGCCCGCGCCGCCGAAGCCGAACTCGCGAAGGCTTCGGGCCCGCGAACGTACACCGCCACGTCGGGACCGAACGCCCAGCTCATAGACCCGAAGAAGCGTGTCCACTCGGCCTCGAAGAACCCCATCGTCATCGCCGTGGACGTGACCGGCTCGATGCAGCGCTGGCCGTTCGAGATCTTCGACAGGCTTCCCCTCCTCTTCAACACCCTCTCGAGCTATAGATCCGACCTCGAGATCTGCTTCTGCGCCATTGGCGACGCGGTATGCGACTCGTGGCCGCTCCAGTCGACCGAGTTCGCGCGCGGATTCGACCTCGAGACTCACCTGAAGGCGATCTACGGCGAGGGCGGCGGCGGTGACGAGCCGGAGAGCTACGGACTGTTCGCCCATTGGGTCGACACTCACGTAAGCGTGCCGAACGCGACGAAGCCGTTCCTGATCGTCTTCGGCGACGCCACGATGCATCCGACCGTGCCGGCCGGCCAGATCAAGCACGTGCTCGGCGACTCGTGGAAGGGCGACGTCGACTCGATAGACGCCTGGCAGCGCGTGGCTTCGAAGTGGAACACCTGGTTCCTGCGCCGGCCCGGCGGCCGTCCCGACGATGCCGTCGGCCAACAGTGGGCCAAGGCAGTCGGCAAGCAGCAGGTCGTGCAGATCGACGACGAGCTGCGGGCGGTCGACTACGCGATGGGCCTCATCGCCCGAACGTGGGGCCACTTCGGCGACTTCAAGGAGAACATGCTCGCGCGGCAGGACGCCGACAAGGTGACCGAGCTCGAGGGCCGGCTCGCCGAGGTCACGCCCCGGCTGCTCGTCTGCCCGAGCTGCGGCGCAACGATTCCGCCCGAGGCGCGCGGCCGATTCTCGTGCGGGTACTGCAAGTCGACCCTGGAGCTCTAGCCATGCACGGCGTCCGGGCCATCGTGACCGTTCCCCCGTATGCGTCGTTCATTGACGACGTCGCACGACACCCGATCGTCGGCGGGTTGCGACTCAACACGGTCATGCCGATCAGGGGGCCGCTCGAGGACGTCCTCGAGCGGCTCTCGTCGCTCGGTCAGCCGCTCTGGGTCGACCTGAAGGGACGCCAGCTTCGCGTCGTCGAAGCCGCAGTGCCACCGTTCACTTCGGTGCACCTGAGTCATCACATCAGGGTCAGTACGCCGGCCGACGCGTTCTTTTCAGACGGGCGCGAATACGCCCGCGTCGTCGAGGTCGACGGCGACCGGCTCATCCTCGACGAGAGCCCTCGTCGAGTCGTCGGTCCGGGCGAGTCCGTGAACATCATTGCGGACGACCTCGAGATCGACGGTACGCTGACGGCGACCGATCACGCGTATCTCGCCGCAATGCGAAAGCTCGGGTTGAAGGACGTGATGCTCTCGTTCGTCGAGCGCCCGGAGGACGTCGCCGAGGTTCGCGAGCTGCTCCCGGACGCGAATTTCGTGCTGAAGATCGAGAGCCGTCGAGGGCTCGACTTCGTTCGCACCCACAGGAACACCCACGGCAGGCTGATGGCGGCGCGCGGCGACCTGTACGTCGAGGTTCTACAACCGCATCGGATCGTCGGCGCGACGCGCGACATCGTCCGGGCGGATCCCGATGCGATCGTCGCGAGCCGCGTGCTGGCGTCACTTGCGGCAGACCCGGTGCCGACGTGCTCGGACATCAGCGACGTGGCGCTCAGCCTGTCGCTCGGCTACCGTACTTTCATGCTTGGGGATGAAGTCTGCCTGCGACGCGACTCGGTCATTCCTGCCCTCAATCTGCTGGCCGAAATTGCGAAGGCGGAGAATTGACAGGATTTCAGGATTTTCAGGATTGACAGGATTACCGTGAAAGAAACGACGTTCGGCTCCATCGACGTGTGCGATGCGCACGTTCACTTCTTCTCGCATCGATTCTATGGAAAGTTGGCGGGGCAGGCGCCGACGACGCGCGGGGCTGCCGATCCGGTGGCTGCCGCCGGCGAAGTAACCGGCTTCGAGATTCCCGACTCCGATCCAGGAAGTCTGGCGGATCGGTGGGTGGCTGAGCTGGATGCCGCCGGCGTGTCGAAGGCAATGATCATCGCGAGCGTGCCGGGCGACGAAGCGTCGGTCTCGGCCGCCGTGTCGAGGCACCCCGGCCGCTTCGTCGGCGCGTTCATGCTCGACCCGACGCACGACGATACCGAGGCACGTGCCCGGCGCGCCTTCACGGAGCTTGGCCTGAGCGTCGCCTGTCTGTTTCCCGCGATGCTTCATTTCAGCGTTGCAGAGAACGACGGCGTCCGCGCCGTGGCTGCGCTCGCGGCCGATCACGCGGGACGCGCCGTATTCACGCACTTCGGCGCTCTCTCGGTCGGGATTCGCGGCAAGCTCGGGATTGCGAGCCGGTTCGACATGCGGCGCTCGAACCCGGTAGACCTTCATCCGCTCGCGTCGGAGTTCGCGTCGACGAATTTCATCGTCCCGCACTTCGGCGCCGGACTGCTGCGGGAAGCGCTGATGCTGGCCGACCTGTGCCCGAACGTTCTGCTCGACACGTCGTCGAGCAACAAGTGGATGCGCTACACGTCTCCGCCGGCCGATCTCGCGGGCGTGTTCCGTCAGTCGATCGCCGTCGCCGGCGCCTCGCGCCTTCTCTTCGGCACCGACTCGTCGTTCTTTCCGCGCGGATGGAACGCCGCTGTGTTCGACTCCCAGCTCGTGGCGCTCGAAGCGGCCGGCGCGTCCGAAGACGACGCCCGCGCCATCCTCGGCGGCAACTTCCGGAGGGTGCTTGGAGAAGAAGAAGGGCCACGGATCAAACGGATCTGACGGATTAAGACGGATCTGAGCTCAATCGTTCAGATCCGTCTTAATCCGTCAGATCCGTCTGATCCGTGGCCCTCTTCATTTTTCGTCCATCGGGATGTTGATGCCCTTGTCGCGCGCGGTGGCCTTCGCTTCGTCGTACCCCGCGTCGACGTGGCGCGCGACGCCGATGCCGGGGTCGTTCGTCAAAACGCGATTGAGTCGTGTCGCAGCTTCGGGTGTGCCGTCGGCCACCGAGACCTGACCCGCGTGCAGGCTGTAGCCCATGCCGACGCCACCGCCGTGATGGAAGCTGACCCACGACGCTCCCGACGCCGTGTTCAAAAGCGCATTCAGGATCGGCCAGTCCGCGACGGCATCCGTGCCGTCGAGCATCGCCTCCGTCTCGCGGTACGGTGACGCCACCGAGCCCGTGTCGAGGTGGTCACGGCCGATGACGATCGGCGCCTCGATCTTTCCTCGCTTGACGAGGTCGTTGATGGCGTCGCCCATGATCGCCCGGTCGCCATAGCCCAGCCAGCAGATCCGCGCCGGCAGACCCTGGAAATGCACGCGCTCTCGCGCAACCCGAAGCCATCGCTCCAGCACGTGGTCGTGAGGGAACAACTCGAGCGCGAGATCGTCCGTCGCCGCAATGTCCGCGGCGTTCCCCGAGAGCGCCGCCCATCGGAACGGTCCGCGTCCCTCGCAGAAGAGCGGACGGATGTACTCGGGCACGAATCCCGGCACGTCGAACGCGTTCTCGACGCCCGCCTTCTTCGCGTGACCGCGGATGTTGTTGCCGTAGTCGAACGTCAGGCTGCCCAGCTTCTGCAAGTCGAGCATCGCCCGCATGTGCACCGCCATCGTCTCGAACGCCCGGCGCTGGTATTCGTCGGGGTCGTCCTGCCGCAGCCGCAGGGCATCCGTGAACTCCATCCCGTTCGGCACATACCCGTAGAGCGTGTCGTGCGCCGACGTCTGGTCGGTCAGCACGTCCGGAACGACGCCGCGCCGCGCCAGTTCTGGCAGCACGTCGGCGCAGTTGCCGACGAGGCCGATCGAGAGGGCTTCCCCTCGATCCTGCGCTTCCTTCGCCATTCGCAGCGCGTCGTCGAGGTCGAAACTGATCCGGTCGCAGTAACCCGTCTCGATCCGCTTCTCGATGCGCGACGCGTCGACGTCGATGCCGATGAAGACCGCGCCGTTCATCGTCGCGGCTAGCGGCTGCGCGCCGCCCATCCCGCCCATGCCGCCCGACACGACGAGCTTGCCCGTCAGGTCTCCGCCGAAGTGCCGGTCCGCCGCCGCTGCGAACGTCTCGAACGTTCCCTGCACGATTCCCTGTGAACCGATGTAGATCCAGCTGCCGGCCGTCATCTGGCCGTACATCATCAGGCCGGCGCGCTCGAGGCGGTCGAACTCGTCCCAGGTCGCCCAGTTGCCGACGAGGTTCGAATTCGCGATGAGCACGCGAGGCGCGTATTCGTGCGTGCGAAAGATCGCAACCGGCTTGCCGGACTGCACGAGCAGCGTCTCGTCGTTCTCGAGCTCACGCAGGCTTCGCACGATCGCATCGAAGCACGACCAGTTGCGCGCGGCCTTGCCGCGTCCGCCGTAGACCACGAGATCGTCGGGCCGCTCGGCGACGTCCGGGTCGAGATTGTTCATCAGCATCCGCAGGGCGGCTTCCTGGTGCCAGCCCTTGCAGCTCAGGGTCGTTCCCCTCGGTGCTCGCACGACGCGTGTTTCGCTCATCCGTCGTCTCCTGTCTCGTCGGCCAGCGCGGCCCCGGGCCGCATCGCGCGCCGACGCGTGAATTCAGTCCAGTCCGAGCGTGGCAACGATCGGCGTCAGCGCGGCGATCTTGTCGGCGAGCACCTCGTCGTGCTCGAAGAACGGTACGGCCTCGCGCAGGCGGGCGTGCGCAGCCGCGACGCGCGGCGCAGGCACGAGCGGCGCGAGAAAATCGATGCCCTGCGCGGCGCAGAGCGCCTCGATCGCGAGCACCGACCGCACGTTCTCGACGCACGTCGCAAGCTTGAGCGCGCTCGTCATTCCCATCGACACGTGGTCTTCCTTGTTCGCCGAAGTCGGCAGGCTGTCGACGGATGCCGGATGCGATAGCACCTTGTTCTCGGCGAGCAACGCCACGGCCGCGACCTGCGCGATCATCATTCCCGAGTTCGTGCCGGCATCACGGATCAGGAAAGCCGGAAGTCCCGAAAGATCCGGGTTCACAAGCCGCTCGACACGCCGCTCCGAGATCGACGCGAGCTCGGTCACCGCAATCGCGAGGTAGTCGAGCACGAGCGCCACGGGCTCGCCGTGGAAATTGCCGCCCGAGAGCACCTCGCCCGTGTCGGGAAACACGAGCGGATTGTCCGTCGCGCTGTTGAACTCGGTCTCGAGCACCCGACGCGCATGCGAGGCGGCGTCGCGCACGGCGCCGTGCACCTGCGGCATGCACCGAAGACTGTAGGCGTCCTGTACCCGGCTGCAGTCCAGGTGTGATTCGCGAATCTCGCTGCCCGAGAGGATCTCTCGCAGGTTCGCCGCGACGGCGTTCTGTCCGGCGTGCGCGCGAGCGGCGTGGATTCGAGGATCGAACGCGACCGGCGTTCCGCACAGCGCTTCGAGCGACATCGCGCCGACCACGTCAGCCGCTCGCGACAGCGCCTCGATTTCGAGCAGGGCGAGAGCACCGACGGCGCTCATTGCCTGCGTGCCGTTGAGCAGCGCCAGACCTTCCTTGGCCTCGAGCTGCAACGGGGTGATTCCGGCGGCCGACATCGCCTTCGCCGCCGGCACGCGCGCGCCGCCGTACACGACCATGCCCTCGCCGCTTGCACCGAGCGCAAGGTGCGCCAGCGGAGCGCGGTC
>CAZQBW010000075.1:16981-20155 GCA_964591515.1 uncultured Clostridia bacterium
CCACACTCCGCCCGACGGCAGCGGTACGTCGGCGAGGTCGCCACTCGCACCGACCGAGCCCTTTGCGGGCACGACCGGCAGGACGTCGTGATTGATCATCGCCACGAGCGTCTCGAGCACGACCGGACGCACTCCCGAGAAGCCCTTCGCCAGCACGTTCGCACGAAGCAGAAGCATCGACCGCGTCGCCTCGCGTGAGAGCGGTTCGCCGACGCCGCACGAATGCGATCGGACGAGGTTCAACTGCAACGTGCGCAGATCCTCGGCGCGGATTCGCATGTCGCTCAGCTTTCCGAATCCGGTGTTGATGCCGTACACCGCGGCGTCGCCGGTGAGGATGTTCTCGACGACCGCGCGCGACGCCGCCACGCGCTCGAGCACACCATCCGCGATCGCGACCCGCGCTCCCTGCGCGACGGCGCCTACGTCCTCGAGGGTCAGTGAATTTCCGTCAATGGTGATCAATGGCACAGGAGCTCACAGGGGATGAGATGGCCGGCGGTTGCCGCAGGCTACCGCTCGACGAGCAACGTCACGCCCATGCCACCGCTGACGCACAGTGTCGCCAGTCCGTACCGCCCGTCGCGCCGGGCGAGCTCGTGGACAAGGGTCGTCAGGATCCTCGCGCCGGTGCAGCCAATGGGATGGCCGAGCGCGATGGAGCCTCCGTTGGGATTCAACCGCTCGCGATCGAAAGCGAGGTCGCGATCACAGGCAAGCACCTGGGCGGCGAAGGCTTCGTTCAGCTCGACGACGTCGATGTCGGACATCGTCAGGCCGCGGCGCTCGAGCAGCCGGCGGGTAGCCGGAACCGGGCCGATGCCCATTCGAGCCGGGTCGACACCTGCTATCTCGTAGTCGACTACGCGACCGAGCGACTCGGCCCCGGCGGCTTCGAGTGCTTCATCCGTCAACAGGACCATCGCGGCAGCGCCGTCGGTAATTCCCGATGCGTTGCCGGCCGTCACGGTTCCGGTCTTCGAAAACACCGGTGGCAGCTTTGCCATCGCGGCCATGTCGGCGTCGGGACGCACGTGCTCGTCGGAGGCAAATTCGACGGCGTTGCCCTTCCTGTCCTTGAGCGTGAGCGTCATTCGTTCGGCGGTGAAACGACCGGCGGCTTCAGCGGCCACTGCACGTCGCTGGCTCTCCGCAGCGTAGGCGTCCTGCTCCTCGCGCGGAATTCCGTACTCGGTGGCGAGTGTCTCGGCCGTTTCGCCCATCAGCTGCTTCGCCAGCGGGCACATGAAGCCGTCCTGGTACATTCCGTCGGTCAGCGTCTGGTTGCCGAGCCGCGCGCCCCAGCGCGCTCCCTCGACGAAGTACGGGACGCGGCTCATCGATTCGGTTCCGCCGACGACGATCGCAGTTGCGCGACCGAGCAACAGCTCCTGCGTTCCGAGAATCACCGACTTGAGTCCCGATGCGCACGCCTGGTTGACGGTGTACGCCGGCGACGATTCGGGAATGCCGGAGCGTACCGAAACCTGTCGCGCGACGTTCGGGCCGCCGCCGGCCTGGCGTCCGCAGCCGAAGATGAGCTCGGCGATTCGATCGGGAGCGACCTTCGATCGGGAGAGGGCTTCCGTGACGACGGCGACTCCCATGTCGGCTGCGGTCCAGCCGGCGAGCGAGCCTCCGAATTTCCCAATTGGCGTCCGTACGGCGCCGGCAATGTGCACTCGTGTCATTCGTTCGTTGTAGGAGTGGCGGTTACTTCAAGACAGGATCGAAGCCGTCCTTGATGTCGTAGGTGACGCCAAAGACGAGCCCCGTTTGCGGGCTCCAGCGGGTGAGGCCGAAGGTGCCGGCGGCGTCCCACTTCAGACCGCCGGCGTCGAACTGAACGCCCACCCGGGCCTCGGCGCGATCCTCGGTGCCGATGGGTGCCGATCGCGTGCTGTGGCGACCGTTGACTTCGCCGACGACGCGGAAGCGCGGTGTGACCGGATAGCGGAAGGCGACGCCGTACCGCAGGACGTCGTTCTGGGCGAACGTCTGCGCGGGCGACTCGAGAATGCCGATGCCGACGCTGCCGAAGAGACGGACGCCGGCAACGGTCTTCGCGATGAGGATGTCGGCGAAGACGTTCGTCGAGTTCTGGCCGATGCCACGGGCCTGATCGGTGTTCGGGAGCTCGAAGCCGAACCGCAGGCCGAGCGCAGGCAGACGTTTGGACTCGTTACGGACCTTGATCTTCGTTGAGATCGTGAAGTCGCCGACGTCCTGCGAGTCGGACGACTTCGCGCCGAGCTCGAGCGGGACGATCGAGTCGCGGAACGATCCGTTGATCGAGAGGAACTGCTGGACGGTGCCATCGATCTGCATCTCGACGTTCGGAGAGAGACCGATGCGGATGCCGATTTCGCCGACCTTCGTGATGTCGCCGTTGAGGCCCGAGATCGAGAAGTCCTGGTCCTGCTGGAAGCCGATGCCGGCCTGGAGGCGGATGGTGCCGGGACGGATGATATCGACGTCCTCGGTGATGAGCGGACGGGCCTGGGGTGTCTCGGATTCGGCGTCCTGGGCGTTCGCTGCCGACACGCCCGCACCGATGAGAATCGCGGCCAGAATCAGACGTTTGAGCATCGCGGCGGGATTCTACGGCAAGGCAACTTCCGCCGCCAACTTTTCGATAATTGGGAATGCTTTACGAAACAACGACAGGTGCTGTACTCAGGGCGTTCTATGACGTCCACAACGATCTTGGATTCGGCTTTCTCGAAGCGGTCTACACCCGCGCACTTGCTGTGGCCATGGCCGCCGCCGGACTCTCGTTCGCGCGACAGGTGCCGATCCCTGTTTGGTTCCGAGGGACGAGCGTGGGCGACTACCGGGCCGACTTCCTTGTTGATCGACGTGTGATCCTCGAGTTGAAAGTCGCTCGGAGTATCGACGACGCACACGTTGCGCAACTGACGAACTATCTGAAGGCCACGGATCTTGAAGTCGGTCTGCTGCTGAACTTTGGAACCAGGCCGCAGTTCAGGAGGGTGTTCTTTACGAACGACCGGAAGAAGGGCCACGGATTCAACGGATCTGACGGATAAGGACGGATCTGAAAGCCGAGTGTCAGATCCGTCTTTATCCGTAAGATCCGTCTGATCCGTGGCCCTTCTGTTGTCTCTAGATCGGAAGAGCACACGTCTGATCCGTGGCCCTTCTGTTGTCTCT
>CAZQBW010000076.1:0-20092 GCA_964591515.1 uncultured Clostridia bacterium
GGACGTCGAACGGCGAATTCCCGCGCTCGGCGTGCAGGTCGAGGCTGTTCTGCGGGATCCCCGCGCTGCCCGTGAACCCGAAGATATCGGACGCGTTGTCGATCGAGTGCGACCAGGTGTACGAGACGAGAAACGAGAAGTCCTGCGCCACGCGGCCACTCAACCGGGACTGAAACGAATGATAGATCGACGACGCGGCCGCCTCCTGCTGCTGCACGAGGTCGATGCCGCCTACGTCGATGCCTTCGAGCAGGAACGTCTGCCCGGCGAGCTGCGTCGGCCGCCGGTCGAAGATGTTGTTCGAGTCAGACTCGCCCGGAAAGTATGCCGGCTGGTTGACGTCTCGGTTCAACAGCAGCTTCACCCCGCGCGTTCCGTAGTACCCCACCTCCAGCCCGACCGAGTCGCCGAGCTGGTGCTGCACGTTGAGATTCCACTGGATGGCGTACGGCGTGCGGATCTCGGGGTCGATCGTGATGAGCGCCGGACCGGCGTCCTCGTAGTCCGGTCCGAGCGGCACGTCAGCGAAGATGTCGCCCAGGAGTCCCGGGTCCGGCACAGTCCCGAAGATCGGGTAGAACTGGACCGACGCCGGCGGGTTGAACGTCAGGCTGAACGGCACGTTGCCGAAGACCAGGTCGTAGAACATCCCCGCGCCGCCGCGAACCACGGTGCGGCCGTCCTTGAACGGCGTCCAGGCAAATCCGAATCTCGGCGCGAAGTTGTTGTGATCGCCGTCGTGCAGACCCACGTCGTCGTTGAAGAACCCGCGCTCGACCGTGAAATTGGTCAGCCGTCCGCTCGCAGTCGGCACCGTGTTCAACTCGTATCGAAGTCCCAGATTGAACGTCAGTCCGGGCGCGACCTGCCAGTCGTCCTGCGCGAACAGGTAGTAGTTCTGCTGACGGATCGGCGGCGCCGTCACGCCGCGGCCGATGAACGTCGTTTGCGGCGCGGCAGTCCCCTGCAGGAAGTCATGGAACGGGCTGATGCCGCTCACCGCGCCGTCGAACCCGATCGTCCCGGCAAAGCTGAAGTCCTGAAAGCCGTTCAGCTGCACGTACCGCGCGTCCACGCCGAACTTGAACGTGTGCGCCCCGCGCGTCCAGCTCACGTTGTCGATCGCCTGGAAAGTGTTGAGAGCATCGCCGAACGGATAGAGGTTCGCGTTCCCGATCGGTGTGAGTCCCGAGACGTTGATCTGTGGAAGCGACCGGTTGTCCGCCTCGAGCACGTTCGTCGGAAGGCCGATCGTCGCCGGGTCGGTGCGGTCCTCGCCGGCGTAGTCGTCGAACGCGCGGGCTGCGACCAGTCGCGCCACGTTGACGATCGAGGTCCCGAACACGTGCGTCCACGACGCGGTGAAATTCTGCGCGCGCACCTTCGAGAAGAGTCCGTAGCCCGGCACCTGCGCCGCGCCGCTTGCCGTACCCGATGTCGACTGTACCGGAGTGAACGAATCACTGTCGTTGATCAGGTACCGGAACGAGAACGTGTCGCTCGCCGTCGGATTCAGGTCGATCTTCGCGAGAAAGTTGTCGTTGCTGCCGCGAATCGTCTCGTTCGAGAGGTAGTTGCCGAACGGCGAGCTCGCGTTCGGCAGCGGATAGAACGCGAGCAGTCGAGCCGACACCGGATCGACGTCGATGGGCCGTCCGTCGAGCCTGCCCGTCACGGCGGCCATCCGCTGCTCGAGCGTAGGAACGTTCGTGAAGATGGTGTTGCCGACGCGCGAGCGGCTGCCTTCATAGCTCACGAAGAAGAACGCC
This sequence comes from uncultured Clostridia bacterium, assembly GCA_964591515.1. Classification (GTDB taxonomy): domain Bacteria; phylum Acidobacteriota; class Blastocatellia; order UBA7656; family JADIYM01; genus JADIYM01. The sequence goes on from CAZQBW010000076.1 coordinate 1,770, forward strand.
CTGTCGGCACGGATCGGCCCGCCGAAGACGCCGCCGTACTGGTTCAGGATGAACGCCGAGTCGGGCGCGCCGCCGGCGTTCTCGAAGAAGTTGCGCGCGTCGAAGACGCGGTTGCGGAGGAACTCGAATGCCGTTCCGTGGAACTCGTTCGTCCCCGACCGGGTCGCGACGTTCACGACGGCGCCGGAGTTTCGCCCGAACTCGGCGGAAAACGTGCTCGTCTGGATCGTGAACTCCTCGATGGCGTCGACGTTCACGAAAGCCGCGACGTTGTTGTTGATTCCCTGGTTGTTGTCGGCGCCGTCGAGCTGGTAGTTCGCGCCGCGGTCGCGCTGCCCGCCGACGCTGAACGCGCCGACGTACGTGCCGCCTTCCGCGCCGCCACCGCCCGGCGCCGCGGCGACACCGGGAATGAGCGCGCCGAGTTGCAGGAAGTTGCGGCCGTTCAGGGGCAGGTCGGTGATCTTCTTGTTGTCGATGACCGTGCCGACTGCGGAGGTCTCGGACTGGATGAGGTCGACTGAAACGACGTCGACGACGTTGGCTTCGGCCGCGACCTGCAGCTCGATGTCGACGCGTGGTTCCTGACTGACGTTGAGTTGAAGTGATCGCTTCGCGTCGGCGAATCCTGGTGCAGTCACGGTGATCTCGTACGGTCCGATGGGGAGCGCCGAGAACCGGAAGTTGCCACCCTCGTCGGTCGTTGCCGTGCGCGAGAGGTTCGTGTCGGTCTGCCGGGCCGTGACCGTCGCGCCGGCAATGACGGCGGCTTGCGCATCGGTGACCGTCCCGCGTATCGAGCCTGTCGTATCGGCCAGGACCCTCACATTCATCGAAACCAACGTCAAACACACGCACGCGACTGCGACAACCGCTCGTCGAATGGTCAATTCGGGAACCTCCAGGTGGGGAATGCCCGAGAATCGCACACGGCGGGCAAGAGGTCTACTTCAGACTGCGAGGGTTCTCCGACTTCCTTTGCGTCTTTGCGAGTCCTTTGCGTCTTTGCGAGAAACTCATCCTTACGTCAGAAGAGCTTCTCGCTAAGAGGCAACGGACTCGCAAAGGCGCAAAAATGGCTCCGCGTCCGATCGCTAAAAGCGCACGAACGTCGTGATGAAGGCTCCGCCGTCGGGATTCACGACGCGCACGACGACAGGCACACCCAGCGGGAACCGCCGATCGAGCCGTCGTCCAATTAACAGGATCTGGTTCGTGCCGACCTCCCGCGCGTTGCCCCACTGCGCCGTGTCGCCTCCGATGTAGACCGCAGCTCCAGGCTGAAAGAATTCCCCGGACACCACGATCCTGTAGCGTCCGTTTCGCCTGAAACCAGAGATGCTGCTGACGATCGGTGGCACGACGGATGACATACCGTCACCGAGACGCGCCACGAACGGATACAGGTATCGACGACCCACCAGATAGGCACTACCCGCTTCATCGACATCCAGGCCAAACGTCACGAAGTCCTGGCCAGGGCTAGACATCGGCGCGTACGAAACGAGAGAGGCCACTCCCGACTGGTTAGTGTCGAATTTCGCAACGAAGGACGAGTAGACGCCGCCTGCACACCACCCCTCATTGCCAGCGACAAGAACCTCACCGCTTGGACTCACGGCGATCCCCGTGCCGTGGTCATCGCAGTCCTTGCCAAAGTACGTCGAATAGAGCAGCGAGCCTTCACCGACTCGATTCGTGTCGAATTTCGCGACGAATGCGTCTGGATAGCCGTCATCACCGGGTCGATCGGACTGGTAGGCATTGCGCGTCGGAAAGTCCACGGAGGTCGTGCTTCCGGTTACGAAGACGTTCCCGAGCTCGTCGACGGACACCGCATAGATGTACTCACTGCCCGATCCTCCGAGAAACGTGGAAAACACGACCTGCCCCGAAGGCGAGAACGTCGTGATGAACGCGTCGGTGACGTAATCTGGGTCGCCGGAACCGTGGAGCGTCTCCTGAAAGGCGTCGACGGTCGGGAAATCGGGAGACCACGTGCTGCCGACGACAAGCGCGTTTCCTTCCCGGTCGATTGCGACGTCTCGGACATCGTCCTGTCCAGTTCCACCCAGGTATGTCGAAAAGACCAGGAACGACCCGTCCGGGCTCACCTTCGTGACATAGGAATCCGTCCCGCCGCCGCCGTACATGGCCTGGAACGGATCGGCCACCGGGAAATCATTCGCCAAGGCATGCGTAAATCCGGTTACGACGGCAGCTCCCGCGGAATCGACCGCTATCGCGCGTCCGTTCTCGTTGCCCGAACCGCCGAGGTAAGAGGAGTAGACAAGTGAATCACCCGACGGGCTCAACTTCGCCACAAACGATGCAATTCCTCCTCCTTCAGGAGACACCGTCCGCTGGAAAGCACCCTCGGTTGTCGGAAAATCAGCCGAATCCGTCGTGCCGGTGACGTACGCGGCGCCGCTGTCGTCGATCGCGATGTCGGCCCCGAAGTCGGTCGTGGAGCCTGAGTGTCCCGGATGAAGCTGGCTTCCTCCGAGGTACGTTGAATAAACGAGTGACCTGCCATCCGGCGTGAGCTTGGCAACGAATGCATCCCATTCACCGGCGATCGAGACGCGCGGCGAGTCCGTGGTCGGGAAGTCGGCCGACCGGGTATAGCCCGTGACATAGGCGCTGCCTGCCCGATCGACCGCGATCGCGAATGCCTGCTCCTCACCGCTTCCGTTCAGGAACGTCAGGAAAGCCGGATCGGTGGATCGGAGGAACTCCCGACGGTGCCCGCGGGGCGCGGAAGCGAGACCCACTCTGCCATCCATCCGCTTCTCGTATCGCCCGTCGAGCCGAATCCGGCCGTGATGATCGACGAGGTAAACCGCGGGAGGTCTACAGCGCAGCTCCCCAAGCGAGGTATCGAACAACACGGAGCCATCTGGTCCGATGTTCACCTGATCGGCTCCCTGATAACTCAATTGCACTCTGCCCAGATCGGCTTCGGAAGAGACCACGAGATCGAAGGCAACTTGCCCATCGTCGTCGCGATACACAACGTCAATGCCGGGGTAGATCTGCTCGACGACGACTTCTGCAAAATTCGGGACGCTGACGATCCATCGCTCCGGGTCGCTGCCAATGAAGTAGTTGCTCTTTGTCGGAATCGCTCTCTCTCCGCGGATTCGAGGCGTCGGCTCCGAGTCGACGAAGCTCATCCGCAGAACGACGGAACGTTTCGGCGCGCACGCGTCGAACTTCCCTGCTGATGCGCTGCTCGCCGGTTGCCTTCCTGGAACAGCCTCCGATGCGACAAAAACGGCCTCCGTCGGCGTCAGGAAGAAACTGCGATTCCCTCCACGCGACATGAACCTGACCTGGTCATCCGTCTGTCCAATGTTCTGCTCGAACCGAACTGGAAGGACTCCCTCGAACGGGGCATGTCCCGGAAACGAATCGCTCCCAGCCGAATGAGCTTGCGGACCGGAACGACCATGCGCGGCGACGACAGCGGCCGGCGCGTCGGTGCCGGACATCGAACTGACCGTCAGCCACGCACACGCAATCGCGACAACCACCCGTCGAATGGTCAATTTGGGAACCTCCAGTGGGACTATCCGAGGATTGCACACCTCGACCGGAAGGTCCACACCAGACGGCAAGTACGTCTGCACCTTTGCGTCTTTGCGAGTCCTTTGCGTCTTTGCGAGAAACTCTCCTCACGTCAGGGTGGTTTTCTCGCAAAGACGCAAAGGACTCGCAAAGACGCAAAGGCAAGTCGGCTTGCCTACGACTTGATCCGCGTCCAGAAGCGGTCGTAGACCTCCATCGCCTCGCCGAGGTCCGTCATGAACTCGCAATTGTCGAGCGCCTCGTCCGGAGGGAAGATCGCAGTGTTGTTGCGATAGGCGTCCGGCAGGAACTCGAGCGACGCGCGGTTCGGCGTCGCGAAGCCCATCACTTCCGTGATCCGCGCCGCTGACCGTCCCTCGAGCACGAAGTCGATGAACAGGTGCGCGAGATCCTCGTTCGGCGCGCCCTTCGGAATGCACATGCTGTCGACGAAGACCGTGCATCCCTCCTTCGGAATCACGTACGCAATGTTCGGATCCTCGAGCGCAACTCGCGCGATCTGTCCGCTGTAGCCCTGCGTCACCCACACCTCGCCCGCGAGCAGGTTCTCGGCGAACGTGTCGCTCTCGAACGTCCGGACGAGCGGCTTGAGCTCCTCGACGAGCTTCGCGGCGCGTTCGATCTCGGCCTCGTCCTTCGAGTTCAGCGACTTTCCCTCGCGCTTGAGCGCGGCGGCGAAGTTCTCGCGCGCGTCGTTCAACATTCCGAGCCGGTCACGCAGCGCCGGGTCCCACAGGTCCGCCCAGCTATCGATCGGCTTCGGACACAGATCCTTCCGGTATCCGATCCCGCTCGTTCCCCAGCCATAAGGAATCGAGTAGCGGTTCTCGGGATCGAACGGCAGTCCGAGAAAGCGCGGATTCAGGTTGTCGAGGTTCGTCAGTCGCCGCGTGTCGATCTCACTGAGCAGGTCGTTCTGGCGCAGGATCTCGATCATGTAGTCGCTCGGTACGACGATGTCGTAGCTTGCGACGCCCGTCTGCAGCTTCGCGAGCATCGCCTCGTTCGAGTCGTACAGCTCGACGTTCACCCGCACTCCGTATCGGGCCTCGAACTCGGCCACGAGCTCGTCTGGCAGGTACTGCGACCATATGTAGACGCTTAGCTCGCGCTTTCCGGCGTCGCGGACCGGTCCGCCGATCGAGAACACCCCGAGCGCGATGACGACGGCCGCGGCGACCGCCGACGTGCCGCGTCCAGCCGCGCCCGACTCGTACCGCTGCGAGAGCAGGACGAGCACGAACGTCGCGACGAGCAGGATCGTCGAGATGGCGTTGATCTCTGGAGTCACGCCAGTCCGCACCATCGAGTAGATCTGGAGCGGCAGCGTCGTTCCCCCACTCCCGGCCACGAAACTCGTCACGACGTAGTCGTCGAGCGAGATCGTGAAGACGAGAAGTCCTGCGGAGACGAGACCGGGAACGAGAAGCGGCAGCGTCACTCGCAGGAACGCGTCGAGCGGCGGAGCGCCGAGGTCCGCTGCGGCCTCTTCGAGCTTCGGATCGAGCATCGAGAGGCGTGCCCGCACCGTGAAGACGACGTACGAGATCGAGAACGCGACGTGCGCGACGACGACCGACCAGAAACCGAGCTTCCATCCGGCGAGGCCGAAGAACACGACGCTCGCGAACCCCAGGACGATCTCGGGGATGACCACCGGCAGGTAGAAGAGTCCGTCGACGAGCCCTCGGCCGCGAAAACGGTGCCGTCCCAGCGCTATCGCAGCCGGCGTACCCAGGACGACCGAAATGACCGTGGAGAGGAATGCGACGAACAGGCTCGTGCGCAGCGACTGTATGACGGCGTCGTCCTGCCACGCCTTCGCGTACCAGTCGAACGAGAAGCCCGTCCAGACCGCCATCTGCCTCGAAGCATTGAACGAGAAGACGACGAGGATGAGGATTGGAAGGTAGAGGTAGACGTAGACGGCGCCGATGCCCAGCCAGGCTCCGACGGCGCCGCGCGCCTTCTGCGCTGGAATTGAGGCGCTCACGTGCGGGCCTCTTCACGCGCGCCGGCGCGCCACGCGATCACGAGCAGGACCAGTACCGCGATTGCCAGGATGTTGCCGAGCGCGGCCCCGAACGGCTGATTGCGCTGGACGAACTGCTCCTGGATGAGGCTGCCGATCATCATCGACTTGGCCCCTCCGAGCATGTCCGGAGTGATGAATGCGCCCAGCGACGGCACCAGGACCAGCACGACGCCGGCGACGATGCCGGATTTGGTGAGCGGCAGCGTGACGTGCAGAAAGCGCGAAACGCGCGACGCGCCGAGATCGCTCGCCGCCTCGAGCAGCCCACGGTCGAGCCGTTCGATTGCAGCGTAGAGCGGCAGAATCATGAACGGCAGCTCCGCATAGACCTGGCCGATCATCACGGCCGTTTCCGTGTAGAGCAGTTTCTGCGCCGGCAGGCCGACCCACGCGAACAGCGCGTTGACGAGCCCGTCGTCCTGCAGCATGAAGCGCCACGCGTACGTCCGCACGAGAAAGCTAGTCCAGAACGGGACGACCGCGAGCACGAGCAGCGTCGACTTCCACCGCTGCGGGACCTTCATCGCGATCGCATAGGCCGTCGGGTAGCCGACCGCGAAACACAGCACCGTCGTCACGACCGCGATCCACACGGACCGCCCGTAAACGGCCAGGTAGATCGGATCGACAGCCTGCAGGTAATTCTGGATTCCGAGTGTCCAGTTGACCGTCCCGTAAGCGCCGCGCCGGGCGAGGCTGAACGCGGCCATGACGAGCAGGGGACCGACGAAGAACACGACGATCCAAAGCATGCTCGGCGACAGCAGCGCCGCCGCGCGCGAGCCCTCTCCTCGACTGCCTCGTTCCGAGCCGCTCATCTGATCGCCACCGATACGCAGATTGCCCCGCGGCCCTGAGTGCGACGCTTCGTCATGACTCGAGCCGCACCCCGTGGTCCGTCTCCCAGACCAGGCCGACCTCGGCGCCCGGCGCGAGCGCGTCGGGCGTTCCGTCGTTCTGCGCAAAGACCGTCCAGGTCGAGCCGTCGATGAGCCTGACCCGCCAGTGCGTCACGTCGCCAAGGTATCGCGCGTCCTCGACGCGACACGCGATGGCTCCGGCATCCTTCGACCCTGCAAACCGGATCTTCTCGGGCCGCACGGCCACCGTGACCCGGTCGCCAGTCGCAAGTGCCGGCCCGCCGTTCGCCAGCGCCGAGAGCGGCACCACGCCCGCCGGCGTGCGGATCCTCGCCGTCGCGCCGTCGATGCCTTCGACGTCGCCCTCGATCACGTTCGTGACGCCGACGAACTCGGCGATGAACCTCGTCCGTGGATGCTCGTAGATGACCGCCGGCGCGTCCATCTGCTCGATTCGCCCTTCCTTCATCACGACGACGACGTCCGACATCGCGAGCGCTTCGTCCTGGTCGTGCGTCACGAACACGAAACTGATCCCGAGCCGCCGCTGCAGCTGCTTCAACTCGAGCTGCATCGCCTCCCGCAGCTTCCGGTCCAGCGCACCGAGCGGCTCGTCGAGCAGGAGGATCCGCGGACCCGGCGCTACCGCGCGGGCGATCGCGACGCGCTGCTGCTGGCCTCCCGAGAGCTGCGACGGCATCCGGCTTTCGAATCCGGTCAGCTGGACCAGCTCGAGCGCTTCGCCGACTCGGCGGGCAATCTCGTCGCGCGAGCGGCGCTCGCGACCGCGGCGGAGTCCGAAAGCCACGTTGTCCGCGACCGACAGATGCGGAAAGAGCGCGTACTGCTGGAAAACCGTGTGGACGTCGCGCGAATGCGGCGGTTCATCGGTGACGTCCGTCGCGCCGAAGAAGATCCTTCCCTCGTCAGGGGTCTCGAACCCGGCGATTAGGCGCAGCAGCGTCGTCTTCCCGCACCCGGAAGGCCCGAGCAAGGTGACGAACTGTCCGTCCTCGATGTCGAGCGAGACGCCGTCAACGGCCGCGATTCCGGGAAACCGCTTCGTGACAGACCGGACCGAGACGACGGCCGCCACTATCGGAACCCTCGAGAGCGGCCGCAATGGACGTCAACCCGGTCGCTACCGCTCCCGGTTCTGAATCCGGTGACGCGCGAGGCGCGTGCCATCACTTCTGGTAGAGCCTCCAGAGAAGAGTTGCGATGTCGTCGTACTCGAACGGCTTGCCGATTATCGAGTCGACGAGCCCCGTCTCGTCGTTCGGCGCCGTGACCGAAACGCCGTATCCGGTGACGAGCACGACCTTGACGACCCGGAATTTCTCGCGCACGTGTCGCGCCACCGCCCAGCCGTCCATACCCGGCATCGATAGGTCCGTGAAGACCACGTCGAAGGGTCCGTCGCGCTCGAGAATCGAGATCCCGTCCGCTCCCGTCGCGGTCTGGAAGACCGTGTGTCCCTGCTCGTCGAGCAGGTCGGAAAGCACCTCGCGCACGACGTCCTCGTCGTCGATAACCAGCACTTTGAGCGGACCTACGAATCCGGCCGCCCGCGCTGGCGCCGCGCCGGCCGGGATGTCCGTCATCGGGAACGAGAGCGTGAACGTCGTGCCCTTCCCGACTTCACTTTCCAGGTCGATGCGTCCGTTGTGGTGCGTGACGATGCCGTAACTGACCGCCAGCCCCATGCCGGTTCCCGAAGCGCCCTTCGTCGAGAAGAACGGCTCGAAGATCCGCTCGCGAATCCGGCGGGGAATGCCCATTCCCTCGTCGGCAAACTTGACCGTCACCTCACCGCCATTGTCGGTCGACGACACGCGCAGCGCTCCGCCGTCCGGCATGGCGTCGATTGCGTTGATGATCAGGTTGACGAAGACCTCGCGAAGCTGCGAACCATCGCCGAAAATCGGCGGCAGGTTTGCAGCCTCGAACTCGACCGTGTACTTGATGCCCCGCGAGTGCGCGTCGTCGAGCCATCGCGTACGGGTGATCTCGATCGCGTCGCGCACCAGTCCGTTCAGATCGACAGGCTCGAAGTCCGCCTGGCCCTGCTGGCGGGCGAAGTTCTGAATCCTGCGGACCGTCTGGGCGCTGTCGAGCGCCGCGGTCTCTATGACCTCGAACTCGTCTCGCATGGCGGCGTAGTCCGGGTTGCGCATCAACCTCTGAACGCGGCCGAGGATTGCTGCGAGGTCGTTGTTGACGTCGTGTGCCACGCCGGACGCGAGCTGACCGAGTGCGCGCAGTTTGTCGGCCTGTTGCGAACGCTCGGCGATGCTCTTCTCCTCGGTCACGTCGCGCGCGACGCCGAGCACGCTGACGATCTTGCCGTCCTCGTTGATCGGCGAGTACGTCAGCACCACCCGCCGCTCCTCGCCGTTCGCCGAGTTGAAGATCGAGGCCTCGAAGCGTCGCGTCTCGCCCGTCGTCGTCGCCTGGAAGTGCTGGTCGAACTCCTCCTGCTGATCCTCCGAAACGAACGAAGAGTAGGACTGGCCGAGCAATTCCGAGATGAGGCGCCCCGTCAGCGTCGTCAGGTGCGAGTTCGACCAGACGAGCCGGCCGGCCAGATCGATGACGAAGATCGCGTCGTGGGCCGATTCGACGAGATTCACGAGGAAATGCTGCTGGCGGCGGAGCTCGGCTTCGGTTCGCCGCAGGTCGTCCAGGTCCCGGACGAGCTGCACGGCGCCGATGATGTCGCCGTGCTCGTTGACGATCGGATCGACGGTCACGTGAAGCACGTGATAGGTGCGTTGCGAGAGGATCTCGAGCACGACACGCTCCCGGACCCCCATCGCCCGCTCCACCGCGCACCCGTCCTTGTCGGTGCAGAGCCCGAGCGAACAGCAGGGCCGGCCGACGAGGTCTCCGAGCGTCCGGTTGAGCAGCGACGATGTCGCGAGGTTCGTCCGGCGGACGTTGCGCTCGTCGTCATAGATGATGACGGCATCTGCGAGTCCGTCGAACGTCGTCTCCCATTCGTGCTGGCTTCGCAGCACCTGATCGAACAGCTGCGCCTGATGAACCGCGGTGGCCAGCTGCTCGGCGACCTCGCTGATGAATGCGAGCTCGCCCTCGCGCCACACCCAGCCGGCTGTGCGACGATCGATCTCGAGCAATCCCCAGATCTCACCGCGTACGACGATTGGACACACGACCACACGTCGATCGGCCGTGTGGGACTTCGCCTCGAGCGTGGCCGCGGCCATCCAGCCGTCCTCGACGATCTGGGCGGTGTGGCGCGCGAGAAGCTCGTCGAGCACGTCGTCTGCGACCGTGACAGCAACGGACTCGCTGTCGGCCCGCTCGACAAGCCGGTGGTCAACGCCGCCGTCGACGAATCGCCAGAGCGGAGTCAGATCGGCGCCGTGCTCGCATCGCCACACGACGAGGCCGTCGGCCTGGACTGCCTCGCCGACTCGGTCGGCAGCGGTACGGAGCACGTGATCGAGTCCGAGCGAGCTTCGCAACGCGCGGCCGATCTGCCGGATGAGCAGCTCCCGCTCTCCGACCCGTCGCGCCTCGTCGAGCAACTCTGCCTGCCGCTGGGCGATGCTGACTATCGTCGAGGCCTCGCGGGCTACGTGACGATCCTCGAGCGTCCATTCGCGCGTCGTGGACTGCATCGCCATCACGAGCAACGCGCGCATACGGGCGCTGAAGACGATGGGCACGGCGAACAGGGCGCGAGCGGAAAGTGCGACGGCAAGGTGTGCCAGCGGTGTGTCGGGTGCGACGTCGACGCTGACGTCAGAGACGACGACTTCGCCTTCCAGCCGGATTGCGCTGAAGATCTCGTTTGCCCCATCAATTGCGAAATCGTCCGGAAGCGCTGAGCTGCCAGCCTGGTAGAGGCCGCTCTGGCGCGACATGAGCCGATTGCCCCGCATGGACAACAGGGCGCAGACGTCGAGCTCGAGCCCGCGGCCGATAGTCTCGACGGCGACACGCGCCAGCGCGCGGGGGTCGAGGTCGGCAAGGGTACGGCGGGCGAGGTCGCCGAGGAGGAGTTCGCGGCGAATAGACCGCTCGTCCTTTGCTTCCGTCGCCGTGATGACGATGCCACCCGGCAACACCAGCGGGGACGTGTCACGTCGTCGGGGCTTTGCGTCGGACACCGCCACCTCATCCTCACCAGCGGATGCCGCGTGCTGATTCATCGGCGTTTCGGACATTCTGTGGGGAGTACGCTTCGAGCCTGCGCTCAGGATTCCATCCCCCTCATGAGCGATTCGATACTTCAGTGACGGAGCAAGAGACCTACCAAAAAGTTACGCGAAGCGTACTCCCCATGCCCGTTGGGGTCAAACAGCACTGAAGGCGCGGCGAAACTCCCCATTCGGGACTGGAAACCGGATGTCGACGCATCAGTACCGCGAGCGGTGGCGAGCGGGTCGGAGTCCCGAGATACCTCCTCCGCGCAGCAGGAGCCTCGCTGGGTTACAATCCGCGCGTGTCGGAATTCAACCGGATCGAACGCATCGGCCTCGTCGTCAAGCGCAAGGAGCCCCGGGCGGAACCCATCGTCGAGCGACTTCTCGACTGGACGATCGAGCGTGGAATCGACGTTGTAATCCACGGACGCCGGACGGACTCGGGCGGGCGCGCGCGCGAGGTGCCATCCGCCGAGCTCGCATCGACTGCGGACCTCGTCATCGTCCTTGGCGGGGACGGAACCATGCTCGGTGCGGCTCGAATGCTCGGTGAGCGGGGAACCCCAGTGCTCGGCGTCAACTTCGGCACGCTCGGATATCTAACGGAATTCACGGATGAGACGATGTTCCCGGCACTCGACGCCATCATCGCGGGCGAGTTCGAGCTCGACCCGCGCGTGATGCTGGAGTGCGACATCGAGCGCCGCGGACGGCGTATCGAGCACACGACGGCCTTGAACGACGCCGTCATCAACACATCGGCACTGGCGCGAATGATCGAAGTCGACTGCTCGATCGACGGACGCTACGTCACGTACTACCGCGCGGACGGATTGATCGTGTCGACTGCAACGGGATCGACGGCCTACAACATGTCCGCCGGCGGACCGATCCTCATGCCGTCGCTCGGAGCTTTCGTCCTCAATCCGATCTGCCCGCACACCCTTTCGAACCGGCCGCTCGTCGTCCCCGACTCGGTTTCGATCGAGCTCGCCCTTCGCCCGACCGCCGAGCCGGTCACGCTCACCGTCGACGGACAGATCGGAATCAACCTCGCCATCCACGATCGCATCCGCTTGCGGAAGAGTTCTGCCACGTTTAACGTCATCACGCCGCGCGACCGGAATTACTTCGAGGTGCTGCGTGGAAAACTCCGCTGGGGAGGACGCATCGGAGGCGTCGACGAATGACGGTTCGCGACGCGATCCCCACTCGAGACTGGTCAGCCGATTCGAAGCCCGCAACGCGACGATCGAGGACGATGCGAATTCATGTTTCCCCTCGGCGATGACAATTCTGACGTGCGCACGGTGCCGTACGTCGTCTACGGGCTGATAGCGATCAATGCGCTCGTTTTCCTGCTGCAGATGACAGCCGGCGATCGATTCACGTACGCGTGGTCGGCCGTCCCGTTCGAGATCACGACCGGAATCGACATCGTTCGACCCGTGGTCGTCGAGGCGGGTGGGCAGTCCTTCACCGTTCCGCAGTATCCGGGTCCGACGCCGATCTATCTCACGCTGCTCTCGTCCATGTTCATGCACGGCTCGATCATGCACATCGCCGGGAACATGCTGTACCTGTGGATTTTCGGGGATCAGGTCGAGGATCTGCTGGGACACGTGAGATTCGCCGTTTTCTATCTTGTCTGCGGCTTCGTCGCCGATTTTGCCCATATCCTGCCGGATCCGGGCTCGGTGATTCCGACGCTCGGAGCGTCCGGAGCCATTGCTGGCGTGCTCGGCGCATACCTGGTGAAGTTTCCGCAGAACCGCGTCCGGGTCCTGATCATCCGGATCATTACGTCGGTCCCGGCCATCATCGTGCTCGGACTGTGGTTCGTCTTCCAGTTCGTCAGCCAGCTGGCGGAGGGACCTGCAGGCGGCGGCGTCGCCTACCTTGCGCACATCGGCGGCTTTGTCGCCGGAATGATCCTCGTCTTCGTCTTTGCGATTGGCCTGAAGGCCCCGGAGAATGACTGACGTGAGCATGCGGGTGTACTTCATTCACGTCTACCGGCGTCATTGGGAGTTCTATCCCGATGAACAGGCCGAGGACTCGCTCGTCGATCAGGACGGCGAGGCGACGCAATCCGGCTGGATGGTCTGGTTGCGGCGGAAGATCACGAGTACCTGGCACGCGGTCGAGCGCCCGAGACCTGACGGGACCAAGTCGCGCCTGCGGAAGATCCTCGACACTCTCAACGCGAGAGTGGATCCGACTGAGCCGATGCTCAGGCGATTCCGCAAGGCACCGGAAGTCGTCGTCACCTATCCGAGCGGAATCAGTCCGCAGTACGCGCGCCGGCGGCTGAGGCTCCTGCTGCTCAACAAGACAGCGTCGCATCGCCGGTGGATGATCATCAACGGGGCGATGTTGCCGCTGACGGCGGCGATGACCCTGCTGCCCGGGCCGAACGTGTTTTTCGCCTGGAACGGATACAGGTTGCTGGCGCATCTGTTCGCTCTCCGGGGCGGCCAGCGCGTGCTGTCGGGTCAGGTCGCAGTGACTTTCATGCCCAACGAGGAGCTCAACGAGCTGCTCGCGCCCGAGGAGCGCCTGATCAAGCCTCTCGAGCAGGACGTCGCCCACAACATCGGCCAGCGGTTCAAGCTGCCCGGACTGGTCGAGTACCTTAAGCGCAACGGCTGCTTCGCGTCCGAGTAGTCTTACTCCGTGTCTCTGCGTCTCCGTGTCTCTGTGCGCGAAGCTCTGTATCCGCTCGAGGAGAGAGCTGCGCACACAGAGACACGGAGACGCAGAGACACGGAGGGGCACTCGCTACCGCAAGACCCTCGACCTTGCGGGAATGGCCTTCCGGCCCCTAAACTGGCTTCTTTTTCGGCAGCAGCCGAAACTCATCCGTAGTGGAGGACCGCTGGTATGGCGACTCGCAGAAAGCCCGCCGTCGACTCGTTTCACGGGCTCAGCCCCGAACAGCTCGTCGAGATCTACCGCACGATGTACGTGTCTCGCCGCGTCGACGACAAGGAGATTCAGCTCAAGCGCCAGAACGCGATCTACTTCCAGATCAGTGGTGCAGGCCACGAGGCCATCCTTACGGCCGCCGCCATGGCGATGAAGCCGGCATACGACTGGTTCTACCCGTACTACCGGGACCGCGCTCTCTGTCTGCAACTCGGCATGACGCCGTACGAGATGCTGCTCGAAGCGGTCGGCTCGTCCGATGATCCGAACTCCGGCGGACGCCAGATGCCGTCACACTGGGGCCACAAGGCGCTCAACATCGTCTCTCAGTCTTCGCCGACCGGAACCCAGTTCCTGCAGTCCGTCGGCTGCGCCGAGGCCGGCTACCGTTTCGGTCTCATTGACGCGCTGAAAGACCGCGTCGATCTCTTCAAGGGAGACGAGGTCGTCTACTGCTCGACCGGCGACGGAACGACGTCCGAAGGGGAGTTCTGGGAAGCTCTCAACACCGCCTGCAACCTCAAGCTGCCCGTGGTCTTCCTCGTGGAGGACAACGGCTACGCCATCTCGGTGCCCGTCGAGGTCCAGACAGCCGGCGGCTCGGTCTCGAAGCTGGTTTCCGGCTTCCCGAACCTGCGGATCATCGAGGTGGACGGCTGCGACGTACTGGCTTCCTACGCCGCGATGACGGAAGCGGTCGAATACTGCCGTACCCGCCAGGGCGCCGCGCTCGTGCACGCAAAGGTCGTGCGTCCGTATTCGCACTCGCTCTCGGACGATGAGCGGCTGTACCGGCCTCCTTCCGAGCTCGAGGCGGATGCCCATCGCGATCCCCTCGTGCGGTTCCCTCATCTCCTCATTGCAGAAGGCATCGCGACGGAGGAGGAGCTCGAGCAACTTCGGGCAAAGGTGGATGCGGAGATCAACGACGCGAGCGATCGCGCGCTGGTTTCGGTCAAGCCCGAGCCGGGCTCGCACCTCAAGTGGGTCTACTCGCCCGACGTCGACCCGTCGTCGGAGGCATTCGATACCGAGTCAGATCCCCGTTTCGAGGAGACTGGCGAGAAGACGATGCTCGACCACATCAACCGGACCATGCACGAGGAGATGCGGCGCGACCCGCGTATCGTGGTGTTCGGCGAGGACGTGGCCGACTGCTCGCGCGAGGAGAACCTCGAGCAGGTGAAGGGCAAGGGCGGGGTTTTCAAGGTCACCTATGGCCTTCAGCGGGAGTTCGGCGCAGACCGCGTGTTCAACTCGCCGCTTGCGGAAGCGAACATCATCGGACGCGCTGTCGGAATGGCGACGCGTGGCCTCAAGCCGCTCGTCGAGATCCAGTTCTTCGACTACATCTGGCCGGCGATGCAGCAACTGCGGAACGAGGTCGCGACGATGCGATGGCGCTCGGCGGGCGATTTCTCGTGCCCGATCGTCATTCGCGTGGCATGCGGCGGATATCTTACGGGCGGCGCTATCTATCACAGCCAGTCAGGCGAAGTGCTCTTCACCCACACGCCGGGAATGCGGGTGGTGATGCCGTCGACGGCACTGGACGCAGCCGGACTTCTTCGCACGGCGATCCGATCCGACGATCCGGTGCTGTTCCTCGAGCACAAGCACCTCTACCGGCAGACCTACAACAAGAGCGCGTACGCGAACCCGGATTTCATGATTCCGTTCGGAAAGGCGAGAGTCGCGCGCGAGGGCCACGACGTCACGGTCGTGACATACGGAGCCACGGTCCAGCGGACGCTCGTTGCCTGCAAGCAGTTGATGGAGGAGGGGCTCGACGTCGAAGTCCTGGATCTGCGCAGCCTCAGCCCCTACGACTGGGAGTCGATCGCCACTTCGGTCAAGAAGACCAACCGCGTTCTCGTCGTTCACGAGGACATGAAGACCTGGGGATACGGCGCCGAAATCGCCGCACGGATCTCTGACGAGCTCTTCGAGTACCTCGACGCGCCAGTTCGCCGCGTCGGTGCGACGGACACTTTCGTGGCCTACTACCCGGGGCTCGAGGACGAAATCCTTCCGCAGACCGCGGACATCGCGGAGGCGCTCCGGGCACTCTCGACGTACTGAGAGTGTGAGTCTGGCGGGCCAATTTGCCGCATATCCGACGGGGGCTACACCATATCGTGTAGCCCCCGTTTCGCGTTTCGGGAAGGCATACACGGACAGTTACATACATGAATGATGTGGGCGCCTTGCCCGTCCATTGCGCCTTTGCTCGCTCGCGCGCGGCCCGCCTCGCAACTCGTTGCATTCACGCGGCTTTCTCGCGCAAAGGCGCAGAGACGCAACGGAAGGCATCGAAGGACGGATCCGTGTGCGCCCTCTCCGGACCTGGCTTTCTCGAGCCATGAAATTCCCGCGTCGTGCAACAATGCAGGGCACGGATCTTGCTCTCCCGGTCGGTGAATGAATTCGCTCACTCGCGAGGTGATCGCCATGTTGTTCCCCCGCTTCTCGTATCGCATCCCAGCCGCGCTGCTCGCTGCGGCGCTCGCGCTGCCGTTCTGGGGCGCGCAGACCGCGCTGGCGCAGTCTAACGGCTACGACCAGGACCTCGAGGATCAGCCGCCTTCCCGCGTCGGCCGCATCTCCAATCTCGACGGCGATGCCGCTCTGCGACAGCCTGGCTCGAGCCAATGGGAAGACGTCGATCGCAACACTCCGGTCTTCGAGGGCGACGAGTTCTTCACGACGGTCAATTCGCGGCTCGAGATGCAGTTCGGCGGTGGACGCTACGTCAGACTCGGTTCAGACACTGACGTCGTCGTCGCGAAACTCGACACCGACAGCGTGCGCCTCGAGGTGCCCGTCGGAAGCGTGATCGTGTCACTGCGCAACTTCAACGGCGGCGACGAATTCGAGATCAGCGCGCCGTCAGCTTCCATCACGATCAAGGACGAGGGTGTGTATCGTGTCGACGTCACGGACGATGGCGATACGAGCGTGGCAGTCCACGACGGCCGCGCAACGGTCAGCACGCCCGACCGATCGGTGCAGGTTGACGATGGCGAGACAGCGACGATGCCTTACGGTGATCCCTCGAACGTGGACCTTGTCGCGTGGACCGGTTACGACTCGTTCGACACTTGGTCGACCGGGCTCGATCAGGACTACGCGCGCTACGACTCGCACAACTACAACTCCGGAAGCGTGTCGTCCGCGTTCAATCGCAGCGACATCTACGGCCTCGCGGAGCTTGCGCTCTACGGCAGCTGGCTGGCCAACAGCTCGTACGGCAACTGCTGGATTCCTCGCGTTGGCTCCGGCTGGTCGCCATACTCGAACGGCTATTGGCAGTACTATCCCGGCTACGGCTACACGTTCGTTTCGTACGATTCGTGGGGCTGGGCGCCGTTCCATTACGGTCGCTGGTCCTACCTGAACGGCTATGGCTGGGCGTGGATCCCGTTTTCGAGTTACGGCTCGAATTACGGTTCGTACTACGGCGGCTACGATTACGGCTGGGGCAACAGCTACTACCCGTGGAGCCCCGGACTGGTGTCCTGGTATCAGTACCCGAACACGTCGGGCTACGTCTGGGTGCCGCTTGCGCCTGGAGAGCCGTACAGCGGAATTCGACGGCTTCACAACCGCCACGATCGCGACTTCGTCCCGCGGCATCTGCGTGAAGGACGCGGCATCGGCGTGTCGAAGCCTGGCTCGGGTGCGCGCATTCTGCCGGGTGGCGTGAAGTCGGACTTTGGCGGACGCACGCCCACTGTCGTCATCCCCGGAGCTCCGAGAGACGTGAAGCCGACGGTCGCTCGTATCAAGCCGAATCTTTCGGATTCGATCCGGAACCGACCGGTGGTCGTGAAGGACGTTACGGTCGTCAACGGTGCAGTCAAGCCGCGCACGGCGGCGGGAGGTGGCGTGGTCTCGACGCGGCCGATCCGTCCGGCGGCGGGCGGTGTTGCTGTCAAGCCGACGCCTCGCAAGCCATCGACGGTCGATGAAGTCCCGACGATGCGCGAGGAGCGTCCTGTCAAGGGAAGCGGAACCGGTGTGAAGCCGCGTACGACCAAGCCCGTTACCATCGAACCGTCTGGCGGCGACGATTCGACGACGGTGTCGAAGCCGCGCCGTCGCGATCCGGTGGAGCGACCGGCGACGACCAAGCCCTCGACGCGAGTTGATCGATCCGAGCGGGTCGACAAACCCGCGAAGCCGGTCGACCGTACCGTCGAGCCCGTCGAGCGAAAGACGAAGCGGGACCCGGTCGTGCGTCCGACACAGGTCGAACCGAAGACCGAACGGGGGCCACGCGTCGAACGAACCGAGCGGGCCACGCCGCGCACCGAGACACGTTCCACGCCACGCTCAGAGCCGAGAGTCGAGCGTGCACCGAAACCCGAGCGCGTCGAGCGCCCGGCGCCACGATCCGAGCCAAAGGTGTACGTTGCTCCGGCGCCGGACAACGGCGGCTCGAAGTCGGGCAACGGTGGCGGCGGCAAGCGAAAGCCGTAGCGGCTCTTCTCCGAACCCATCCGACCGGGGCGGCCTACCGCCCCGGTTTTCTTTCGCACGCAGGAGCATGCGCGAAGCGCTCTGGAGTGCGTGAAGCGCCGCATTGGATCGATCCAATGCGGCGCTTCACGCCGCATCGACCGCGGAGCGGTCGATTGGAGTTTGGCCTGCTTAGTCGACCGCGGAGCGGTCGAAGAAAATAGCCGTGGGTCGCGGGGGCGAGTGCAACGAGCACACGCGACCCGCGGTACC
>CAZQBW010000077.1:0-20051 GCA_964591515.1 uncultured Clostridia bacterium
GGCGCAAGACGTGACCCGTCGCAAGGGGCTTCCCTAACCGCAGTGCAGGTGATCGCTCACCAGCGCCTTCAACGCCTCCGAATCACCCATCAGCCTCTCGCTCAGATTCAGATCGTCGTAGGCCTTGAGCCGCTCGATGATCGAGTCGATAAGCCCCGCCGGGAATACACCAGCAGCCTCGTAACGCGCCCGATCCTTCTCGAGTCCGTCCGCCGACTCGAAACACGACGCCGGCAACTGCTCGAGGCCCTTCACCTTCGACGCGTCGGCGTGGACGTAGAGCGCATCCGCGACCTTGAGGGCATCCGGATGCTCGAGTCCATAGCGGGCGGCTACCGCCATGCCTGCCAGCAACATGTACACGTTCGCGCTCCCGTCCGGACTGCGCAACTCGACTGTCTGGTTGTTCTCGATCCGGACGTCGGTCTCGGCCGGCTCGAGGGGATTTGCGTGACGGAGCATCCTGTCGCCCACGCCCCTCCAGCCGAGCGGCACGCGCACGAGCACCGACCGGTTCCTGTCACCCCAGCAGATGCTCGTCGGCGCTTCCTGATGCGGTACGAGTCGCAGGAACGACGTCGGGACCGTGTTGCCGAAAGCCGTGAGTGACTTCGAGCACATCAGATATCCGGCGATCACCCGCTTTGCCGTGTCAGTAAGTCCCAACTCGTCGGCCATCACGTTCACGCCATCCTTCATGAATCGGGTGTGGACGTGCATTCCGCTGCCAGCCTGCCCGACGATGATCTTTGGCGCGAAGCTCACCTCGAGGCCGTGCCGGTAGGCCACTTCGCGAATCGCCCACTTGGCGGTCACGAGTTGATCGGCAGCATCCTCGATCGGCGCAGGCAGAAACTCGATCTCGTGCTGGACCATCTCGAGATCGCCACTGATGATGTTGCCGACCTCGGCGTGGCCGTACTTGATCGTCCCGCCCATCTCGCTTACGAGCTGCATGACCTCACGTCGCACGAGTCCCCACTTCGAGAACGGATGCGACTCGTGATAGCCCTTCTGCTCGACGATCGGATAGATCGTGTCGATCTCCGAAAAGAGGTAGTACTCGAGCTCTCCAAGCGCTTCCATGACGAGACCGGTGCGATCGGTCAACGCGGACTGGGCCTTCCGCACGATGTACTCGGGCGCGCTCTCGAGCGGCTCGCCGCGGTTGTCGTAGAACGAGCAGATCAGGTCTATCGTGGGCACGTCCGCAAACGGATTCACGAATGCGGACCTGAATCGCGGCACGACGTACAGGTCGCTCGAGTCTGCGGCGACAAACGGGAACAGGCTCGAGCCATCGACGCGCTCGCCCATCGAGAGGACCCTGTCGAGGTGCGCCTTGCTGTTGATGACGAAGTTGAGCTTCTTCAGACGACCGTCACCCGCGACGTAACGGAAGTTGAGCATCCGGATGTCGTTCTGTTCGACAAATCGGACGATGTCGAGCTTCGTGAACTCGGCCGGCGGCTTGCCGAGTGCCTTGATGAGGCGATTGGGGTTTAGGGCGAGTTCTTCGTTCATGGTGAGTGGACAGGATTACAGGATTTGCAGAGGATTCACAGGAACCTGACAGGTTCCAATGGTCGACCGGAGGTTCCAGTCAATCCTCTGCGAATCCTGATGATCCTGTCCACTCACTAATCCCCGAAGACGATTCCCTCGAGCTCGATCGTGATGTCGTCGAGCTCGGCCTTCTGCGGAACTCCGTCGATCGTCACCGAGTACGGGACCGAGCCGCCTGGCGAGATCTTCTCGTAGACCTTCGGCACCGGCGATGCCAGCACCGTGGCCAGGACTGAGCCGTCCTTCCCGAACACCTTCCCGCGCAGTTCGACTCCGAGGATCACGCGTCCCGTGAAGTTCGCGATCTCGCCCTTCGCAAGCGCCTGCCGCTGTCCGAGCATGTTCGCCTGCGTGAAGAACTTCTTGTTCACGAGACTGACGAGTCCCTTGTACTTCTCGAATTCCGGATCTCCCGCGCGCTTGGCGTTCGGCAGCCCGGCCGACTGCACCGGCGCAGCGCCCGGGTCAGGTCCGCTCCAGGCGCTGTACGTGATGATCGCCGCAGCCAGGGCGACAACCAGGAACCCCGCGGCCACCATGATCGCCCGCGTCCGGTTCTTGTCGCCCGAGTCTTCCGTGTTGCTGAACATTTGTGCCTTTCTCCCGCCCGGTCAGCGACCGCTCACGGTCATCCTCGCGATCCGGATCGTGGGAGCCGCCATTCGTCCCCGAAACTCCAGATCGTTCCCGATCATCTCGATGCCCGCGAGCATTTCCTTCAGGTTCCCGGCGATTGTCACTTCCTCGATCGGAAACGCAATCTCGCCGTCCTCGATCCAGAGGCCCGCAGCCCCACGGGAATAATCGCCGTTCACGATGTTCACGCCAAATCCCATCAGCTCCGTGACGAGGAATCCCCGCTTCACCGACCGGATGATCTCATCTGGTCCTTGGACTCCGGGTTCGATGAAGAGGTTCCCCGAGCCGACCGACGCCTGCCCGACGATTCCTCGCGAGGCGTTGCCCGTCGAGGGCATGCCAAGCTTGCGCCCGGTGTAGGTGTTCAGCAGGAAATTCTCGAGCACACCGTCACGAATGACGGCCGTCCGGCGCGTCGGAAGTCCCTCGCCATCGAAAGGTCGCGATCCGATCCCCTTCACGACGCGTCCGTCGTCGATGACGGACAGCATTGACGACGCGACGATCTCACCGAGACTGTCGGCGAAGAGCGAGGCCTTCCGATAGACGGATTCGCCGGAGCACGCCGAAAAGACCGTCCCCAGCAGATCTCGAGCGATGGTCGGCTCGAAAACGACCGGCACATCGCATGTTTCGACCTTCCTGGCGCCGAGCCGCCTGAGGGTCCGCAGAGCCGCCTTTCGACCAATGGATTCCGGGGTTTCCATCTCCGCGAGCGACCGTCGCATGTCGTACCAGTAGTCGCGCTGCATTTGCTCGCCGTCGGTCGCGACGGGAATCGCCGAGAGCGAGATCAGCGACGAGTCGTAGGACCCGGCGAACCCGAGCGAGTTTGCGAACACCGTGCGGCCGACGGTCGTTCCGAAGCCGCCCCGATCGAAGTTCGTGATGCGCGGGTCCACTTCGCGAGCGGCCGACTCGGCACGCAGCGCCATGTCGATTCGCTCGTCGGTCGAGAGTCCGGCGATCGCGGGATCGAAGAGCTCGAGGTCCGGGAGCTCGGTTGCCATCATCGACGCATCGGGCAGGTCCGCCGAGTCGTCGACCGAGGTCACGCGGGCCAGCGTCAGCGCCTCGTCGACGAGCGCCTCGATTGACGCTGCCCGATAATCCGACGTGGACACCGACGACTGCCTGCCGTCGACGAGCACACGCAGCCCTAGCGCCGAGGAGTCCGCCTCTGTCAGCGTGTCGATCTCGCCGAGCCGGACCGACACCGAGAACTCAGTTTCCTCACGCGCGATGACCTCGGCAGCCGAGGCTCCTCGCCTGAGGCATCGCTCCACGACGTCGGTCGCAAGTTGTGTGTCGATCGTCATCGGTTCCGTGTGCACGCTCCGCCGCGAGCCGCGACTAGCCCTTCGTCCCGCCGACAGTCATTTCCGAGATACGGATCGTCGGCATGCCGACGCCGACAGGGATTCCCTGACCGTTCTTCGAGCAGACGCCAACCCCGAGGTCGAGCGCGAGATCCGATCCGACGGCCGTGACCTTCGTGAGCACGTCGGGTCCGTTCCCAATCAGCGTCGCACCGCGCACCGGTGCCGTGACCTTCCCGTCCTCGATCAGGTACGCCTCGCTCGCCGAGAAGACGAACTTGCCGCTCGTGATATCGACCTGGCCGCCACCGAACTGGACGGCGTAGAGACCGCGCTTCACGCTTCTCAGGATCTCGGCGGGATCGTCCTCCCCCGCCAGCATGAAAGTGTTCGTCATCCGCGGATACGGGATGGACTGGTAACTCTCTCGTCGCCCGTTGCCGGTGCGTCCGACGCCAAGCAGTCCGGCGTTGAGCCGGTCGTTGATGTAGCCGCGCAGGATTCCCTTTTCGATCAGCACCGTAGACGTCGTCGTGTGGCCTTCGTCGTCGACATTCAACGAGCCGCGGCGGCCTGGAATCGTCCCATCATCGACCACGGTGCAGATGTCGGACGCGACCCGCGTTCCAACGAGGCCGGAGAACGCCGACGTACCCTTGCGGTTGAAGTCCGCCTCGAGGCCGTGACCAACCGCTTCGTGCAGCAGGATGCCGGGCCAGCCGTTCCCAAGGACGACCTCCATCGCACCCGACGGTGCCTCGAGCGCTTCGATCTGGACGATGGCCTGTCGCGCGGCATCTGCTGCGAAAGTTTCGGGGGCGGCATCGCCCTGGAAATGATCGAGCCCTCGACGTCCGCCGCCGCCAGCGCGCCCGGCCTGCCGGTTTCCATCGTCGTCAGCGATGCAGTGTACGCCGAATCGCACCAGGGGTTGAATGTCGCCCGTAAGCACGCCTTCGCTCGTCGCGATCATGACGACCTTGTACTCGTCGATGACGCCGGCCTGGACTTCGCGGATCCGGCGATCGTAGGCGCGGGCAGTCGCGTCCGCGCTGTGCAGCATCGCGATCTTCGATTCCACGTCCGCGTCGGTCGCCGTGTGCTCGACAGGATAGAGGTCGAGCACGGGCGCAGTCGGCGAGACCCGGACGGGATCCGGCGATCCTCCGGACCGCGCGATCGACGAAGCCGTGCGCGCCGCCCGTTCGATCGAGGCCACGTCAATGCTGTCGGTGAATGCGAATCCCGTCTTCTCGTCGATGACGACCCGGACGCCGACGCCCTGCCTTATCGACCGGGTCGCGGTCTTGATGATCTGTTCCTCCAGCTGGACGCTGCCCGACGACGTGTGCTCGAAGTAGAGGTCCGCGAAGTCGCCCCCGCGCGCGAGCGCGATGCCGATCAGGCGGTCGACGTCTTCGGGCGTGATGCCGTAGCGATCGCGGAAGAACTCGATGGCGTCTCGGATCATAGGACTTCGGCGCCTCGGTCGCCCACGTGCATTGCGGCGATTCCGCCGCTCAGGTTGCGATAGCGGACCCCGGAAAATCCGGCTTCCTCCATCAATCCGGCGAGCTTCTTCTGATCCGGAAAGTCCTCGACCGATTTGGGCAGATAGGTGTAGGCGCCGCGAGAGCCCGACACGATGCCGCCGATACGCGGGAGAATCTGGTGAAAATAGAAACCGAACGCCTCGCGCAGCAACGGGAAGACCGGCCGCGAGAACTCGAGAATGATGGCGCGACCGCCGGGAGCGAGCATCCGCCGGATCTCTGAAAGACCGCCCTCGACCGACGTCAGGTTGCGCAGCCCGAATGCGATCGTCACGGCGTCGAAGCCGCCGTCGGGAAAAGGGACGCTCGTTGCGTCGCCCTGGACCAGCGAAACGCGGGGGTCGGACGTGGATTTCTGATCCGCGCGTACGAGCATTGGCCGGCTGAAGTCGAGTCCGACGACGTCTGCCGAGGGAAAGGCCCTTCGGAGTGCCATCGTCAGGTCGCCGGTCCCGCAACAGAGATCGAGGGCGCGTGCGTCCGGCTTCGAGAGCGCCTTCGCCAGCTCTCGCGTGACGCGGGTGCGCCAGCGCTTGTCGATGTTGAGCGAGAGAACGTGGTTGAGCAGATCGTACCGGGGCGCGATCTGGTCGAACATCGCGCGAACGCGCTCGGCCTTCTCAGGGTGCCCTACAGTGTCGGCATTCATGGCAGCACGAGCGCCTCGACCTGATACCGATCCTTGAGCGCGGCCGCGATTTCGGCCGAGTTTCCGACCAGGACCACCGTAAGCGCCGGTTTCAACGTGGCCTGAACTGCGGAACGGAGGTCCGCATCGGTGACCTGGAAATTCCACGGATCCGTCGCCAGCTTCTGCATCGCGTAGAAGTCGTTTGCGGCGCTCGCACGGGCTATCGCCGCGGCGGAACTGGAACCGTTCGCAGAGAAAGTACGACCCGTCGCGGTCGGCGGAGACGTCCGAAACGCCTCGTATGTCGCGGCCACGCCCGCGATGGAATCGGCGAGTTGGGACGCCGGCACGTGAAAGCCGACGACGAACGGCGACTGCAGCGCGCGCGCGTCGTACCGCACCGTCAGCCCCTCGGCGGCCGTCAGCTTCGAGGTCAGCGATTCTCGCGCGAGCTCGGCCAACGCGCGGGTGGCGGCGACGCCCGGCGTGGATCGTCCGGGCGCGATCGTGGCGATTCGAACATCCACGCCGGGCGGTGTCGGCCGGTCGACGACATAGACCCGAGTCGCAGCGGCCGGGTCCGGAGGCAGGAAGGTCGCCGGCACGACGGTGCGCTTCAGGTAGCGGCCGAATCGCGGCTTGACGAGCGCCAGCGCCGCGGCCGGGTCAAGAGGACCCGCGATCGACAGCACGGTAGTGTTTGCACCGTAGAATTTCTGGTGGAAGAGCTTGGGGTCAGGTGGCGTGATGGATTCGATCGACGCCGGATCGCCGTCGATTGCACGTCCGTACGTGTGCTTGCCGAACAGCACCCGTGCAACTCCGCGTTCGGCGGTTCCGATTGGATCCTCGAGCTCGGCCGTGGCCCGTCCGGCGAACGTCGCTTTCGCCGACGCAACGTCCTCGGGCGCGAACTTCGGCGCCGTGAGCGCGAGACTGATGATGTCCAGGACGACCGCCAGTCGGTCGGGCGGCGCCGATGCCTCGATCCACGTCGCGTCCCACGTCGTGTCCACGGTCAACGTCGCGCCAGCTTCTTCCAGCTCCGCACGGATGCGCTCGCCCGTGTACGAACCAGCGCCGGTGAACAGCAGTTCGGCCGTCATCCTCGCAAGTCCGCTTCTGCCCGCCGGATCGAACATCGCGCCTGCCCGGACGACACAGACGACCGACACACGATCGCCAGGAGCGCGAACCGACTGCACCTGCAGGCCATTGAGCAGCGTGTCGCGCTGGATCGTGGTTGCCTGCGCAGCCGGCAGCGGTCGAGCCGCGGCTGGAAGGACCGCAACCGAGACGACGAACAGGTTAAGGAGTGCGGCTGCGAGCCGCCGGCGTCGGTTCGGGATCGGACTTGGTAAGCGGCTCATGATGTTCGACAAACAGCGAGTGTAGACGCCGCTTGACGAGACCGTCAACCTGCGTATCCGCTGTGCTATACTCGCGCCGCTTTCGAGATTCCTATGGCAAACGACGTCGTTTTCTGCCCGAAGTGCGGGGCCCAGAGTGTCGAGCCGGCACGGTTCTGCAAGCGCTGCGGCACCAACCTCGAAGCCGTCAGCCAGGCGCTGACCGGAACGCTGGCGCCGGCACCAGTTGAGGGCTCGGATGCCGCGGTCGACATGGAGGTCGCGTACGCGACCGTCTTCAGCAAGTCGCTCTATCACGTACTGACCAGTGTCGCGGTGTTCGTGGCGATGCTCGTAATGTTCCGCGGAGCCTTCTGGGTCTACTTCATGCTCTTCTGGGTCGCGAGCGCGATCCGGGACCTGGTGCAGGCGGCGCTCCTGCGCAAGAGCATCTCGAACCCGAAGGCATTCCACGCGGCGCTCGATGCATATCGCGAAGAGAAGGACGGCAAGAAGAAGCGGCGCAGACGAAAGGCCGTGCAGGAGCAGGCCGCGTTGCAGGAACCGCCGCGAGCGGTGTCGATCATGGACTCGAACCCGCTTCCCGCCTACATTCCTCCGGCGAAGACTACGGGCGAGCTCGAGAAGCCCGCGGGATACGACTTCGACCAGGTCGAGCCTCCGCCAAGCGTCACCGAAGGCACGACCGAGCTGCTGGACAAGGAAGCGCCTCCACGGCCGCTCCGGGCAGATCAGCGGTCGTAGGAGAAGAGCATCGCGGATTGAGCGGATGCTGCGGATAGACCGGATCAGAGTTCAGATCCGCACCATCCGCATGATCCGCTGAATCCGCGATGCTCTTAATCTCCCGCCATCAGCTCCCGGAAGGCGGCTTCGTCGAGCACCGTGACCCCGAGTGACTCGGCCTTGTCGAGCTTCGAGCCGGCCTCCGAACCCGCCACGACGTAATCCGTCTTCCTGCTCACGCTCGATGACGTCTTGCCGCCGCGCGAGGCAATGAGCGCCGCGGCCTCGTCGCGCGTGAAGCCCTCGAGCTTGCCGGTCAACACGAACGTCTTGCCCGCCACACCCGCCGCCGCGTCGACCACGACTTTGGGCGCCTCCATCGATACTCCCGCTTCCCGCAGCCGGTCGATCAGCTTGCGATTGGCCTCGTCGCGAAACCACGCTGCGACCGAAGCCGCGACGATCGGACCGATCTCGTTGACGGCCGTCAGCTCCGCCTCCGATGCAGCCGCGATGGCTTCGGCCGAGCCGAACGCCCCGGCCAGCACCTGCGCGATTCGCGTGCCGACGTGCCGGATGCCGAGCGCATAGAGCAGCCTCGCCAGACCGCCCGACTTGCTTGCCTCGATCTGCTCAATGAGGTTGGACGCCGACTTGTCGCCCATTCGCTCGAGGTCGGTGACTTTTGCCGGATCGAGTGCATAGAGATCCGCCGCGTCGCGCACGAGCCCGCTTTCGAGGAGCTTCCCGACGAGCGCTTCACCCAGCTTCTCGATGTTCATAGCCTTGCGCTCCTTGAATCGGAGCAGCGACTTGAGCCGCTTCGCGGGACAATCGGGATTCGGACACCGTCGGACGACCTCGCCCTCGACGCGAATCGATTCGGTTCCGCACGACGGACACGCCGTCGGAAAGACGAACGGCTCGAGCCCTTCCTCACGCCGTTCGAGCACGACCTTGACGACGCGCGGTATGACGTCGCCGCTCTTCTCGATGAGCAGCCAGTCACCGACTCGCGCATCGAGGCGTGCGATCTCGTCCTGGTTGTGCAGGCTGGCGCGCGACACCGTCGACCCGGCGAGCAGCACCGGCTCGAGCTCGGCGACGGGCGTGAGCGCACCGGTCAGGCCAACCTGGATCGTGATGTCGTTGAGCCGCGTCGTGACCTGGCGCGCAGGGAATTTGTAGGCGACGGCCCAACGGGGCGCCTTCGAGGTCGAGCCGAGGGCCTCCTGCTGCGCGACCGAGTCCACCTTCACGACGACGCCGTCAATCTCGTATCCCAGGTCGTCGCGCCTGACACCCGCGCTCTCGATGACCTCTATCACCTCGTCGATGGATGAACAGACCCTCGAGGCGTCGTTCACCGGAACCTTTGCGGACTTCAGCCACTCGAGCGAGTCCGACTGCGCTGCGAAGGGCTTCTCACCCTCGACGAAGAGCTCGTAGGCGAATAGCGCCAATCGACGCGACGCCGTCACGGACGGGTCCTTCTGTCTGAGCGATCCGGCGGCGGCGTTGCGCGGATTCGCGAACGTCCGCTCGCCCTCTTCGATGTTCTCGGCGTTGATCCGCCGGAACTCCGCCGTCGAGAGGTACACCTCGCCACGCACCTCGATCTCGCCCTTTCTCGGAAGCGCCTCGACAGCGGACGCCGGCAGCCGTTTCGGGAGGCCGGGAATCGTCTCGACATTGGCGGTGACGATCTCGCCGGTCACGCCGTCTCCGCGGGTGACGCCACGAGCCAGGATTCCGCGAGAGTCGTAGCCGATCGAGAGGCTCAGTCCGTCTATCTTTAGCTCGGCGATGTAGCGGAATTCCTGTTCGCCAAGCCCCTTTCTGACTCGGGCATCCCAGGCGCGCAGCTCGTCGATCGAGTAGGTGTTGTCGAGCGACAGCATTGGCCGGGCGTGCGGGTACTTCGCAAACGTCTCGGCGGCGCGACCCGAGACGCGCTGGGTCGGCGAATCCGGATCGGCGAGTTCGGGATGCGCTGCCTCGATGTCCTGCAGCTCGCGTACGAGCGCGTCGTATTCGACGTCGGCGATGACGGGGTTGTCGTCGAGGTAGTAGCGATCGTTGTGGTACCGGATTTCGTCGCGAAGGCGTCGAGCTCGGTCGGCCGTGGATTCCGGGGTCGTGCCGCTCATCGGCGAGAGTCTCCGAAGGGATTGGTACAGGTTGAGAACCGGGAGCGGTAGCGACCGGGTCGTCTTCCCCCGGCCCTGATGTGAAATTCCGGAGCGGGACTGCCAGGTAAGTGGCAATCCCGCTCCGGATTGTACGACACGAGCGGCGCGGCAAGCGCGGCGCGGGTGAGCGGCTAGGCTCTCGAGTTGCGGTAGCGGCGCTTGCGGGCGTCACGACGACGGGCCAACGCGGACTTGATGCGCTTCTTCTCGGTGGGAGAGAGGTAGAAAGCGCGCTTCTTCACGTCCGTGATGATGCCCTCGACCTGAACGCGGCGCTTGAAGCGTCGCAGTGCGTTCTCGAGGTTTTCGTTCGGATGAACTTCAACAATGGCCAAACCGTGTCACCTCCTCTCGGCCTGAATTGTTCGCGGGGAAAGATACCCGCGAAAACGGGGACTTTAGCGGCGCTGCGGGTGCGCGTCAAGTTGGTTCCGAACTTCCTGTACTTCCGGTCTTCCTTTGCGTCTTTGCGAGTCCTTGGCGCCTTTGCGAGAAAACAGGCTCTCGGGTCTGCTTTCTCGCAAAGGCGCCAAGGACTCGCAAAGACGCAAAGGAGCAACTACGACTTCGGCAGCGACGCCACCCACTCGGCGATGGCGCGCCTCTCAGCCTCCGGCAGCGACGCGAAGACCGGCATTCCCTCCCCGACCCCGAAGTCACTTGGCTTCACGAGCAGCTTCGTCAGGTCATCCGCGCTCCGTCCGGGCTTCGCCGAGATGCCCCGCAGTTTGGGACCGATCATTCCTTCGCCCGTCGCTCCGTGGCACCCGGCGCAGTTCTTCGTGAAAGGTTCAGGCGGCGGGCCGATTACCGCAACGGCTCCACCCTTCGATCCACCGATCACGTCCGGCACGAATGGCTCCGCCAGGAATGCCCGGGCGGCTTCCTCCTGCGCCTGGATCTTCGGATTCCGGGCATCGGACGTGATCCCGACGATTGTCAACGTAACGACCGCCACGGCCAGCAAGCCGAAGGCACCGATGGGCACCAACCGCTTCTTGAACCGCCGATCCGGCCCCTTGTCCAGCCACGGCAGCAGTGCCAGACCCGTGACGATGACGCCCGGGAGCACGACCGCACCCCAGAACGCGGGTATCACTTTCAGCAACTCGAAAATCCACAGGAAGTACCACTCGGGACGCGGCACGAACTCGGCTCCGGGATCGGCCTTCGGTCCGAGAATCGCCGGTCTGTACACGGCCAGGGCGACCAGAATCCCCGTTACCAGAATCGAAACGAGCACGTCGCGCGCGAACTGCGCCGGAAAATACGGACGCCGCTTGAGTTGCGCCGAGTTCTCGACGGCCCTACCCGCGGCGCCGGCTCGACGGAAGAAGCGGATGTGCAGCGCGAGCACCGCCGCGGTCAGCAGCGGCAGCACGAAAACGTGGAGCGCGAAGAACCGCGAGAGCGTCGCCTGCCCGACGTCGTTGCCGCCGAGCAGCAGCTTCATCTGCATATCCCCGGCCAACGGGACGCTCGCGGCGATTCCGCCGGCGACCTGCGTCCCGAAGTACGCCTTCTGGTCCCAAGGCAGCAGGTATCCGGTGAAGCCGAACCCCATCACGAGCACGAGCAGGACGATTCCTGCCAGCCAGAGCGCCTCGCGCCGCTCGCGATATGCGCCCCAAAGCACGGTCCGCGAGAGGTGCAGCATCAGCAGCAGGATGACAGCGCTCGCACCGTAATGGTGAACGCCGCGCACCAGCCAGCCGAGCGCGACCTCCTTCTGGATGTACGCCACGGTCGTGTGTGCGTGATCGATCGACGGGACGTAGTAGAAACCGAGCAGGATCCCGCTGACGGTCTGCATCAGCAGGACCGCCATGAGAGCCGTACCGAAGACGTACACCCAGCGCGATCCGCCCGGGATCACGTAGTCCACCGATTGGCGAACGGAGGCGCCAAGTCCTGTCCGCGACTCAATGGCCTCCGCCAGACGCGCCACCGGCCCCGAGCCTTCGCCGGCCACGGTCAGCCCACCTCCACGCGCTCAGCTGTGTCGAGCGCGAACGTGGCGTACTTCACCTCGACGTCACCGGTCGCCGTGACACGGGCTTCGAGGGGGTCGAGCCCCCGCTTCGCCGGTCCGACCGCAAGCTGTCCGTCGCGGGTCCAAGTGCTAGAGTGGCACACGCAGAAGAAATCGCTCTGTGCCGCACGCCAGTCCACTAAACATCCCTGGTGCGGGCAGCGCGCGGAATAGGCCACGACCGAGCCGTCCGTTCGACGCTCGATGAAGACGGCCTGGCGAGTGACCGATTTAGCCCAGCCCGACTGGCTCGTGACGTCGATCGTCGCGCGCGTCGGGCCGCCGCCCTCGACCGCCGCCACGTTTCGCACGAGCGTCCAGCCCGCAGCCTCGCCACCTCCCTCGAGCGCCGGAACAGCGAGAAACACTGCCGACACGCCACCGCCTGCGACCGCAACGAGCGAGCCCGCCGCGACCGCCGCGGCCCCGAGAAATCCACGCCGATTCATCGGACGGTCACCGCCGTCCGGCACCTCCCGCTTCGTGTCGGACATCCTCGCCTCCAGCCGTCGATATCGTCGCGAGGGAGCGCGGGACCGAGCGACTGTTCGCTCCCGTGCTCCCAACGAAGTAGTTTCGCGACACTCCTGCTACGCCTCAACGGTGAATTGTGGATTGCCGCTCCATTGGGTTCGGTCGGAATTTTCGCTAGCGCCTGCCGTACACATCCCGAGCAGGCTCGATGAATGCCAGCTTGTTTCCGGTGTCGAACAGGTTCTTCATGTCCGGCAACGGCGCCTGGAAATTCGTGTAGATTCCGTTCGCATCTTTCTGCAGGGTCCACAACAACCCCTGCGGATACAGCGGTTTCGACTGCTGCAACCCGCCCTGCCGCCCCGCCATGTCGATGAAGTCAGGCGAAACGTAGAGCACGCCGATCGCATTGTTGGGCATGCCGCCGAGCGCTCGCAGGTAATCCGAGTTCTGCAACAACCCTTGCTCGGTCTGGAATGAGACGATGATGTCCTCGATCGTCTTCCGTGCGCCGGCGACGGCAAAGTTGCCGACGATGGCGAATGCGAAAAGGCCGGAGTTCCAGATCTCGACATCCCGGAAGACCTCGGGACGCACGGTGGGCTCGCCTCCCGGTACGGCGAACGAGCGCTCGACGAACTGCCGGATCGCCGCCGGGTTCCGGAGCTCCATCATCATGAAGGCGTCATCAAGGTCCGGGGCTTTCTGCGGCGGAGGTGCACCGCCGTCCTGGACTCGGGCCATAGTCGCGGGCGCCTTGTCGATCATCACGCCGATCGCGAACTCGTTGCCGAAGGCCGCGAGAAAGTCGTCGCGGAGCCTCATTTCGTACCTGGTCTCGAACTCGCGGATGACCTCCGGAGGCGGTGGCGTCCCCATCTTCTTCGAGAGCTCGGGCGTCATGGTCTGCAGCACGAGGTCGTAGATCCGCACGAGATCGATGCTGCCCACGACCGCGCCGTCCGTGTCGATCGGCATCAGCGCCGCTGAGCGCCCTTCGATGATCGGCGGATCCGAGAGGATACCGACGAGGCCGTTTCGAGTCCGGTCGAGCTCGAGTGCGGCCTGCAGTGTCACTTGCCCGCTCTCCGCTAGCGCCGTAAGGCTGCCTCCGACGAGCGCGTCCATTCCGATGAAGCCCTTGAGCGCAGCGGCTTCAACCGAAGGAGCCGGCGATGGCTTCGCACCCTTGGCCGGCGCGGGTCGCATGTTCGCATACGACTGGTCGATGCCGGCGTTGAATGCCGCCGCAATCGGAGCGCCATTCAGGAACGCGAAGAACTGGCGCTTGCCGGGGACGCGCTCGCTGGCGCTCCTGAATGCCGGAACGTCGGAGAGGCGTCCGCCAGTTGCGGCACCGGTGGCCTCGAGAATTGCCTTCACGCCGTTCGGATCGCCGAAGGCGAAATCGTCGCCAACCTGCGTAACGGCGAACGCGCCCCGTCCCGTTCCCCACGTCGACATCTTTGCACCCCGGACGGTCGCAGCCGCAGGCGGCGCGCCCGAGTGCGTCTGCCCGCGGCCGATTTCCTTCATCACCTTGAGCACGAGGGTTGCGATCTCGGGCGTAGCCGACTGCACGACGCCAGCGATGATCGGATCGACACTCGGCAGGTTCACGAGCTGCGCGTCCGCCGGCAGCAGCATCCCGACCGCAAGCGTCGATCCGAGCACGTCGCGAAACTGTTCCTCGGTCAGCGGAAACGTCGTCGACTTGTTCGAAGGCGTACCCTTGAAACCCTCGCGTACGAGCCGATAGAGGAGCTCCACTCCTCCCATCTGATCAACGACCGACGCCGTGTCGGACACCTCCGCATAGAACATCGTGCCGGCGGGAAAGGACCTGGCGGGCGCTCCGGAGAGCGAAACGGGCGCGGCGGCGGGTTTTGCCGGTGCGCGTCGCGTGCGTTGACCGCTTGCTGGAGACACCACGACGAGTGCCGCTGCAAGGCACAGGGCTAGACTGACCAATCGTCTGTTCATCGAAACTCCGTTGTTGATCGGCGAGGTGAGCCGGGGCAATGAGCGCTACTTGCCGTCGGCGACATTCCAGATGCGAAGGGTCTTGTCGGCGCTGCCCGTCACGATCGTCTTTCCGTCGGCGCTGATCGAGATGCCCCGAATGGCTCCGCCGTGCCCGGCCATCTTCGTGAGCTCGGCGCCGTCGGTCACGGACCACATCTGGACCGTCCCGTCCGCCACGCCCGTAAGCAGGAGCGATCCGTCCGGCGAGAACCGAAGTCGCTTGACCGAGCTCGAGCCGGTCCTCATCTCGCGAACCAGCGCTCCAGTCGAGGCGTTCCAGATCCGTGCAACTCCATCGGCGCTGCCGATGGCCAGCAGCGATCCGTCGCTCGAAAAGACGCCGCAGCTGACGTCGAAAGCATGGTTCTGAAGCGAGGCGACCTTCGCGTCACGGTCCGTCGACCAGACGTTCACTCCCTTGGCCTTCGTGAAGTAGGCGATCAACTTCAGGTCGGGGCTCAGGGTCACGATGAGATCGTCGGCCATCGGCGCCGACACCGACTTCACCAGCGTGAGGTCTTCGACGTTCCAAATATTGATGATCTTGTCGCTACCCGCCGAAGCGAGCTGAGTCCCGTCCGGGCTGAACTCGACGGCAAACACGAATCCGTCGTGAGCCTCCACGGAGCCAGCTTCCGATCCATCGCTCGTATTCCAGACCATGACCATTCCATCGTCAGAGCCCGAGGCGACGAGCGAACCGTCGGGACTGACCGCCAGCCCCTTGGACGGTGCCGAATTACCCTGAAGGGTTCGAACCTGGCTTCCGCCGCTCGACTGCCAGAGACGCAACACGTTCTCTTCACCCGACGAGACGACATACTTGCCATCCGGTGTGATAGCGGTTTCGAGCAGAGTCGTCGGCGTCGAGATCGTGCCAGCCGGCGACAGGCTCTTCCCCTTCACGGTAGTCGGCGGGGTCGTTCCATTCGTGTTCGCCGAGTTGGAATTCGCGTTCGCGTTCGTCACGGTCGGCGGGAACAGGATCGGCCAGAAGAGCATTCCGCCGGCAACGACTCCGGCAATGAGCAGTACCGCGATGACTGCGAGACCGAACCACAGCTTCCCGTTGCCACTCGGCTTTGCAATCGGCGCCGTGGACGGCATGACGGCCTGATACTGGGGCTGCGTCGGCGGCACGGACGGATTCGGGATTCCGTAGCCGCCCTGCGGCTGCCCGATCGGCGGGGCCGAGGGATAGGTCGGAGGCGGATTGGACGGATAGGTGGGCACCGGCGGATTGGACGGATACGAAGGCTGAGAGCCTGAGCCGTATGCCGGACCGATCGTCGGAACCTGGGCCCAGGGATTGGTGGCCGGAGGAGGCGGAGGCGGCGACGGCTCGAGCAGGGTACCGCCCTGCATCGCTCCAGACGGCAACCCGCCGCCGGCACGGATAGCACCCGATAGCGCCGCGCGCATTTCCGCCGCGTTCGCAAAACGATGGTCGCGCTTCTGTGCCAGGGCACGCTGCAGCACGTAGGCGACCTGGGGCGGCACCATGGGAAGCATCGCCGGCAGGTTCGCGAGCGGATCGGCTTCTCCGTTGAGCGCGCTCTCTGCCCGTGTGAGAGCGTCGGGCGGCAGTGTCGCGGTCAGCAGGTGGAAGATCGTCGCGGCGAGCGAGTAAAGGTCGCTTCTCGGATCGGTCCCCGTTCCTCGAACCTGTTCGAACGGCGCGTAGTGTGGCGTGTATCCGAACAGGCTCTTGTTCGACACCAGCGTCATCTGGTCGACGGAGCCCTTGGCCAGGCCGAAATCGAGCAGGATGACGTCTCCGCGCTGAGTGAGCTTGAGGTTCTCGGGCTTGATGTCGCGGTGCACGATCGGCGGTTCGTGCGAGTGCAGGTAGTCGAGCGCGTCGAGGAGCTGGTCGGCCCACTTCATTACTAGCGCAGGATCGAAGCCCCGACCGGACTTCTTCATGTGCTGCCCGAGGTCTTCGCCCGGGATGAACTGCATGACGAGGAACTGGCCATCGGCCTCGAAGAAGTAATCGAATACGTGCGGCAAGGCCGCGTGATGCAGGCTGTTGAGGAGGCGCGCCTCTCGCTCGAACGCCTTTCGCAGCAGCTCGTCGGTGATGAGCGTCTCTTTCAGGGCGACGGTGCTTCCGAATGTCTGGTCTGTCGCAAGGTAGACGGCACCCATGCCGCCCTGGCCGAGCTGCTTGATGATCAGATATCGGTTGTGGAGAAGCGTATTCGCTGCGAGCATTCAGGTTCCTCGATCGTACCTAATCGGCCGGGCGAATCCGCCGGCGACGGCGGGCGAACCCGCCTGATTGTCGTGAGATTGCGGCCTGCCGTCAACGGAGGAGGCCGCGCGCGAGCTCGAACGAGAAGGCGTTGCCGTACAGAGAACACGGAGAAACAAAGAGCACCGAGCTGACCTGATCGTCGATCGGCGACTCCGTGCTCTCTGTGACTCTGTGCTCTCCGTACGGCAACGCCTTCTCCGTTCTCGACTCACCCGTGTATCCTCCCGATCCTTGTCATGTCGACCACGACCCCATCCATCGCGCTGCGCTGCAGCGGACTCGTCAAGCGCTACCCCGACGTCGTCGCCGTCGATGGCCTCGACCTCACCGTGCCCTCCGGCGAATGCTTCGGCCTGCTCGGACCGAACGGCGCCGGCAAGACGACGACCGTCGAGATTTTCGAGGGGCTCACCAAACCGGATGCCGGAGACGTCGAGGTCCTCGGAATGCACTGGGGGCGCGGCCAGGACGTCGCCCTCCGTGACCGGCTCGGCATCCAGCTCCAGGAGACGCAGGTCTCCGAAAAGCTCACGGTCCGCGAGACGATCTCACTCTTCCGGAGCTTCTACGCCACTGGTCGCGACATCGACACGACGATCGCCACCGTCGCGCTCACGGAGAAGCAGGACTCGCGTGTCGGAAAGCTCTCGGGCGGGCAGAAGCAGCGCCTCGCAGTCGCGTGCGCGCTCGTGGGCGACCCCGACGTGCTCTTTCTCGACGAGCCCACGACCGGGCTCGACCCGCAGGCACGGCTGCAGCTTTGGGACATCGTCGACAGCTACAAGCGCGAACGCGGGACGGTCCTGCTCACGACGCACTACATGGAAGAGGCATCGCGCCTCTGCGATCGCGTCGCGATCGTCGACCACGGGAAAATCATCGCGCTCGGCTCGCCTGTCGAGCTGATCGCGTCGCTCGGGGCCGACCAGGTTGTCGAGTTCTCGGTCGAAGGCGACGTCGACCTCGATGCAGTTGGCGCGCTGCCCGGCGTGCGCTCGACGAAGGCCACCGAGATCGGCAACACGCTGAACGTAATCGACATCAGCGTGGCGCTACCGGCACTGCTCGGCGAGCTGGATCGACAGGGCGCCCGGTTGATGACACTGACGACGCACCAGGCGACGCTCGAGGACGTCTTCGTCCATCTGACGGGAAGGATGCTCCGCGATGCCTGAACGACAGGGCGGGTCGCACCCGCTACTCGAACTTACCAGAGTGCGGCTGCGCGAATTCCTTCGCGAGCCCGAGGCGATTTTCTGGGTCTTCGTGTTCCCGATCCTGATGGCCTGCGCCCTCGGAATCGCGTTCCGCAACACCGGACCCGACGTCGTGAAGGTGGCTGTCGTCAACGACGGGCCGGCGGCCTCGGCGCGTGCCGATTCGCTCCGACTCTCCAAGATGCTCGACGTCGCACTTCTCCCTCCCGATGATGCCTCGCTCGCACTTCGCACCGGCAAGGTCGCATTGCTCGTCGAGTCGTCAGGAGACAGTGTCGCCTACCGCTTCGACCCGGCGCGGCCCGAGAGTCGCGCCGCAAGGCTCGAGGTCGACGACGCTCTTCAGCGGGCCGCCGGACGAAAGGACCCGCTGTCGCCGACGAACGTCGAGGTCAGCGAGGCCGGCGCGCGTTACATCGACTGGCTGATCCCGGGACTGATCGGCATCAACATGATGGGCAGCGGGATGTGGGGGCTGGGCTTCGCGATCGTCACGGCTCGCAAGAACCGCCTGCTCAAGCGGCTCTCGGCGACGCCGATGCGGCGCTCGCACTACCTGCTCTCGTTCATGTTTTCGCGGTACTTCTTCCTGGCGGTCGAGGTAACGGCAATTCTCGGCTTCTCGGCGCTCGTGTTCCAGGTGCCGGTGCGGGGCTCGATTTTCGCCATAGCTGTCACGATATGGCTCGGCGGCACGGTCTTTTCGGGACTCGGGCTGCTCGTGGCTGCGCGTCCGTCGACGATCGAAGGCGTGTCGGGGCTCATGAACTTCGTGATGCTCCCGATGTGGCTGCTCTCGGGGACGTTCTTCGCATCCGACAGGTTTCCCGCTGCGGCGCAGCCGATCATCCGGATTCTGCCTCTGACTGCGTTCAACGATGCGTTGCGGGCCATCGTGAACGAAGGCGCCACTCTGTCGATGGTCGCCGTCCCTCTCGCGATACTCGCGGTCTGGGCCGTGGTGAGCTTCGCGGTCGCTCTGAAGCTCTTCCGCTGGCAGTAGAACATGGAACAGCTCACGCTCATTCAGGCGATCGTGCTCGGCATCGTTCAGGGACTGACCGAGTTCCTGCCCATCAGCAGCACGGCGCATCTGCGGATCGTGCCGGCGCTGCTCGGATGGAAGGACATCGGAGCCGAAGCAACCGCCGTAATGCAGCTGGGCACGTTGCTGGCCGTCCTGATCTACTTCTGGAGCGATCTGTGGCGGCTCGCGCGCGCCTTCGTCGTCGACGGCTTTGCGTGGCTGCGCGGCGGCTTCAAGGGCGCGCCGTGGGCGTCGCAGGATGCGAAGGTCGCGTGGCTCATTGGCGTCGGAACGATTCCGATCTGCGTGTGCGGACTGCTCTTCAAGGACTTCATCAAGGGCGGGGCGAGGTCGCTGTGGGTGCAGGTCGCAACGCTGATCGGCCTCGGTTTGATCCTGCTGGTCGCCGAGAGAGTCGCCACACTGCGAAAAGAGATGGCGGACATTGGCTGGACCGAAGGACTCGCCATTGGCGCAGCGCAGGCAGTTGCGCTGCTGCCGGGCTCGTCGCGTTCCGGCACGACGATTACGGCTGCGCTCTTCTGCGGTCTGACTCGTGAGGCGGCAGCAAGGTTTTCGTTCCTGCTCAGCGTTCCGGCGGTAATGCTGAGCGGTGTTTACGAACTCTACGAGATACGCGCTTCGCTCGGGGGATCGGGCACTCCGGCGCTCGTCGTAGCGACTGTGGTTTCGTTCGTCGTCGGCTACGCGTCGATCGCGCTGCTGCTGAAGTACCTGCGGACGCACACGACGTTCGTTTTCGTCGGCTATCGAGTGGCGCTCGGCCTTCTGCTCGCGGGACTTCTGCTCGGCGGAGTGCTCCAGGCTCAGTGAAGCCTCGCCTACGTGGCCTTCCAGACTCGGTGCCCTCGGAATGGCTCCGGCAATCCTATCCCTTCTTGAACCCCAACCAGTCGAGTACTCGCCTAACCATCCCGGCAACACCCCGCTCGGCCTGGACCACCTCGATGTGCTCGCCGTCTCGATCGATGGCAGTGACGCGACCCATCACGTGATGTA
>CAZQBW010000078.1:0-19646 GCA_964591515.1 uncultured Clostridia bacterium
GCTGCGCTCGCCCGCGCGCGACCCACGGCTATTTCCTTCGACCGCTCCGCGGTCGAAGGCGGTGAGCCGATGCGTGTGAAAGAGCCTCGAGGTCGCTACGTCTTGCACTCGTTGGCCCAATGGACGTGACTGTGCTCAAATCGCCCGCACGATGAACCGTTTTAACCTTTCAGCACTCCTTCTGGCGGCATCGCTGCTGTCGATACCGACTCCGACCGTTCTTGCGCGTACGCCAGCCGGAAAGGGCCCGATCCACGATGCGGCGGCAGCGCTGCTGCCCAAACTCGTCGAGATTCGACGCGACCTGCACATGCATCCGGAGCTTTCGAATCGCGAGGAGCGGACGTCGGGAATCGTCGCCGCAAAGCTGCGCGCGATGCCGGGAATCGAGGTGCGAACCGGGATCGCACGCAACGGCGTCGTCGGCGTGTTGAAAGGCGGAAAGCCAGGGCCGGTCGTCGCGCTCCGGGCCGACATGGACGCGCTGCCGATCGACGAAATGAACGATGTTCCGTACAAGTCGCAGAACCCGGGCGTGAAACACGCCTGCGGGCACGATGCCCACACGGCGATGCTGCTCGGCGCGGCAGAACTGCTCTCGGGGATGCGGGCGAATCTGACCGGGACGGTCGTCTTCGTTTTCCAGCCCGCAGAGGAAGGCGCGCCGGAAGGCGAGGCCGGCGGCGCCCGATTGATGATCAAGGACGGCGCTCTCGCCAGTCCAAAGGCCGATGCGATCTTCGGCCTTCACGTGATGCCGACGCTCGAGACGGGCACGATCGGGGTGATCTCGGGATCGGCCATGGCGTCCGCTGACAGGTTCACGATCACGATCAAGGGCAAGTCCGCACACGGCGCGAACCCGCAGGACAGCGTGGACCCGATAGTCGTCGCCGCCGAGTGCATTGAGGCATTGCAGACTATTCGAAGTCGACGCATCCATCCGCAGGAAGGCTTCGTTCTCTCGATCGGGTCGATCCACGGCGGATCGCGCTTCAACATCATCGCCGACGAGGTCGTCCTCGTCGGAACGATGCGGACTCTCGACGAGAAGACGCGGGCGGATGCCCTGCGCTGGATGGGCGAGATCCTTGGCGGCGTGACGTCCGCGCACGGTGCGACCTACGAGATCACGACGACCGAGAGTGCCGCCGTCACGGTCAACGATCCCGCGTTGCTGGCGGCGACACTGCCGGAATTGAAACGGTCGTTCGGCGAAACCGGGCTCGTCAGCATTCGGCCGGTAATGATCTCTGAGGACTTCTCCTTCTACCAGCGTGAAGTACCGGGCGTCTTCTTCTTTCTCGGCGTGCGAAACGAGGCAAAGGGGTTCACGGCAATGCTGCACACTGCGGCGTTCGACCTGGACGAGGACGCAATGGTGACCGGAGTGCAGCTCCTGACGACGTCGGCCATCGACTACCTCGAGCGCGCAGCCTCAAGAAAATAGTCCACAGACGGACACAGATGCTCACAGATCGTATCTGTGGTTATCTGTGCAGATCTGTGGACCGTGAACTACCGCCGGACGAGCACGACCGGGGCCTGCTCCGCGTCTCGGATCTTCGCGAAGAATGCCCGGGCCGACTCGTAGCTCGCAGCCGGAATCGTCGCCCGCTTGAGAGTGAGCGACCGCGTGAATAACAGGACTCCGTCCTTCGCCTCATACGTCGTCGCGTACACACCGAACGACGTCTCGAGCTTCACCGGGTCGGGCATCTCGTCAACGACCATTCCGGCAGGCAACTCGAAGCGAGCCGTCTCCCCGAACGCCTGCGCCTCGAGAACCACCGGCTGCGTCCGCAATTCGTCCGAGCGCAGTTCGATCCGCTGGAGTCTCGACACGAGAGCGGGCCTGAAGACGTAGAGACGACCACCCATCATCTGCGCGTACTTGTCCGACGAGAACTCGACGTCGAGTCCGAAGCGGTTCGCCAGCCGGTCGTCGCTCGGCGCGATCCTCGAAATCCTCGCACCGGGCACGCCCACGCCGATCCAGCGATTGATCCTCGCGTCGTAGTCCGGACGCGAGAGTCCCTCGAACCCGGCACGTTCGTCGACTGCCCGGCTTCCCGTCGATCGCTCGCTGATCGAGCCCGAGATAGAACCATCTGGCCCAAGCTTCGCTTCGGTCTTCCGGTCGAGTCTATTCGCCTCGGGCGGCGTCACGGGCATGCGCACCAGGCCGCCAGCATCTCCGGCCATCAGGAGCGCGAAGCTCCCCTGAAGATGGTCCGGAAGGTCTCCGACCGGCGCGTATGGGTCTGTCGGATCGAACGCCATCAATCGGCCGACCGACGGATTGTCGAAGACCGTCGGCGCCTCGGTCGACGGTCCGACGCGTACGGCAAGGATGCAGTGGTTGAACTGCGACGGCGTCGGATACTCCTCGCGCACGTATGTCGGGTCGCCCGAGTAGATCGCCATCAGATACGACTCGATGCCGATCGCCCGCAGCATCGCGAGCATCAGGTTTGCCTTGTCCTTGCAGTCACCGTACGACCGGGCAAAGACGTCGACCGCAGCGCGCGGCTTGTAGCCGCCGCCCTTCGCCAGATTCGTCTGGATCGAGATGTAGGTGAGCCCCTGGACGTAGCGTCCGATCGCCCGAATCCGATCCATCTCGGTGGTCGATCCGGAAGTCAGCTCCTTCGCTTTCGACGTCAGCGCATCGTTCGGCGCGGCCTGCGGTGCAACGAGAATCGTCGACCACTGCGCAACTGCCGACCAGCTCGAGAAGCTCAGGCCGGCACGCGAACCGGCGGGCGATTGATAGGCGAAGGCGAGCCGGGGCGCGAGGTTGGTCACCGGCGGCGACGCCGGTTCGGGGGGGATCGGAGGCAGGCCGCGCATCTCCCAGACCCACGTCGATCCCGAGACCTTCGGTTCGACCGCTTCGTGATTGAAGACGACTCCTTGCGCCTGCCAGCCGGCGGGCAGCACGAGTGTCAGACGCGATGAAATAACGGGCAGTCGGC
Source organism: uncultured Clostridia bacterium (assembly GCA_964591515.1). Classification (GTDB taxonomy): domain Bacteria; phylum Acidobacteriota; class Blastocatellia; order UBA7656; family JADIYM01; genus JADIYM01. The sequence goes on from CAZQBW010000078.1 coordinate 2,979, forward strand.
TCTGGAACGACCACTCGTCCTGTGCGAGGAGCGGGCGATCCTCCTGCACGTACTCGAATCCGACTACAGATCCGGCATCGGCTTCGTCCGAAAGGGAAATGGCGGCAACGCGCGATTCACTGAACGTGTCGTCGATCGAGCCGGTGACGTCGGCCACTTCGCCCTTTCCGAATGCCTTGGTCTGACCGTCGCGAATGTGCCAGGCCTTGAAGTCGCGTACCTTGCCCGAGCCGGGCATGTAGGGCACACGCACTACGCACGACTCGCGCCCCTCCCGGATGAAGACGCGAACCGCGTATCGCGCCACCGTCGTCGTGCGGCCGTCGTCCGCGACCGTGATCGTGCTCTCGTCAACGAGCACCACAGCCGGAGTGCCTGCCGGATAGGAGGGAACCTGCTGCGCGGCCGCCTGCTTGAGCCACGCCGGTGCCTCGTCGGCGGCAAGCGCCGCTGTGCCTGCCGCGACGAGCGCGATCGCGATTCCGAGAGTCCGAAACAACATCCGATTCATCAGTTCGCCGCCTTCTGCCGGACCGTCAGCATGTGGTTGTCCCGTTCGTGGACCGCATCGAACACCTTCTTGATCTGTGCGTACCCCGACGCCGGGAAGTAGAGCGAACCATCCGCCGAGAAGACGAACTTCCGCTTGTACTGGATGACGCTGCCGTCCTTCGACGCGAGGATCTTCACGTCGTAGCTTCCGACCGGTCCGATGCCGAATGACTCGGGCTGGTCGGCGCTATCCAGCTCGTAGCCTGCCGGAAGCGTGATACTCACCGTGTCGTCCTCCGTCCAGGGGTAGTGGAAGTAGATCAGGTGCTGGCGAGTGGCCGCCGTGAATCTCGGCGCCACGTTGACCTGAAAGAACGAGGGCTGGAAGAAGAGCCGCTTTCCGGTGCGTTGCGCGAATCCGGGTATGCGGACGTGGTACGACACGGTGAACGGCTTGTCGAAATCCGTCACGTTCTCGATCGTCAGTTTCGAAACCTCGGCTGTCGAAAGACGTTGGCGGATTCCCTCGAGAACCGAAGCCTCGCGCTCCTCTGGCGAGTCTTCGTCGTGATACTCCTTCCAGTCGACACTGCGGTGGCCGGTGTACTCGACTCTTACGTCGCCCTCGAGTGTTCCGTCGTCCGACAGCGTGAACGTACCCGTGCGCTTGTCGGTGGATGCGTCGGCCGACGCCATCTGCGCCCGAACCCAGACCGGTTCCTTCGGATCGGTGACGAGCGCCTCGGTACCCTCTTCGCGCCAGAGGAGCATCCCGGATGACGGGTAGGTGCTGCCCGGATCGTAGATGCGCCACTCGGTGCCAGTCTTCACCGCGATGTCGATCGCCTGAAGAAAATAGCTGTCCGAGAACGCCGGATCGAAGAAGAAGTCGCTTCGGTCCGAGACCGCCGCCGGCCGGGCATCGAGTCCGGCCGCAATGCACATCGCAGCGAAGACCGCGTTGATGTCGTCGGAGTAACCGCGCATCTGCTTGAGCGTGTCATTGGCGTTGTTGTTCGCGCGAATCTTGTCACGCTCCTCGTCCGACACTCCCGATGCGTCGTCACTCAGGTTCTTGATCTTCGTCCGACAGAAAGTGTGGATGCGCTGAATCTTCTCGGCATCGGAGGTCGCACCGGCGGTGACCTCCGTCGTAGCCCGGCGGATCTCGTCCGTAACCTTGTAGACGCCCTTCGACCGGTTGAAGACCTTCTTGCCGTAGTCGGCCCAGTACTTGTCGGCCGTCATTCCGGTGTCTTCGGAATAGAAGAGGAGGATCCATGCCCGGACCTGGTCTTCGGGAGGCATGTGCGGCTCTTCATGGAAGGCTTTTACGTTCGTCGCCTCCGTCGTGTAGAAGCCGCCCCCCTCCTTCTTCATTGCTGAGGTGACGCCGTTGAAGGCCTTGAAACGCATGCCGAGCTCGAATCCGGGCGAGCTGAAGGGCTTGATGTGATAGGTGATTCGCTGAACCGGAATGTCTCTCTGCATGTCGAGCCGCTGATAGAGCCGGGCGGGACTCGTCTCCTGCCAACGGTACTCGATGATGCATCCGGGCTCGACGGCCGGCATGGCAAACGACTTCACGTTCACCTTGAAGCTGCCGTACTTGACGATGGTTCGGTCGAAAACCGCATCTGGCTTGAGCTCGACGATGGTGCCGTCCTTCTTGATTGTCCGGCCGGCAATGTTGGCTATCTTCGTCCTGTTGGCGTACGGGATCTCGATCTTGCTCTGCGACTCCTTGCCCCTGTCGTTGAAGACCTTCACGCGCACGTAGCTGTTCACCACCGACATGATGTCGGAAGCTCCGTCGCGGTCCTGGACACGGACGTCCCAGAAGAGCGCCTCGGCGTCGGCTTCGGGCTCGACCGAGGGCGCGGCGAGCGCGAGCTCGGCCGGAGTCACCGGCAGCCACTCGTCCCTTGCCGCCGCGCGGGCGGACGAAACGACGATCGATGAGAGCAGTAAGGATGCGGCGCAAGACGCGAGCGCGAGCGCATGAAGCGGTCGAAGCAGATTATTCATGTGGGTGGTATGCTCCGGAAAAATTCCTGGGGAGTCGTCAATGGCTCGAACAAAATCAGGCGGGAATGCTACCCGCCGCGGTGCAAAGGATGCAACGGTGCGTCAGCGGAAACCGGTCGCGGGCCCGGCGTCGGAGCTTCCGTCGCTCTTCGACGATTCGCTGAGGCGGAAGGCCGTCAGGCACCTCCGGACGTGTGATCCTCGGATGGCGGGCGTCGTCGAACGCGTGGGCAGGTTCACGTTTCAGCCGATGGCCGAGGGGACGCACTTCCACGCGCTGATCCGGGCGATCGTCTATCAGCAGCTCTCCGGCAAGGCGGCGGCGACGATCCACGCCCGCTTCGAGGGGCTGTACGGGGGTCGCGCGCCGCGACCTGGCGAAGTGGCCGACACGCCGGACTCGGACCTCCGGTCGGTCGGATTGTCGAGGCAGAAGCTGTCGTATCTCAAGGACCTCGGGGAACGAGTGGATTCTGGTGACGTGGACCTCGAGGCTCTTGATGCACGGCCCGACGACGAAGTGGTCGCGACCCTGACGCGAATCAAGGGACTCGGACGGTGGTCGGCGCAGATGTTCCTGATGTTCCGGTTGGGGAGGCCCGACGTACTGCCGGACCTCGATCTCGGAATTCAGAAGGGAGTGCAGGCGCTGCTCGAATTGCCCGAGTTGCCGAAGCCGAAGGTTGTCGTCGAGGTCGGAGAGGCGTGGCGTCCGTACCGCACGGTGGCGAGCTGGTATCTCTGGAGAAGCGTCTCGCCGGAGTAGGCGTAACTCTGAGATCTCCGTGCCTTCGTGCACTCTGTACGGCAACGCCAATTGCCGTCGGCGTACAGAGTCCACAGAGGCACGGAGATCACCGAGCCGTTTTGTGGACTCGTCGGCCTCGCGCTACCCTGTCGCCGTGCCGCCCGACGAGTACTTCGACGATCCGACCGTCCGTGTAGGTCCCGACGGCAAGCCCGTCGGACCGCCTAGCCGGACCGAGCCGTATCCCGACAATTCGCCTCGCACCTTCGTCGCCGCAAACGGCGTTGCAGGTCTCGGCGCCGAGTTCGCCGCGCTCAATCCGGACATCGCCGCAGCCCTCGAGCGTGCTCGCGAGGCTGCCCGCGAGGCGAACGAGGCACACGAGACCTCGCGCTACACGATCGGAAAACTACTCGGTCAGGGCGGCGAAGGCCGCGTCGTCGCCGCGCGCGATCGCGCCATCGGCCGCACCATCGCGCTCAAGACGCTGCTCAACCGTGACGGCGCTCACCCCGACCGGGCGGAGCACTTTCTGCGCGAAGCCTCGATCACCGCTCAACTCGAACATCCAGGCATCGTCCCCGTGTACGACCTCGGCACTCTGCCCGACGGGCAGCCCTTCTACACGATGCGGATCGTCAAGCAGCGGTCGATGCGGTCAGTCCTCGGTCCGGACGCAAATCGCGACGAATGGCCGGTCGCGCGGCTGTGCACGGTCTTCGTCCAGATCTGTCGCGCAATGGCGTACGCGCACGCGGAGGGCGTCGTGCACTGCGACCTCAAGCCCGACAACGTCCTGCTCGGCGACTATGGCGAGGTCTACATTGCGGATTGGGGACTTGCGCGTCGCGTTGCCGAGATTGCCGGGTCCGACGGCGACAATCCGGCCGTCGACGACTCACAGACCATCACCATCGGGGGAACTCCGGGCTACATGCCCCCGGAGCAGATCTCCGCGGAGCACGGACGCGTCGATCACAGGTCCGACATCTTCGCGCTCGGAGTGATTCTTTACGAGATTCTCACGATGGGGCGTCCGTTCTCCGGTGAGACCGTCGCGGCGACTCTCGTCCGTACCCTCACGCAGAATCCGGTACCGCCCCGCGATCACGTCCACACGTGTCCTCTCGTACTCAACGATCTCTGCATGAAGATGCTCATGAGATCGAAGTCGGATCGACCCGACTCCGCAGGAGACGTGGCGGACGAGGTCGAAGCGTTCCTGGAAGGCGCGAAGGAGCGACTACGCCGTCGCGAGGAGGCCGCAAGACTCGTCGAGCTCGCGCGCCCGGTCGTCGAGCGATACCGCGAGCTTGGCGACGAACGGGATCGCCTCGCTGGCGAGGCGCGGCGGCGGCTCGAGAGCGTGCGCGCCTGGGAGCCCATCGAGCGGAAGGTCGAGGCATGGGGGCTCGAGGAGCAGGCGGAAGCCATCGAGACCGAACGTGCCCAGACGCTCGCATCGGCGGTCGAAATCTACTCGCAGGCACTTGGTCACGACGCGGACTGCACGGAAGCGCGTGAGGGCCTCGCAGAGCTCTACTGGAGATGCGCCGAACAGGCAGGGGTCGATCGCGACCGTCCCCGGCGCATGTACTACGAATCGCTTGTACGCGAAGTCGACGACGGACGGTTCACGGCGCTGCTCACGGCTCGCGGAAGCGTCAGCGTTACGACCGACCCGCCCGGCGCGGACGTCATCGCGTTTCGGTACGTCTCGCGGCTGCGGCGGCTCGTTCCGGCCGACGAGCGCTGGCTGGGGCAGACGCCGCTTAGCGAGACGGAGCTCGAGCCGGGGAGCTACGTGCTCGTTCTGCGACGAGCCGGCTACCGCGACGTGCGTCACCCGATCCGTGTCCGTCGCGGCGAGTGGTCGGACGTGCAGGTGAGGCTTCGCACTGAGTCCGAGATCGGGGCGGATTTCGTGTACGTGCCGGCCGGGGAATGCTATGTCGGCGGCGATGCACAGGCGATCGGCTCCCTCCCGCGACGCGTTGCAAGCGTTGACAGTTTCGCGATCGCGCGGTTTCCGGTGACTTACCGCGAGTATCTCCGCTTCATCAACGAGCTCGACGTCACGTCGCCGGAATGGGCCGAGAAGAGACTGCCGGGCTCGGCGATCGACGATTCGGGCCTCGTTCGGCGCGGTGCGGACGGCTGGGAGCCGGACTGGGGACACCTGATCGAGGGAGCGGGCCGCGAGTTCTGCACCGAACCACAGGTCTGGAATCTGCCGGTCGACAGCATCGACTGGTTCGACGCGGTGGCTTATTGCCGGTGGCTCGGAGCTCGGGACGGCGCACGCTATCGGTTGCCGACCGAGTACGAGTGGGAAAAGGCGGCTCGCGGTGCGGACGAACGGTTCTTCCCGTGGGGTGACGGATTCGACTCGGCGTTCAGCAAGACGCGCGAGTCGCGACCCGGCGTTCACCAGTCGGAGCCAGTCGGCGCGTTTCCGACCGACGAGAGCCCGTACGGCGTGCGTGACGTGGCAGGGGGCGTCCTTCAATGGGCAGCGGACGTCGTCGATCTCGTTTCGCCAGAGCAGGCGCTCGCCGAGCCGGAACCTGAGCCCGGGCATCCTCGCATCGAGACGGGAGTGCGCGTCGCCCGTGGCGGCTCGTGGATCTCGGGCATGACAAACTGCCGGTCGGCGGCACGGGTGAAGACGATTCCCCTCTTCAGGACGTCGAATCTCGGTTTCCGGCTCGTGAAGGAGCTCGATCGTCCATGAGTGCATTCTCCCTCGGCTCCCTCGGACGGAAGCTCTGCCTGCTGGTCGTCTTCGCTGCATTGGCCCCGGTTTTCGTGCGAGCGCAGGAGCCGCCGCTGATCCCCGGACTGCCCACCGCCCGCAATGCGGCCAAGAGTCAGCCGGCGACGACGGCCGAGGAAGCCGAGCCGGTAGAGCCCGAGTTCGCGTCGGCGCGAGCCACGATCCGCACCTTTCTCGAGTCCTTCAACAAGACCGAGGCTGAAGCCGGCAGTGACCCCCTGCGCCTGGCCGCACGCTGTCTGGACCTCGGCGACATGCCGCAGTCGCTCTGGGAGTCGAAGGGCCGCGAGCTGGCGATCCATCTGAAGACCGTCATCGATCGGATCGAGTATATAGATTTCGGCACGGTGCCTGCCGAGCCCGACGGTGAGCCCTGGGTCTTCTACAGCTCGCCCGAGGGCGAGATCGCGATCGCGCGCAGCAAGTCGGGACGCTGGCTCTTCACGCGGTCGACCGTGGCGGCGATCCCGTCGCTCCTGCGGGCGCTCGAGTCCAGAAGACCGGTGCGTGAGCTCCGGAACGAGCCGAAAATCGAGTCCCGGTATCAGCAGCTTCGTCGGCACATCCCGGTCACGCTGCGAGAAGAGGGATTTCTCCTTGAGCACTGGCAGTGGATCGCACTTGCCGTATTCGCGATATCCGGCTGGATCGTGTGGCGGGGCGTGGGCTGGCTGCTGGCGGTCACCGTCGGGAGGTTGATCCGCCGCCGGTGGGAATCGCTGACGGCGGAGCAGGTGCTGAAGGGCTTCAATCCGGTCGGGCTGCTTCTGATGGCGGTATTGTGGCTCTACGCACTGTCGTGGCTCGGGCTTCCGCTCTGGATACATACGGTTCTCCTCGTCGCCATGCGGTTTGTGGCCGTCATTGCGACAGTGTGGGCCGTGTTCGGATTGCTCGAGCTGTTCATGCTGGCGCTGAGGAAGCGGGCTTCGATGGCCGACTCGACGATCGACCTGCTTCTCGTGCCGCTGGTGCGAACGTCGATGCGTCTGGTGATCACGATCGTTGCGATCGCCGTGTTCGCGAACAACTTCGACGTCGAGATCACGGGACTGCTCGCGGGACTCGGCCTGGGCGGTGTCGCAATCGCGTTGGCTGCGAAGGATACGCTCGGCAACTTCTTCGGGTCGTTGACGGTGATTCTCGACAAGCCGTTTCGGGCGGGTGACTGGGTAAAGATCGGCACGGTCGAAGGGCAGGTGGAGGAGGTCGGGTTGCGTAGCACGCGGATCCGGACTGCGGAGGACTCGCTCGTGACGATGCCGAACCTGACGCTGACGGCGACGGCCGTGGAGAACTTCGGGATGCGTCGGTGGCGACGGTGGAAGACGACGCTGGTGCTCGGCCATTCCACACCACCGGATCGAATCGACAAGTTGTGCGAGGGGATTCTCGAGCTCGTGAGTGCGCGGCCAGCGACGATGCGGCAGGACGGCTCGACGGCCGCCATCGGAGGGTTTTCGCCGTCGGCGATCGAGATTTCCGTCGTCGTGTTCTTCGCGGCGCCGGACGCAGCTACCGAGAACCGGCTTCGGCATGAGTTTGCGCTCGAGCTGTTGCGGCTGGCGGAGCGGCTCGAGGTCGAGTTCGAGGGTGAGGCGCGAACCGTCATCGTGATGCCGCAGGAGAAGACGGGAGAACACCCGGACGATCCGGGAACGGCGGTGTAGGAAGACCGGTCAGGTTTCTGCGAGACCTTTGCGCCTTTGCGAGTCCTTTGCGTCTTTGCGAGAAACACCGTCTTGAGGCGGCGTTTCTCGCAAAGACGCAAAGGACTCGCAAAGACGCAGAGATTCGCTGATCCGCGCGCCGTTCTAAGACGTTTTCCGGTTCCGCTCGCTGTTCATTCGCGCCGCTAGCCGGTCCACGAGCCCTGGCGCAAACGCCTTCACGATAACTCCGACGCGGCCAGTGACCGTCATCACCAGCTCACGCTTCCGCTTCCGCATCGCAACCACGATCTGCCGCACGCACTCCTCAACCGACATGTTGCCCTTCTCTTCGTTGCGAGGACTCTTCCCGCGTGGCTTCCCGTCGGGGCCGAGCGCCCGATCCCGAATCGGCGTCGCGACGAATCCCGGGCTGACGACGAGTACGTCGACCCCCGAGCCCATCAGCTCGATCCGCAGCGAATCGAAGAACCCCTGCATGGCGTGCTTGCTCGCCGCATAGGCGGTTCGCGTCGGGACTCCGGTCTTGCCGGTCAGCGATGAAACCGCGACGAGTAGTCCCTTCGATGCCTTCACGTATGGAAGTGCGGCGTGGGTGCAGTACACCGCTCCAAAGTAGTTCACCCGCATTATGCGCTCGACCATCCCGAGGTCGGTCATCTCGTCGAATCGGCCCCACATCGAGATGCCCGCATTGTTGACGAGGACGTCGACTCCTCCGAATGCTTCGACCGCTGCCTTGATGAGCGCATCGCACGACGCCTGGTCGCTCACATCCGTCGGGACGGCAATGGACCTTCCCCCGGCATTTCCGCACTCGCGGACGACTTCCGCGAGCGCCTCCGCATCCCGAGCGGCGAGCGTAATGTGCGCGCCTTCACGCGCCAAAACGATGGCGAGCTGGCGGCCGATGCCCGACGATGCGCCGGTAATGACGATGCTCTTCCCGGTGAAGTCCACGGACAACCCTCCGAACCTGGCGTGAGTTGCCGCCACGAATACCACGATTCGCCGTTTCGCGCATCGAAGCGGCCGTGCGAGAGCACGACACCGATTCGAAGCGGCGTCTCTGTCGCAGGTCGAATGGCCTGGGGTAGGATGCGCGACGAAACGGAACTTCTCCGCCGGAGGCGGTTCATGACCCGGAACAGCATAGCGCTCGCGCTCCTCGCGGTTTTGGTCGCGGCGTCGGTTGGATTCGCCAGGCAGTCGCCGGTCGCAACGGCCGCTGTAACGGAGGCGCCAGCGGAAGGTCCGGCCGTCGCGCCGGCCGCTCAGACGGGTCGCGCGGCGAAGAAGCCGGATCTCACAGTCGATTTCTCTCGCCTGTTTCCGGACCGGACGGGGGTCTTTGTCGAAATTCCACATCTGGCGACGCTCATCGACCAGTTCGGAGGCTCCGATCCGCTGCTTCAGATGATCAACGAGCGGTTCGGCGACGACGCGAAATCGAACAAGCCGCCCGTGATCACGGGCCGTGAACTCACCGCCATACTCGACTCGTCGGTGGCCATCGCGACGGTTCCGGAATCGGCGAAGGCGGTCGCGACGATGTCGTTCAACGAGCGGGCAATGGTCTTCGTCGTGCACTGCTCGTCGAACGATGCACCGGCTTTTCTGCGTGACAAGTTGCTTGCCCCCCTGGCCGAGAGCCACGGTGCGACCCGCGGGACGATCACGGTCCGAGGCATCGAAGCAGTCGTCTTCGACGATCTTGCGGTGGCGACCGCTGGACGAACGGTGGTGTTCGGCGCGCGACCGTCGGTCGTGGCACTGATCGAATCGGTTGCCCAGGGTGGACCGCGAATCGGCGACGAACCTGGATATGCATCGGCGCTCGCCAAGCACGCCGGCGGTCAGGAACAGCTTTTCGTCTTCGTCAACGGTACCGCCATGGCGCAATCGTTCTCCCAGTCGCTCGGCGTCCCGGGGCCGGAGAACGAAGAGGCGCGCTCGAAGCTGGCGCCTTACGACCTCGCGATGCGCGAGGCTACGCGCAGCTTCTTCGGGCTCAACGCGGTCCTCGGTCTCGCGACCGGCGCCCGGGTCGACGGCAACACCGTGAAAGTGCGATACGACGTTGAGGTCGATCGCTCTGTGAACGGACTTGTGGCGATCGTTGCGGATCCGCCCACGGTGCAGTTCCGGGCGGCAAAGTACGTGCCGGATACGTGTGGAATGCTGCAGTCCTTTGCCGTTGATCCGGTAAGGATCTTCGATCTGGCGGAGCAGTACTTCGGCCCGGTCCAGCCGCCTCCGAACGGCAAGAACTTCGCTCAGCAGGTGGAGGAGATCGAGGCCTCGATCGGAGTGAACGTCAGGAGCGAGCTGCTGCCGGCGCTGGGTCGAGAGATCGCTTTTACCGAGGGGTTCGAGGTTTTTGGCTCGCGTCGCGGTATGACGGGGAAGGAGGATGGGCCGAAGCCGGTTCGAGTCGTTCTCGTGGAGGTCCGCGACCGCGAACCGTTCCGAAAGATGGTGGTGAAGACTTTCGGCCAGATCCCGGGCGCTCCCGCGCTGGCGGCGGTGGATTACAAGGGCGCCGAGCTGTGGGATATGGCGGGATTCGCAATGGCATTCGTCGAGGACTTCGCGATCGCGGGCCAGTCGGATGACGTGCGGCGCTGCGTCGACGCATTCGTGGCCGAGACGACGCTTGCGGCGAAACCGACCTACCAATCGGCATCGAGCGAATGGCTCGGCGGAGCCATCGTCGCGACCTACTCGTCGGCGGATTACGATGCCGAGCAACTCGAGGCGTCTGCGAAGGCACAGGAAGAACTTCGAAAGCAGATCGAGAGCGGCGAGGGCCCGAGCTTCGACGTCGAGCAGATGTTCGCCTGGCAGGCGGTCTCGACGCTGACGAATCCGTTTGGCGCGACCGTACTTCGCAACGCGACTGGTGTGAACTGGGAGAACTCGTCGCCGCTGGCGCCGATCTCGGCGGCCTACAACAAGCTCCTGCGAGAGTGGATCGTCGACGGCCCGAGACGGGAGCGCATCGAGACGAGTCACAACACGGCGATCGGGATCCTGAACCTGATCGCCGACGCCGAGACGAAGTATCGGCAGAAGGACGGGAGGTACGGAAGTCTCGAAGAGCTCAAGACGTCAGGCGTGCTCGACGCGAGTGCCGGCGACCAGATCGTCAACGAGCTGTCGGCCTACCGGCTCGAGGTCTCGTCGAGCGGCACCGGAGAATCGTCGAAGTTCACCGTTACGGCAACGCCGACGATGTACGGCCGAACCGCGAAGCTGTCGCTCTTCATCGACGAGACGGGATTGCTTCGCGGACTCGACAAGGATGGAGCGATCGCGAGTGCTGACGACCCGAAGTATCCGCCCGATCCGCCAGCGATCGACGTGCCGCCGACGGATGCGATCGAGACGGAGAACTACGAGAACCTGGATGGTGACGAGGGAGGCGAGGTCGGGTCGATGGACGACGACGCGGATTTCCCGGACGGGGACCCGGCGACCGCAGTTCCGGTCGAAGCGGCTCCGCCGGTGGAGGCCCAGCCGGTCGAAGTTGAAGGAGCTGTTCCTCCGGAAGGGGGCGACACTCCGGCTGACGCGGGCACTGTAGAGGTCCCGCCGCCGGCATCAGGAGACGGCAGCGGCGCTTCGGATTCTGAGAACGCCAAGGACAAGCCTCCGGGTTCCTAAGCCGCCAGAGTCCAGCTGTCCGGATTCCACGAGATCAAGGAAACGAATCGATGACGAGAGTGATTGCCGTGCTGATACCCCTGCTGCTCAACGCGTTGCCGGTCTTTGGCCAGAGTGCTCCGGCTCCCGGACCCGGTCCCGCAGTGCCCGGCGCGGCGCAGTCGCCGCTCCCGGCGGCGCCGCTGGTGACCTACGAGAACTTCCGCGTCTATGCCCCGGACGGCTCCGCGCGGACGATGGACGAGTTGATTGCCGCGCTGGATGGCGTCGAGGTCGTGTTTCTCGGTGAGGAGCACGACGATCCGGTCGCTCATTTCCTGGAGGCCGAGATCCTGCGACTCGCGCACGCCCGCGCCACGGCGGCGAAACGGCCGACCGTCCTTTCGCTCGAGATGTTCGAGCGCGACGTCCAGACGGTGGTCGACGAATACCTCGCCGGCTTGATCTCCGAGAAGCATTTCATGTCGAGCAGCAGACCGTGGGGACGCTACGCGACCGACTACAAGCCGATGGTCGAGTTTGCGAAGGCGAACAAGATCGCGGTCATCGCCGCGAATCCGCCCGGCCGGTATGCGAACCGCGTGGCGCGACTGGGCCGTGCGTCGCTCGACGAACTTTCGGCGGAAGCGCGGGCGTGGCTGCCGCCATTGCCCTATGGCGATCCGGACCCGGCCTACGCCGCCAAGTTCAAGGCGCTGATGGGAGAGGGCACGGGGCCGTCGTCGCCACACGGTCCGGCGTATCTCGTCGACGCGCAGGTGCTTTGGGACGCCGGCATGGGTTACTCGATTGCCGGAGCCTTGATGCGACAGCCTGGAGCTCTCGTCGTGCACGTGAACGGCGGCTTTCACAGCGAGGAGCGTATGGGTGCGCCAACGCAGCTCTTGCGATACAGGCCAGGGACGCGGTTTCTGACCGTGGCGATGGTGTCAGGGCGCGGCTTTCCGAACTTCGACGTCTCGAAGCTCGGAAAGCTCGGCGACTACGTCATCCTCACCGACCCGGCATTGAAGCCGAAGTAGCCGACCCGGAGGGCGATTAGCTGAAGCCGGCCGCTGCTGCGGTGGGGCGCTACTTCCGCTGCCGGTAGAGCTGCTTGTCGACTACCGACTGCATCGCCGCCGCATCGAGCGCGTCTTCGAAGAACGCGTTCAACGCCGTGACCGAGCCGCCCGGCTCTGCAAGGATGTCGTTGTACTTGATGAAGAGTGCATCGATGTTCGCCTGGGCATCCAGCCATTCTCCGATCTTCACCAGGTGCTTCTCGAACATCGCCGCCATCTTCTCGTCCGGCACCTTGTTCGGCTCCTGGCCCCGCCGAATGAGCATCTGTCGCTGGGAAGCGAGGATCTCGGACATCTCACGGCGCATGAAGACGACGCGGTAGCGATAATCGGACGGCAGATCCTGGAGAAGTGCTGAGATGACCTTGATGACCTTGCCGCGCGCTTCGGGCATCCACGACGTGTCGGCCTTCATCTCCTTGACCTTTTCCAGCTCGTAGTAACCCTTCGGGTTGTCTTCGTCGGCGGTCCGGATATTGTCGGTGACCGGGGACAGGCCGCCGGCCTCCAGCATCTTCATCATCATGGACGTGCCCGAACGGGGCAGTCCCGATACAACGGTAATGATCTCGGAACTCAGCACTGGGCTCATGGGCGAGTACTATAGGTCGGCGCCTTCGGGACGGGCAATGCCGGCGAACCCGCAGCGCCAACCCGTGCGCTACCGCACACGGTGCCGATGCGTTGTTCCGGCCGATTTCCTCGCGGAGGCCGGCTACGGGTCGAGGGGTACGTACGCCGAAGCTGGCGGCGACACTACGCTCGGGGGCGCCACGAGGAAGAGGCATTCGTTGGCCCAGACGCCGCCCCGGATGTGGCGGCCCATCCGAAATCGGAATCGACGATGCGTGGCCGTGTTTGCCGCGAGCGGATCGGCGTCCAGCGTGATTCCGAGCGCATCGCGCGAGAACCGACATGTGTAGATGTACACGCCATCGGAGATGGCTTCAGCCGCACTGCCCCTGGGGCCGCCTTCGGGCGAGCCGCGCTCGAATTGCCCATCGTGGAGATAATCTCCTGAGAAGAGGGTGTCGAACGCGCCGAAGTGACCTTTCCGCGAGAGAAGCATCATCTGGGACTCGGCCAACGTGCGCAGATTTGCGATGGCGCGGCCTTCGTGTGCCGCACGGCGCGCCGCGAGAAGATGCGGGGCGGCAATGGCGACGAGCACCGCGATGATCGCGACGACGACGAGCAGCTCGAGGAGCGTGAGTCCCCGCTGCCAACTGGGCTTCGATGTGTTCACGCCCCATGATCGAGAAACGGCAGCACAAGTTGCGTGTCACGCCACAACGGTCACGGACGCAGCCGCACCGACTCGACAGGTCCAGCGGCGACCGGTCTCGGCAGTGCGGCCCCCGGAACCCCGTGCCCGACGCTACTCCGAAGGCTTCGGAGGATCGGCCGCGATCACGTCCGATGTTTCCTTCGTCGACTGGCTCCCGGTGTTGTCGGAAGCCGCATCATCGCCAGATTTGTCGGCATCTGCTGCCGCCTGCATCAGGGCCTCTTTCGCATCCGCAGAATCGCTGGATTCCGCCGGGACATTGGACCTCGGTGGAATCGTCACGTCGAACGATGCAAGGTGAGCCCGAAGATCTTCAATGGGCGAGTGTGACGCCGTGGCGACACTCACCCACTGTTCGCCCTTCCACGATGTCTTCGCCGGCGTTTCGCAGAGAGTCCGAAGATCTTCCCACTTCTGCTTGATTGTCGCTTCCGTGCGCGACCGCAACGCGGGATCCGACGCGCCGCCATGATCGACGAGCATCTCGAGCATCTTCACTTCGAGAGCCTTGACGCGAACTTCGAGCCGGAAGTGCCGAAGCGCAAGCTCGTCATTCTCCAGACGAAGCTGCCGCATTCGCTCGGGATCCTTGTTCAACTCCTCAGAGTTGAAATACTTCGCGAGCTCCTGCTGCTTGTCGCACACTCGACGGAACTCGTCCTGAGCGCGCGCAAGGTCACGCTTGATCGCGTCGGGTCCCTCCTGTTCCTGGATGTACGACTCCATTCCGGGCAGCTGGCGAGAGACGCGCTTGCGATACTGCGACGCATTCGCCGCGGTAGCCGGCGCCGCAGGCGGAGCCGGGGCAGTGCTCTCGGCGGCCTTCGACGCGGTCTGAGCTCCCGTGACCGGACCGGCCGGCGCGTTCGAGGCTGCGGAAGTCTCTGTCGCCTTTGCCGGGACATCTTTCTTCTTCTTTGGCGCCCGTCGCTTCCACAGAGCGAAAGCGACGACCGAGCCCGCCACGAGCGCAATGAGCAAGCTCAGCACATAGGCGGACGAGAAGAAGTCCACGACGACCACAGTCGCCGGCGGCGAGATCGCCTCCATCGCGAGGTACGCGACCCGCTTTTCGTTGGGGTCCGCACTTGCCGTCATCTTCTGAAGCTGCGGAAGGGCCGGCTTCGACGCTTCTCCGATCTTCGCGAGCGCAAGCGCAGCAGCAATGCGATCGGTCATGTCCTTGCTGTCGAGCAGCTTTGCGAGATCGGGAACGGCAGCAGCAGCCGTCGAGCCCATGCTGCCGATTGCCTCACATGCGATCTGTCGCTGGAGGGGTTCCGGATTATTGAGTTCCTTGACGTAGTACGAGAGATACTTGCCGTTCCACGACGGCTCAATCGGTGCTTGCGCTAGGCAAGGGGCCAGAGGAGCCGAGATGCAGACAAGCAGCATCAGCACCCGGGCGAGGCACAAGGGCGTATTCATAGAGCCTCCGCTGGATTCGAGTCCGGCCATTATAATCTCCGGCACATGCACGGCAAATCGAATACGCGGAATCGACGGCCACGACTGCTGATGGTTTCGCAGCGTCTCTATCCGTACATCGCCGGAGCCGAGCAGCAGGCCCTCGGCCTTGCTCGCGCGCTTACTCGAGCGGACGCCGACGTG
The DNA here is from genome assembly GCA_964591515.1 of uncultured Clostridia bacterium. Lineage (GTDB taxonomy): Bacteria > Acidobacteriota > Blastocatellia > UBA7656 > JADIYM01 > JADIYM01. Next base: position 18,322 of record CAZQBW010000078.1, read on the forward strand.
CGAATGGTGACAACGCTGTTCGCGGACGGACTTCCCAGACGAGAGACGATAGATGGCATCGACGTCGAGCGGATCCGGGTTCCGCTGGCCCGCAACGTTGCCGAGAAAGGCCCCGCCTTCCACGCTGCCAAGATTTCGCAGATCGTGACGATGGCCCTGCATGTGGCGCGAGCGGCGCGTGGGGTCGACATCGTCCACGCCCACTGTCTGTCAGCATCGTCCCTCGGCGCCGTCATCGGAGCACGGCTCGCCGGTGTACCGGTAATCGTCAAGCCGAGCCTTGGTGGTGTTGACGGTGAGTTGCGAAAGTTAGTGGTCAGCGCGGCCTCGAAGCCTCTGCTCGCCATGCTGCGCCGCGTGGACAGGTTCGCGATCATGAGTGAAGAGATCGCCCGTGAGCTGACGGACGCCGGCGTTGCGCCGGAACGTTTCTCGGCCGTGGACAACGGCATCGACCTTGACCGATTCAGTCCGGCATCGGAGTCGGAGCGCGGCGTCCTGCGGGCAAGACTCGGCATTCCGTCAGGACCAGTCGCGCTGTTCGTCGGTCAGTACGTCCGGCGCAAGGGAGTGCGCGAGCTGTTGGCCGCGTGGTCCTCAGTGCGCGAACGATTCCCATCGGCGACGTTGGTCCTGGCCGGCCACGGCTCTGAACAGTCGGCCATCGACGAGGCGGTTCGGGTACCGAATGGCGGAGTGATGGACCTCGGATCGCGAACGGACGTGGTCGACGTCATTCGTGCGGCGGACCTGCTCGTTCTGCCATCGCGCAACGAGAGCTTCGGCAACGTCATCGTCGAGGCCCTCGCGTGCGGACTGCCGGTGCTCGTCGGACGGACAGGCGTAGCCACGCAGCTCGATCTGGACGGAACCGCTGGGCGGCTCATCGACCCCGAGTCTCCCGCGTCGATCGCCGATGGCCTTGTCGAGTTTCTCGACGATCCGGAGCGAAGAGCGGCGGCGGGAGTCCGCGGACGTGAGCTCGTCCGGCGTTATGACTTCGATCGGATCGCCGCGACGTATCTCGACATCTACGGCGACATGATGTCGAAGCGTCACCAGAGCCGGTCGTAGGACCGCGAGCCTCACACGACCGCGGAGCGGTCGAAGGAAATAGCCGTGGGTCGCACGGGGGCGAGTGCAACGAGCCCTCGTGCGACCCGCGGTACCTCCACCCAGAGCGCGGCGACCGCGGAGCGGTCGCATTGTCTCCAGAATGGCAAGCAACACGACGACGGGCACGACATCGCCTACGACGCACGTTATCTCCGGGACTGACGATGCGACCGCTCCGCGGTCGGACCGAGGTGGGCGGCGGTACCGCG
>CAZQBW010000079.1:0-19646 GCA_964591515.1 uncultured Clostridia bacterium
TTCGCGCTCGACGTCGTCGAGCGACACGCCGTCCTCCGGCACTTCGAGCACGACTCCGGCGACGTGACGCGAGCGATTGCCGATCGCCTCGGGAAGATCGTCGAGCGAGAGGACCTCGGTCCGCGCCAGGACAACCATCCGCTCGATCACGTTGGCGAGCTCGCGGACGTTTCCGGGCCAGTCGTGCGAGGCCAGGGCCTCGATGACGCTGCGATCGAGCCTGATGCCGGACCGCCGATGCCTTTCGAGAGATTGTGCAAGCAGGTGGGCTGCGAGCAGCGGGATGTCTTCGCGACGGTTCCGCAGCGGCGGCAGTTCGATCGGCACGACCGCGAGCCGAAAGTAGAGATCCTCGCGGAACTCGTGCATTCCGACCATCGCGCCCAGGTCTCGATTCGATGCCGCGATCACCCGGACGTCGATGGCTCGCGGCGACGACTCGCCGAGACGCACGACCTCGCGTTGCTCGAGGACCCGAAGCAGCTTCGGCTGAAGCCCGAGTGGCATCGATCCGATCTCGTCGAGAAACAGGGTCCCGCCGCTCGCGGCCTCGACCGTTCCCGTGGCATCCGAGGTCGCACCAGTAAAGGATCCCTTCCTGTGGCCGAAGAGCTCAGACTCGATGAGCGACTCGGGAATGGCGGCGCAGTTGATCGCCACGAACGGCCCGTTCGCGCGCGGGCTCGCGAGGTGGATTCCCCGCGCGATCATCTCCTTGCCGGTGCCGGACTCGCCGGTCAGCAGCACGGTCACGTCGGTCTCGGCAACCCGCTCGGCCATGTCGAGCACGCGCCGCATCGCCTCGGACTCTCCGACGACGTTCTCGATGCGGTAGCGTTCGTGGAAGGCCCGCTTGAGCCGACGATTCTCGGAGATCGCCGCGCCAAACCGCAGCGCCTTCGCCACCGTCGCGAGCATCTGATCGCGGTTGTATGGCTTCGTCAGGTAGTCGAAGGCGCCCGCGCGAAGCGCTTCGACCGCCGTTTCCATGTCGCCGAACGCGGTCAGCACGATGACCGGCGTCTCGGGCTGTACTGCGCCGATTCGGCGGAGCAGATCGATTCCCGAGATCCCGGGCATGCGGACGTCGGTGAGAACGCAGTCCACGTCGCTCGCGGCAACGTACTGCGCCGCGCTCTCGCCATCCTGAAGAGACGTCACCGCGTGGCCGGCCTCAGTAAGCTGGAACTCGAGGACCCGCCGGATGCTCTCGTCGTCCTCGACGACGAGCACACGCGCCTTCCGCTTCGTCATCGTTCGCCCGCCCACGCCCGTGTCGCCTCGAGCGCCTTGACGGCGTCGCCTGTTCGGCCCGAGCGCACGAGCTCGGAAAACTCGAGGTAGGCGCGAGAAAGATCGTCGACGCGTTTGGCGTCCGCCGCGATCGAGTGAACGATCTCTGCGATCCGTTCGTCGTTTCGCACCGCTGGTGTCGCCGAGAGGAGCCTCGCGTTGCTGACCAGCCGGACCGCCGGGCTGTCGACCCGTCGATGGAAGGCCACGATCGCATCCTCGAGCGCTTCGAGCTCGCGCTCACGCCAGTTCGAACGCCACAGCGCCCAGCCGAATGCCGCGGCCACGGCCACAAACATCGACCGGAACATGACCTGGGTCGCTCCCGGGTTGAAGACCTCGGCGATGAAGGAACTCGCTCCGAACGGTTCGCCGATGTGGCGGTGCATGACGGCGTCCACGAGCCACATGAGCACCCCGAGCGCGCCGCCAAACACGATTTCCTTGTATCGCCTGAGCACGACGTCCTCCTTCCCTACGTCCCGGGATTCGGCAGCGGATCGAGAGGCGCTCCCGGAGACCCGGCACTCGGCATTCCGAATTCCGGCCGCGCCGTCTGACTGACTTCGCCGTCGCGCTCGCGAATGACGCGCTCGGCGATCTTTCGACCGTAAAGCGAGAAGATCGCCGGCGTGACGAGCTGATCGAGCAGTGTCGAGGTCAGGATGCCGCCGAGCAGGACGACGGCCATCGGATGCAGGATCTCCTTGCCGGGCTCGTCGGCAGCCAGAATCAGCGGCAGCAGCGAGAGTCCCGCAATGAGCGCCGTCATCATGACGGGCACCAGCCGCTCGAGCGATCCGCGGATGATCATCGACTCGGTGAACTCCTCGCCCTCTTCGCGCAGCAGGTGCATGTAGTGAGAGACCATCATGATGCCGTTTCGACTCGTGATGCCGACGAGCGAGACGAAGCCGACAAGCGTGGCAACCGAGAAGACGCCTCCGGTGAGAAACAGCGCCGCGATCGCTCCGATCAGCGCCAGCGGCACATTCACGAGCACCTGGAGCGCCGAGCGCCAGTCGCCCAGGGCCTTGAAGAGTAGCAGGAAGATGGCGATGAGCGAGAAGAGCGACAGCACGAGCAGCCGCTGGGTCGCCTGCTGCTGCGCCTCGAACTGACCTCCGTATTCAACGAAGTAGCCCTCGGGGAGCCTCGCCCCGGCCCCGATGCGCTGCCGCATCTCGGCCACGACCGAGCCGAGGTCGCGACCGGCAACGTTCGCCGAGATGACGATTCGTCTCAGCGTGTTCTCGCGCAGAACCTGGTTGGGCCCGGGCAGCGATTCGATTCTGGCGACGGCCGACACCGGGATCTGCGTGCCCTGCGGTGTGTCGATAGTGACGGCGCGCAGAGCGTCGAGACTGCCGCGCGAGGCGTCGTCGAACCGCACGACGACGTCGAACCGGCGCTGGCCCTCGAGCGCCTGCGAGACCCGCCTTCCGTTGAGCGCCATCTGAAGCGTCTCGGCGACCTCGCCCGGTCGCACTCCGTACCGGGCCGCGGCCGTTCGGTCGATCGTGTACCGGATCTGCGGAATGAGCACCTGCTTTTCGATCTGCACGTCGACGGCGCCCGGAACCGTCGTCATGAGGTTGCGAATCTCTTCCGCCGACGAGCGAAGCTGCGCCAGATCGTCTCCGAAGAGCTTCACGGCAATCTGCGCGCGCACGCCCGACTGGAGATGGTCGATGCGATGCGAGATCGGCTGGCCCACGCTCGTGTTCACGCCGGGAATGAGGGCGAGCTTCTCACGGATGTCGGCGAGGATCTCGTCGCGCGGGCGCCCGTCGTGGTCGAGGTCGACATCGATTTCGGTGTAGTGGACGCCCTCGGCGTGTTCGTCGAGCTCCGCGCGACCGGTACGCCGCCCGGTCGAAATGACATCGGGCACTTCGAGCAGCAGCCGTTCGGCAATCGATCCGATCCGGTCGCTCTCGGCAAGGCTCGTCCCCGGCTGCGCGAAGACGTTGATCGTGAGCGTTCCCTCGTTGAACTCGGGCAGAAAGCTCGTGCCGACGAACGGCAGCGCCGCCATCGACACGACGAAGAGCAGGGCGGCCGTCGCAACGACCTTCCACGGATTGCGGAGCGTCCGGCGAAGGAGTCGCTCGTCCCAGCGCTTCAGGAATCGCACGAGCCAGCTGTCACCGCCTTCGTCCCGGAACTTCATCTTCGGCAGCAGGAACGATGCGAGGACCGGCGTCACCGTGAGGCTCACGACGAGCGACGCGAGCAGTGACGCGATGTAGGCGAGGCCAAGCGGAGCGAGGAGCCGGCCCTCGACGCCGGTCAGCGTGAACAGCGGAAGGAAGACGAGCGCCACGATGAACGTCGCGTACACGATGCTCGACCGGACCTCGAGCGAAGCGCGAAAGATCACCTCGATGACCGGGCGCGGCGCGGCATGCAGCCGGTTCTCCTTGATCCTCCGGAAGATGTTCTCGATGTCGACGATCGAGTCGTCGACGAGCTCGCCGATCGCCACGGCAAGACCGCCGAGCGTCATCGTGTTGATGGACGATCCGGTCGCCCAGAAGACGAGAAACGCGATGACGAACGACAGCGGAATCGCGGTCAGCGTGATCGCCGTCGTCCGCAGGTTCATCAGGAACAGGAACAGGACGATGACGACGAGAATCGAGCCGTCGCGGAGCGCGTGAAGGATGTTGTCGATCGACGTGTTGATGAAGTGCGCCTGGCGGAAGAGCTGCGGGTTGATCTCGATGTCATCGGGCAGCGTGCGCCGAAGGTCCGAGATGGCAGCGTCAATCGTGTCGGTGAGCTCGAGCGTCGAAGCGCCAGGCTGCTTCTGGACGGACATGATCACGGCCGGCTTGCCGTTGGCTCCCGCGTCGCCGCGCTTGATTCTCGGACCGAATTCGACCGTTGCGACGTCGGCGAGCAGCACCGGCGTGCCATTGCGGTATGCGACCGCCGTCTGCCCGAGCTCCGCCGGCGTGTAGAACCGGCCGAGCGTCCGGACGAGGAACTCCTGCGACTGCTCGTCGACGAAACCGCCGGTCGCGTTGACGTTCGACTGCTCGAGCGCCGCCGAGACCTCCTCGATCGTGACGCCGAACTGGGCGAGCTTCTGCGGCGAGACGAGCGCCTGGTACTGCTTCACGCCGCCGCCGATGTTGATGACCTGCGAGACGCCGGGGATCGTCAGGAGGCGCGGACGGATCGTCCAGTCGGCGACGGAGCGGACCTCGAGCGGGTCGGTTTCGCCGGACTTCGAGCTGACGGAGACGAGCAGGATCTCGCCCATGATCGAAGAGATCGGCCCCATCGTCGGCGCGACGCCCGCCGGGAGCTGTTCGCGGGCAAGCGTCAGCTTCTCGGAGACGAGCTGCCGGTTCTTGAAGACGTCGGTGCCCCAGTCGAACTCGACATAGACGATCGACAACCCGATGCCGCTCTGCGAACGAACGCGCGTCACGCCCGGCGCTCCATTCATCGCCGTCTCGATCGGATAGGTGACGAGGGACTCGACTTCTTCCGGAGCAAGTCCCTCGGCCTCCGTGAGAATCGTGACGGTCGGCCGGTTCAGGTCCGGCAGGACGTCGATCGGCAGCTTTACCGCCACGTAGCTGCCCCAGACGAGCAGCAGGGCCGCGACCGCGACGACCATCAGCCGATTGTCGAGCGACCATCGAATGAGCGCGTTGAGCATCTTTCTCCCCGGGCAGCGGCGCGTTCGGCGCTATGCGCCGATCTGCAGGACGAACGGCACCGTGATGACCTTGCCGGCGCGCTGGAACTGCGCCCACACCTTGTAGAGCCCGGCCCTCGGAAACTCGGTGTGCGCCATGACCTGACTCGGACTGCCGGCCGCGTCGTGCGAGTTGCCGTGCGATCCGCCGTGATTCATCGCGCCGTGGTCCATGCCTCCGGAATGCGAGTCCGCTTCGCCGTCGTTGCCTGCCGACATCGGATGGGCGTGGAGGAACTCAGAGCCGTCCTGGCTGATGAGGACGAAGTGCGCGTATTCGCCGAGGTACTTCTCGAGGTTCGTGACCGGGTTGCCGCTGGCCGCGTCCTTCACGTCGAAGTACAGCGTCGCCGGATACCCGGGCTTCAATGCGCCGTCCGGCCGCATCGTGACCGTGATTCCGTCGACGGATTTCACGAGCGCCGCATCGGCAACGAGCGCTTCTGGCGCGCGTTGCGGTCCTTCGACGGTGACCGGGATCGTGTCGACGGTCGCCTTTCCTCCATCGGGCTTGTAGTCGGCATAGAGCAGATACGACCCGCCGCTCGCGAAGGTGTGCGTGACCGACAGGCTGCCGTCGGCATTCGCCTCCGGATGAATGTGGCTGAAATCGGCGAGATCCTTCGACACGATGAGCAGGTGAAGTGTCTTTTCGTGGACGACGGCGAGGTTCCTGACGACGGCGCCGGAGGCATCCTTGACCGTGAACGTCAGCTTGACCGGTTCACCGGCCTTGATCGTTGCCGGCTCGGACGTCAGCTCCGCCTTCGCGACACCAGCGACACCAGCGACACCAGCGGGTGGCGCCTTCTCAGCGGTTGACCCACCGCACGCCGTGAGCAATGTCGTAGCGACACCAAGACCGACCGTCGCACAGCCAATCAACACTCGATTGCGAATTCGCATGGTACTCGATCCTCCTGGCGCCATTTCGGCGCTTCAACCAACTACGGCTTCGTTGCCCGAAGCTGGTACAGACCCTCGACGACGACCGCGTCGCCCGCTTTCAGGCCGGATGTCACCGCGACGTACTCCTGGCCCTCGCCGCCGATGGTGATCGGCCGCCGCTCGAACGACTCGCCGCCCGTGTGGACGTAGACGTAGGTCTGTCCCTGGTCGGCCACGACGGCCATCTTTGGAATCGCCAGGGCCGGGATCGCGCTTGTCGTGTCGATCGTGACTTCGACGAACTGGCCGTCGCGAAGCTGGTTGCCGGGATTCGGCACTTCGAAGACGACGGGCAGCGTGCGGGTGGCCGGATCGACGATCGACCCGATCGAGACCAGTCGTCCGTTCCCTTCCCCGATGCGATAGACGACGTCCGGCTGTCCCGAAAGAGTGAACGTCGCCTGTGTGAGGCCGCGGATCGCCTCGAGATGCCCCTCGAACACCCGCGCCTCGACGTAAACCGTCGACAGATCGACGATGCGCACGAGCTCGGCGCCTGCGTCGACCTGCTGGCCGCTCGTCGCGAGGACTTCGACGACGATACCGCCGACCGGCGCGTTGAGCGTAAACGAACGGGTCGCGCCCGCCGATCCGATGGACTTCTCGGCGACGGCGGCCTGTGCGTCGGAGGCTCTGGCGCCGGCCTCGGCCGTCGCGACCTCGAGCTCCGCGATCCGCACGGCCGCTTCGGCTTCGTCGAGCCGCTTCTTCGGCGCCGCACCGATATCGACGAGCGCTTTGGCCCTCGTAAGCTCGCGCTCCGCGACGGTGAGTCGCGCTCGCGCCTGGCTTGCCTCGCTGCGCTGGGCCGTCGCAAGCGCGCGCTGCTCGAGCGCGCGCGACCGCAACTCGACGCGTTGCCCCTCGAGCTGCGCCTGGTCTGACGCTCCAAGCACCTGTTCGATCGAGCCGATCGACTGGCCGCGGCCGACGCTCGCGCCGATGCGAATGCCACCACCTAGCGTCAGACGGCCGGAGACCGGCGGCGAAATGATGCCCTTCGCGTCGGGCCGCGACTGGACCACGCCCGGCGCCTTGACGCCGGCGACGACCGGACGCTCCCCCGCCTCGACGGTGCGAATGCCGAAGAGAAGTTGCGACTGCTTCGGGATCGAAACGCTCAGGATCGAGCCCGCCTCGGGTGCCGATGCTGGTCCCACCGCAATGGGTCCTCCTGATTCCCGCTGCTCTCGCATTGGAACGAGCAGCGACACGGCAACGATGCCAGCGAGCAGGAGCGCGGCCGATGCCGCGATTGGCCGGATCGCGCCTCGAAGCACACCCTGGTCGCGGCGGCCTATGATTCGAAACGCCGGAAGCGTCGCGGCGGCGCCGATCAAAACGGCCAAAAGTCCGTACCAGAAGAGCGCATTGACCGGCGCCTTGACGATCGCGAGCGGGAAGTCGGTCGCGATCGTCCGTCCGTCCGAGGTGCGAAGGTCGACGGCGAGCCGCGCATCGCCCTGATCGTCGAAACGCAGCGTCGTTGCATAGGCGCCGGACTCGGACGACGCCGCGATGCTCACGGGTTTGCCCGCAGCAGCGCCCGACAGCAGCGTCGGCGTGAGGCTCACGGTCGCACCGACGATTGGCACGTCTCCAGTCGGGCCCCCGAATCCCCCTTCGACGCGCTCGACTACCGTCACTTCGACGAGGACCGGCTCGCCCACCCGCGGATCGATCGGCGAGTGCCACAGCCCGACGCGAAACTGGCCGCCGTCGGTCGTGACGGTTCGTTCGGCCCGGCGGCCGGGAGCACCGGCCGTCGACGCTCCGGTCGAGGTTGAGGCTTTCGGCGCCGCGGAGTCGTGACTGTGATCGTCGCCGCCATCCGCCAGTACCATCGCAGGGAAGATTGCGAGCAGCGCGGCGATGGTCGCCAGGCGCGCGAAGACCCGCTGCCGTGTGTCAAACGTTCGCATCGTGGTTCTCAGTGGCTGTGAGCTTTGCCGTAGAGCGCCTGCATAACGTGCGAGTCCTGGCGCACGGCGTCGGCGATCGCTTTTGCCGTCGCTTCGTCGACGCCCGCGGCCTTGATGTCCTTCCCGACGGCGATGGCGTCGTCGTGTCCCTTGTTCTTGAACTGCGCAAGGAACGCTTCATCGACGCCTGTGGCCCGAACTTCGCGAATCATCGGCAAACCGTTGCGGCTGTCGTAAACGATGACGAGCTCGGCTCCGCTCGCCTTGACGACCGTTGCGGCGCCGATCTGCTTTCGAGCGCCCGAGCCGGTCTCATAGGCGATGTAGGTGTGGTGGTCGCGGTCGGCGATCTTCGTCCCGGTATCCTTCTCGACCGCGGCGACCTGCTCGTCGGTCAGCGCCTTGTGCTCGGTCGTCACCGACTGCGCCGATGCGAATACTGCCTTGACGGGCGCGGGCACGTCGTCGCTGGTCGCCTTCGGAGCGCTCGCGCCCGACGGCGCGGCGGCATCCGGTTTCGCGGCGGGCTTGGCGCCGTCACCGGCCGGCTGCGAGCCCGAGCAGGCCGTGAGGCCCGAAAGCGCGACGGCAAGAACCAGGATCGAAAAGCGAATGTGCATGGTCAGTTTCCTTTCAGTTCGGTCGTGCTGCCAGGCGCTTCGGACGGCAGCGTGGTAGTGGGCGCAGCTTCCGATGTCGGACCTGATGGCGCCGGGACGGGTGTGGAAGGTTTTGCGCGCTCGACAGTCACGAGTGGAGCGCCGACAGCGGCTTCGAGGGCGGCAAGAGCTGCATAGGTATCGCGAAGCGCGGCCGCGTACGCCGTCTCGATCTCGACCGTCCGCCGCTGCTCGGCGAGGACGTCGAACACAGACAGCCCGCCGAGCCCGTAGGCTTGCCGGACGCTATCGAGCGTCTTTCGCTGACGCGGGAGTATTCCCGTCGAGTAGAGCGTGAGCGACTCGGAAGCCGCGCGGTAACGCGCGAATGCGTTGGCGACGTCGCGGGTGATCGTCGCCTCGACCGCTTCGCGCTCGGCGAGTGCCTGCGACCGGGCGGCCACACTTGAGAGGATCTCGCCCTGGTTCCGGTTGGCGACCGGGATCTCGATCGAGATGCCGAATCGCAGGGTGCGTTCCGGGAGCGGCCCGGCAAGCGCTCCCGCTTCGGCCTGGTCGAGTCGCGAGGTCGAGTACCGGACGGAGGCGACGACGTCGGGCGTGCGTCCCGCTTCTGCGAGTCGCAATCGTGCCGCGGCGGCCTTCTCGGCGGCGCGCGCGGCAAGCAGCTCGGGACGAGACTGTTGGGCGAGCAACGAGAGTTCATCCACTCCCTGCGCCGCGAGCGGCGGCGAGTCCGAGAGGGGTGCAATGAGGAGCGCTTCGCCGGGGGCGGCTCCGACAAGCTCGCGAATCCCGGCGATCTCGACGGCGAGGAGTGCGCGCGATTCGATCATCTGGACGCGCAGGCGGTCGGACTCCTGCTCTATGAGCGCGAGGTCGAGACCGGAAGCATCGCCTTCGGCGAGTCGCGCTCGCGTGAGTCGCGCGAGATCGTCGTTGAGTCGCACAAGTTCGCTGTACGCGGCGAGCAGCCGGTCGGCACCCTGCGCGCGGGCGACGGCGCCACGGACGTCGGCCGAGTACCGGTTCAGTACCGCGTCGACCTCAGCTTTCGCGCGTTCGGTTTCGGCTTCCGCGACGTCGATTCGGCGTCCCCGCTTTCCACCGAGCTCGAACCGCTGCGCGACGCCGACCTCGAACTCGTGCTTGTTCGTCTCGCCGAAGATTCCGCGCGGACCGACGACGGTTTCGAGCTCGGGGTTCGGCCGAAGGCCCGCCTGCACGCGAGCGCCTTCGGCGATGTCGACTTGCAGTCGCTCGGCTCGCAGCGCGGGACGCCGGCCGAGTCCGAGATGTACCAGCTGGTCGACCGTGCGTCCCGAGGCATCGAAGAGCTCGCTTCGATACGCGGAGGCGACCGCGGACGGGGCGCTCACAGGGTTCGCGGACTGCTGCGCGTAGGCTACGCCGTTGCCGGCTGAGGCCAGCGCGAGCATCACGAGCCCACTCACGAGGCGGCTATTCTGGTGAGTGCGTCTCATACCGGTATCGCAACGGCGTTTCGGCGTCTCGCGATGCGCGGCCACAGTGCCACGAGCCAGATGCCGGCGACGACCAGGAAAAACGCCGAGACAACGAGCGTGAATGGCGAGAACGCGAACCTGCCGCCAGCCGGCGCCGCCGCTGGCTGTGCGACCGTCAACGCGCCAACCTTCACGTCGAAGGTTTCACCTCCGCGCTCTATCTGGACGGCAAGCTCGTAAGTGCCGGCAGGCTGCGCCGTGACGTCCGCGACTGACATTCCAGGAATCTCTGCGGGCGCGGCGCTCGTTCGAACGCTGCCCACGATGAGCGTGAGCTTCGCATCCGCGATCGGCGCGTTCGTGGCGGCGTCGGTCAGGAAGAGTTCGGCCGACCAGGGAGTGTCGGGCGCGACAGCATCGTGTTTGACGACGATCTCCATTTCGTGGGCGGTCGCGGTTCGAACGACCTTCGAACCGGCCTCGCTGACGACCTTGGCGGCATCCTCGCTGTGATCCTCGCCCCCGTGGCCGAGAGCGGGTATCGCCAGGGCGAGCGCAGCCGTCGAAACAAGCAGTGCTGCCGTGAAACGCTGAAGCATTCGCATCCTTGATTCTCCGTCGACGAACGTGAACCCGTGAAAGCGAGCGAATGACGTGCCGTACCCAGACCTGGGACGCATTCGACGCAGAAGTTGCTGAAACAGAATCACTTGTCGAAATCTCTGCGGAGCGGCCTCGCGTTCGCTTGGACCACACAGTCCAGTTACAGACATAGGCCTGTCTGCTTTCAGACAGATGACCTCGGTCTGTTGCTTGTTGCTGAGCCGCCGACCAAAAGTCTTCAGCTGGCTTCGACGATCAACGTGTCGAGCAGCATTCGCTTTTCACGCGACAGGAAACCCGGCCTTGCCGAGCGCCGTCTCGAGTGTCTCGCGGGCAATGCGTGGCTCATGCTCGACCGCGACAGTCTTTGCCTGCACGTCGACGTTTACGGCATCGACGCCATCAATCAGGTTGAGCGCCTCGCCGATGGCTTCGGCGCATCCGCTGCAGCGGATGGTCGGCACCGAGAACGTCGTCTTCGTTGATTCAATCGACATTGGTCTTCCTCCCGATCTTGAGCGCCCCCGGCGGCTCTCCCGCCTTCATCGCTGATCCCACTAACGTTTGCCCCTAGTGCCGCGATTACCGCGACAGAAGCAGCCTAAACCCCGTACTCGACTACAGAGTCAAGAGATTTCTTTCGCACCTCGCACAGAATCCAGAACGGAGTGAGGGGCCCGCCTCGCTGTGTGCGGTCAGCGCAGTCAGGTACGAGCATCTCGACCCTGAGGACGAACTCCGCTGGACCGAACCCGGAGCGACAGCGACGGGCCGGCACTCAGGAGGGACGTGCCACGCATCGGGTCGGTACAGAGTGCCGGCCCATCACTTCGTTCGGAGTTCAGTCCCTCGCCGTGGGCACTTGCGCTCGATTGTGGTCGGATTCGGTACACCTGAACCGCAACCGATCATTGTGCGGGTCCTCCCAGCCCGACGTTCCGTGGATTTCGGCCGAAATGCGCTCCCAAGCCCATCGCGCAAGTACGGTCCCATTCGGCACACTTATTGCACTAAGCCTTTCCGGGGCACACCGTCACGAAGCACGATCGCCCAAACATTCATTTCGAGGATGCTCGTCGACGAGCAAAGAAGGAAAGGTTAGCCATGAAGACAAGAGCAGGGATCTCGATACTCGCGCTGCTCGCGCTGACGGTGTTCGGCGCGGGAAGCGCCATGGCGCTCGCCGGTCAACAGCACGGCGCAGACAAGCCCATGCAGCACGGCGCGGGAATGATGGACATGTCCGGAATGATGGCCGAGCCGCACCACGTGCTCGCCATGGCCTACATGCAGAACCTTGGAGCATTCACGCACGCCCTGCACCACCAGGCAGAAACGGCAAGCCCGCTCGACACGGATTTCGCCCGCTCCGCGGTCGATGAGATCAAGCGGAGCTTCGACGAGATGGAAAAGCATCACGGCGAGCACATGAAGTCGATGAGCCCCGAGATGCGCACGCACATGGAAGCGATGATGAAGGAAATGAGCATGCACCGGGCCATGCTCAAGGATTCGGTCGGTGCTCTCGACAGGGATGTTCAATCCGACCACATCGACGCGAAGAAGGTCGCGGCGGACTGCGCGGTTATTCTCGAGCATCTCGACGCGATGTCGATGATGCACGCCGACAAGAAGCCGATGAAGATGTAGCAGGACCGGACCACCCGTGCATCCGGTGAGGTCGCATCCGAACAACGAGGGATCGGCGCCTAACGGGGTCGATCCTTCGTGCTTGCTCTGCGCACAATGAACGCCGTCAGCCAGAACGACAGTGGCAGCAGCAGAAGCAACTGAGCGACCGGCAGGACCGACACACCGGTACCGGGAATTAGCGGATTGTTGGCCGTATAGCTCCATCGACCGGACGCAATGGCTAACCGCTCGACGGCAACGCTCACGATGAGGGCCGAGCCGACGAGTGTGCCCCATTCCATCCACGCCCACCGGCGGAAGGGCCAGTTCCAGTGCCGTGTGGCAAGTGCAACGGTGACATAGGCCAGCCAGGTCATCGCAAGATCCCCGAGCGTCGCCCGCACCATGTCGACCTGCGTCGGAGCTTTCGACGCATGCACGAAGAAAGCGATGCACTGGGCGTTCTCCCAGGCGAAGTGGAGAGCGAACGCAGTGATGCTCAGAACAGCCACGAACCGCGCATTCACGCGGTTCGCAGCGCCCGACGGAGCCTCATCATCTGCACTCGTGCCCATGCGTTTCCGAGCTCTCGACAGCCGAGCTGAAACGATATCCGGCTCTATGCACGAACCTCGAAGTTGCGCGCCATGCCGGCGTCGGAATGCTCGAGGTTGTGACAGTGAACGAGGTACACGCCCGTGAAGTCGTCGAACCTCACCAGCACACGTACCCGTTCGCCGGGCATCACAAGAACCGTGTCCTTCCATCCTTCGTCGACGAAACCGGCGGAAACCGATCGCCAACCGGACTCGAATCGAGCGTCGACCTGGCGCTCGACGACCTGAAACTGGAAGCCGTGAAGATGGATCGGGTGCGCCATGCCTCCGCCGTGAAACCCGCCACTCGTATTCTCGATGTCCCAGGCTTCGAGTGCGCCAGGCCGCACGACTTCGTCGGGCAGGACTTCGTCCATCTCGAACGTCCGACCGTTGATCGACCAGCCGAATGGCGGACTCATGGTGAGTGCGAGACGGCGCGGGCTTGCCGCATTCGTCGCGTCCTCGAGCCGATAGCGAGTGATGGTTGAAAGGCGCGAGGGCATTTCGAAATTCTGCGGTCCACGCCGCCGCAGTCGTACGGTGAAGACGGGAAACTCGCTTCCGTTCGGGATTCTGGAGTTGCCCATCATCCCGCCCATGTCCGCTCCCGAGAATGCGCGGCTGAGCATCCGCAGCGACGTGCCTTTTCGATAGCGCCGGAAGTCGGCAATCACGTCGACGCGCTCGCCCGGCGCGAGGGTCACGTACGGCCGGGCGACCGGCGCTTCGAGCAGGCCCCCGTCGGTTGCGATGACGGTCAGGGGCGTCTCGTCGCTCCATCCGAGCTTGTAGATTCGGGAATTCGACGCGTTGACGAGCCGCAGGCGATAGACCGACCTCTGAGCCTCGAGCGTGAATCCGACGCGCCCGTTGACGAGGATCGTGTCGCCAAGCGCGCCGCCGAAGTGGCCGCCGTGTCCCGTCGGCGTGGACGTGAACTGGTTCGTCGCGTCGAACGAGCGGTCCTGGATCACGAGCGGGATGTCGTAGTCGCCAGATGGCAACCGCGCCGCATCTTCCTCCTCGTCGGAAACCAGGAGCAGCCCTGCCAGACCGTTGTAGACCTGAGCTCCCGTTCGGCCGTGCGGGTGCGGATGGAACCAGTATGTCCCGGCCCGATCCGTGATGGGAAACTCGTAATCGAATTCTCCGCCCGGCCCGACGGCGTCGCGGGGATGGCCGTCCATGTCGGCGCTGACGTGCAGGCCGTGCCAGTGCACGATCGACGGTTCGGGCAGTCCGTTGATGAATCGAACTCGCATCGTCTGGCCGCGTCTCGCCCTAATGACCGGTCCGAGGAAACCGTCAGCTATCGGCGTCGCGGCCATCGGGTCACCGGCCAGGACTCGTGACGTGTAGGCCCACGTGTTCGTTGTGCGTCCCGAAAGCAGCTGCGACGCGGCAGGCGATGCGGTCAGTTCGAGGTCGAGTGCTGTCGCAGTCTTCGTCGATCCCTGGACTGTCTGCCTTTCCAGGGCAAATGCGGGTCTGGTTGCCAGTGCGCACATTCCCAATCCGACGCAGGAGAGGAAATCGCGCCGGTCGAGCGTTTTTCCGGTCGACATGGTTCACCTCGAGTTGGTGAGCTTGCCTCTTGCGAGGAAACGCCGAGAGCCAGAGCCTCGGCACCGTGAGAAGTCGCAACGAAATCGACGCTCCGCCAGAAGGACCATGAGGATAGTACTCCTCGTGCGTAGCATTCCGCCTGAACTACACCGAAACGGCGTTGACGGCCGGCACCGTCCCGCGAGCCTTAACCTCGCCGTGCCACCTCCACAGCGCGAAGATCGCCGGATAGACGGCGAGCTCGAGTACGAACGAAGTGAAGATCCCGCCGATCATCGGCGCCGCGATCCGTTTCATCACGTCCGCGCCGCTTCCCGTCGACCACATGATGGGAACGAGTCCCAGGAACATGACCCCAACCGTCATCACCTTCGGCCGCAGCCGCTTGACCGCGCCATCGAGCACCGCGAGGCGCAGGTCGTTCCAGTTGCGCATCAACCCCTTGGCCTTCCGTTCGCCGTACGCGATGTCGAGATAGAGCAGCATGAACATTCCCGTTTCGGCATCGACACCCATCAGGGCGATCAGACCGACCCACACGGCGACGCTCATGTTGTAGTCGAGCGCGTAGAGGAACCAGATCGCACCGACGGCCGAGAACGGGACCGCCACGAGGATGAGCAAGGTCTTCGCGACCGACCGCGTGTTGAGGAAGATCAGCAGGAAGATCGCGAAGATCGTGATCGGGACGACCACCATGAGGCGATCCTTCGCGTGCTCCATGTTCTCGAACTGTCCGCTCCAGATGAGCTCGTACCCGGGTGGCTGTTTGACGCGCTCGCGCACCGCCTTCTTCGCGTCTTCGACGTAGGAGCCCACGTCACGCTTCGACGTGTCGAAATCCACGAAGACGTAACCCGACAGGCGTCCGTTCTCGTTGCGGAGCATCGCCGGACCCTCGACGAATTTGATATCTGCGATCTGCGCCAGCGGGATCTGCGCCATGCCGTCCATCGAGACGAGCACGCGGCCGAGCCGGTCCGGGTCGCTTCGGAAGTCGCGCAGATACCGAACGTTGATCGGGTATCGCTCACGACCTTCGACGGTCGTCGAAACGTTCTCGCCGCCGATGGCCTGCATCACGGCCATGTTGGCTTCCTCGACGCTCAGTCCGTACCGTGCGAGCTGGTCGCGTTTCAACTCGAAATCGAGAAAGTACCCGCCGGCCGTCCGCTCCGCGAATACGCTCTTCGTTCCCGGAACGTCGGCCAGGGCGCCCTCGATCTCGAGACCGACGCGCTGGATTTCGGCCAGATCCGCGCCAAGAACCTTGATTCCGATCGGGGTCCGCACACCCGTAGTGAGCATGTCGATCCGGCCCTTGATCGGCATGGTCCACGCGTTCGTGACACCCGGAATCTGGAGCGCCTCATTGAAACCGCCGGGACCGTAGATCACCTCGTCGATGCTCTTGTGGTCCGGCCAGGCGCGACGGAGCAGGCCCTGGAGCCAATCCGGCGACCACGAGGAGTACCAGCGATCCGACTTCGGCCACTCGGACTCGGGCTTGAGCACGACGACCGTCTCGAGCATCGAGAAGGGCGCGGGGTCGGTGGCCGTGTCGGCACGGCCTGCCTTGCCGAACACCCGTTCCACCTCCGGGTAGGACTTGAGAATCCGGTCCGTCGTCTGCAGGAGGCTGCTTGCTTCGGTGACGGAAATGCCGGGCATCGTCGTCGGCATGTAGAGCAGCACGCCCTCGTTGAGTGGCGGCATGAATTCGGACCCGAGCTTCTCGAACACCGGTATCGTGAAGGCCACGACGAGTATCGCCATCCCGATCGTCAGCCACGAGTTCCGCAGTACCCATTCACAGACCGGGTGATAGAGCTTCATCAGCGGACGGCTGATGGGGTGGTTCTCTTCGCTGTGGATCTTGCCAACCAGAACCGCGTTCGTGACCCGCGCCAGAAGCCTCGGCCTGAACTTGTACGGGTCCATTCGCGTGAACATCAGCCGGATCGCCGGGTCCAGCGTGATGGCCAGAAACGCCGCGATCGCCATCGCGAAGTTCTTCGTGTAGGCGAGCGGCGAAAAGAGCCGTCCCTCCTGCCCTTCGAGCGTGAAGACGGGCACGAACGCGACGGCGATGACGAGGAGCGCGAAGAAGCTCGGCCCGCCGACCTCCTTGACCGCTCCGATGACGACGTCCTTGTAACTGCCGGGACGCCCGTCCGCATTCCAGTGTTCGAGCTTCTTGTGCGTTTGCTCGACGACGACGATCGCCGCATCGACCATCGCGCCGATTGCGATCGCAAGGCCGCCGAGCGACATGATGTTCGCCGTCATACCGCTCGCGTACATCGGGATGAACGCGATGACGATCGTGATCGGAATCGTGACGATCGGCACGAGCGCCGATGGGAAGTGCCAGAGGAAGATCATGATCACGAGCGAGACGATCAGGAGCTCCTCGACGAGCGTGCCCTTGAGCGTCTCGATCGAACGCTCGATGAGCTCGGCCCGGTCGTAGGTCGTGACGATCTCGACGCCCTCGGGGAGCGACGGCTTCAGTTCCTCGATCTTGTTGCGAACGCGCTCGATGACGTCGCGGGCGTTCTCGCCGTACCGCATGATGACGATGCCGCCGACGGCTTCGCCCTGTCCGTCGAGCTCGGCGACGCCTCGCCGCATGTCGGGACCGAGCGCCACGACCCCGAGATGCTTGAGCAGGACCGGGGTCCCGCCTTTCGCGTTCGTCGCGACAACGATGTTCTCGATGTCTGCGACGCTCTTCACGTAGCCGCGGCCGCGAATCATGTACTCGCGGCCGGCGACCTCGAGCAGGCGTCCGCCGATCTCCTGGTTCCCGCTACGGACGGCGTCGAGCACGCGCTCGAGGGTCACGTTGTAGGCGGCGAGCGCGTTCGGGTCGAGGTTGACCTGATACTGGCGGACGAAGCCACCGAGCGGCGCCACCTCGGCGACACCCGGCAGCGACTGCAGCGCGTACCGGAGGTTCCAGTCCTGGAAGCTTCGCAACTGGGCGAGGTCGAGGTTGCCCGTACGGTCGACGAGGGCATACTCATAGACCCAGCCGACGGCCGTCTCGTCCTTGGCGAGCTCGACGGTCACGCCTTCGGGCAGGCGCGGCGTCACGTTGCTCAGGTACTCGAGCGTACGGCTGCGCGCCCAGTAGATGTCGGTCCCCTCTTCGAAGACGACGTAGACGTATGAAAACCCGAAGTCCGAGAAGCCGCGAATGTCCTTGACCCGCGGCATTCCGAGCATCGCCGAGACGATCGGATAGGTCAGCTGGTCCTCGACGATGTCGGGACTTCGGTCCCACTTCGAGTAGACGATGACCTGCGTGTCCGACAGGTCCGGAATCGCATCGAGCGTCACGCGGCGCATGGACCAGATCCCGCCGATCGTCAGGGCTCCGACCGCCAGGAAGACCAGGAACGGGTTTCGCGCCGAGGCTTCGATGATGCGATTGATCATGGATGCCTACTTCCGTTTCGGAGACTTTTCCTTGCGGGCAGAGACCGGCTCGAGGTTCATTCCGCAGTAGGGACATTTCCCGGGCTCGTCCGAGATGTAGCTGGGGTGCATCGAGCAAGTCCACTTGGGGATCGTGCGTTCAGCCGGCTTCTCCGGGGGGACGGCGGACCCTTCGCTTGAATGATCCATTGTCGAATGATCGACAGGGGCCGGAGCCGCGGCCGGAGCCTCGCCGCCGCCCGGAGCTCCTCCGTGACCCGCGTGCGGTCCTCCCATCGCCGCCGCCGCGCTCTTGAGCTGGCTCTCGGAGTCGACAAGAAAATTGCCAGACGTGACGACACGCTCGCCGGCCGAGAGTCCAGCGACGACGACGTACTTCCCATCGAACCGCTCGCCGATCGTGACCTCGCGCGGCTCGAAAAAACCGCCGTCGAGCGCGACGAAGACCCTGTCCTTGAGGCCCGAACGCATCACGGCCTCCTCGGGCACGAGTAGCTGCTCGCCAGAGTCGACGGCGATTTCGACGTCGGCGTACATGTCGGGCTTGAGCTCGAAGCGCGGGTTCGGCAGATCGACTCGTACCTTCAGCGTCCGCGTGTCCGCGTTCAGCTCCGGGTAGATGTACGAGACCTTGCCGCGGAAGGCGCGGCCCGGAAAGGCCGTCAGCGTGACCGTCGCCGGTTGCCCCACCCGCACTTGAGCGGACTCGTATTCGTAGACGTCGGCGATGATCCAGACGGTCGAAAGATCCGTGAGGGCGTAGAGCTCGGTCTCGGAGGTCACACGTTGTTTGGCAAAGGCGTTTCGCGACGTAACGAATCCGGTCGCGGGCGCGTGAAGCGTGATCGTTCGCGATGCGGTTCCGCGCTTCTCGATCGCGTCGATTTCCGCAGCGGTGAAGTCGAACAGCTCGAGCCGCCGCCGCGCGGCCCGGTAGAGCAGATCACCGCTTTCGGGCACGCCGGCGACGCCGCTCCCCGCGAGCTCATGACGCGCGCGCCGCGCGAGCAGCAGTTCCTGCTGCGTCTGGTGGATTTCCGGACTGTAGATGTCGACGAGCGACTCACCCACGCCGACGAGTTTTCCGACGGAATCGACGTGCACCCGCTCGACCCAGCCGTCGTATTTTGCGTGCACCTTGGTGACCTTCGTCTCGTCATAGGCGAGCCGGCCGACGGCGCGGATCGATCTCGATACCCGTTCGGTGGTGACGTCGCCGAGCCGGACACCGATCAACTGCTGTTTCTGTGCGCTGATCTCAATGACGCCCGGCGGCAGGCTCGACGAGCTCGCGCCGCCGTCGGCATACACCGGGACGAGGTCCATTCCGCAGTCGGGCGCCGTCCCCGGCTTGTCGGAGGTGTAGGCCGGGTGCATCGGGTCTACCCAGTAGAGGATCTTTCGTTCGCCCGCGGTTTCGTCCGTGGTTCCCGTACCGAAGAGTCGATTCCGAAAGGCATAGGCGCCTCCGGCGACAACCAGGATCAGGAGCACGACGATGGCCGTTCGGCCGCTTCGCGGAGGTGTGCCTGCACCCGCCGAATCCGGCTCGGAAGCTCCAGCGGCTTCTGACGGCTGCACTGGCTCGTCAATGCTGCGCTCGGAGCCAGAGCCTGCTTCGGTGCCAGCCGGGTCCTTCGCATCGTCATTGTCGATTGTGCTCATTTCGGCTCCTCATCTCGTCAGTGCCCGAGTGAAATACACCGTCAGTGGTGATGCTCCGCCGGCGGCGGCACTGCGACGCGCAACGGAGTCGGACGGTAGATCCGCTCCCAGATTGCCTCGTAGGCTGCGTCCGGCATGGCTTCCTTCACCGCGAACGTGTAGGCCTTTGGCCC
>CAZQBW010000080.1:0-11205 GCA_964591515.1 uncultured Clostridia bacterium
GGGCGGGTCCTGCGCCAACGGGCATCCGCGGGGCGAGCTCCGCGCATAGGGAATGCTGACGTCGTTCTCGTCGTCGCTGGCCAGGAGGCCGCGACCTGCTGCTCTAGTCGGTCAGTATCGTTGGGACGAGACGAATGTACACAATTCTCTGCGATTGTCACGCACGACCCGCGACGTCGAGGACGCCGTGGATCGAGTCGCGAGCCATGATCGCCGCGCCGATTACTCCGGCATCGTCGCCGAGGGTGCTTTCGACGATGGCACACGATTCGAACGACGGGCCGAAGGCTCGCCTCCTCGCCTCATGGATGACGGCGTCGAGGAGCACGTCGTTGTCGCGCATGACCGGCCCGCCGAGCACGACGAGCTCGATGTTCAGCAGGTTCACCACGTTGGCGATGGTCATCCCCAGGTACAGACCGGTTTCGCTGAGGATCGAGCGCGCGAGCCGGTCACCTGCGACGGCGCCCTCGACGACGTCCTCGCACGTCAGCTTGCCGCGCATCTTCTCGGCGAGGGGCGAGTAGACGTAGGACGGATCCGAAAACAGGCGTTCCCGCGTTCGCCGGACGATGTTCGGGCCCGAGGCAATGGTCTCGAGGCAGCCCGATGAGCCGCAGCCGCACTCGAGTCCCTCAGCGGTGATCTTCAGATGGCCGAACTCGCCTGCGAAGCCTCGAGCGCCGCGCTGCAGGCGTCCGCCCTGGACGATACCTGCGCCGATACCGGTTCCGAGCGTGATGTAGATGAAGTCGGTCCGTCCCTTCGCGGCGCCGCAACGCCATTCTCCGTACGCCGCGGCGTTGGCGTCGTTTTCGAGGACGACCGGCAACGCGGTGGCGCTCGAGAGCTGTCCGGCCACATCGATTTCCGAGACGTCGGCGAGATTCGGAAGCATGACGACGCGATTCGAGGGGTGTTCGACGAGGCCGGGCAGTCCAAACCCGATCGAACGGATCACTCCAAGGCCCGAGGCTTCGGCGATGGTGCGATTGACGAATTCGATGAGTCCATCGACGAGGTTGTGCCCCGACTCGAGCCGCGACGGCTCGCGTCCGAGGGCGTGGACGCGACCTTCGCCGTCCACGATGGCCGTACGGGTGCTGCGACCGAGATCCACGCCGAGGTAGAGCTCCAGCTCGTTCACGACACCACCTCCGGCGGAAGCGAGCGCCGGGCGGGGCCGATCCCGCCGGTCGAGCGAGACCTTGTGGCCGAGGACACACGTTGAATGTGGCTTATCGCCCACTGGGCCTTTGCCCGTACGCCCTCGTCGTCGTCCTCGCGAACGCGAATCTCGAGGGCGCTGATCGAAACCGGATCCGCGAGCTGCCCGAGTGCCTGGGCTGACGTGAATCGGACGTTTGCATCAGGTCGCTCGAGCGATTCGATGAGGTCCGGAAGGGCCCGTTCGTCGCCGAGCTCGCCGAGTGCAAGCGCCGCCTGACTGGCGAGCATGCTGTCGTCGCAGATAAGGGCCTCGAGCAGCGGCGAGAGCACTTCGGAGCTCTGGATCATCCCGGCGGCCTTCGCGGCGAACCGGGCCGTGCCGAAATCGCCGCGATCGGTCGCGTCGACGAGCTTGGCAGCGATTGCCGGAGCGGCGGTCGCCCCGAAGCGTCCGAGCGCTTCGGCGGCGGCGGACTTCACTCGCGGGCTCGAATCGGTCAACGCCGTTGCGAGAGCGTCGACGGCTTTCGGGTCGTGCGAGAACCGGAGCATGGCGATGCCGTCGAGCCGGATCTCTTCACTCTCGTCCTGGAGAAGGTCAGAGACGTCAGTCCCGAGCTGCCGGCCAGCGAGACCCTCGATTAGCTTCTGGCAGACGGCATCGAGTCCCGTGACCTCGTCGGTAAGCGTTTCGTCGACCTTGCTCGCCCACAGAACTCCGCCGGTTTCGGTCTCGATCAGCTGGGCGGTGACTCGAACGCGAGCGCCCGAGCGAAGGACGCTACCGACGAGGACGCCGTCGGCGCCCAGTTCGCGTCCGACGTCGTTCGGGTTGAATGCCCGGTCCGCGTAACGCGCGACGGTCGAGATCGGACGAAGCGTGAGCGACTTGAACTTCGACAACTCGGTCACGAGGGCTTCGAGCAGCAGGAAGTTCCAGTCGGACTCAGATTCGCTGCCAAGCGCGCGAAACGGAAGTACGGCGAGTGCCTTGTGAAGTCCCGGAATCAGCGGGAAGTCGTCCGGCACACTGATCGAGTCTTCGAAGCTCTCTTCGCGCACCGGGGCCGGCTTCCCCTGCTGCGAGACCGTCTTGCCACTTCCGGGAACGATCTTGCGGAAGAAACCCGGCAGCGTGTTGGTCCAGCCGCGGCGCACGTTTTCAACGGGCGCGAACGGACGATTGATGCCGTCCGGCACCGGAGTCTGGAAGCGCATTCCGGCCGAAATGCGCTTCAGATCCGAGAGAACCTCATGCATGGACTGGTAGCGGGCCGACGGGTCCTTCTCCATGCATCGATCGATGATCGCCTGCAGCCCCGGCGGTGCAGCCGGGTTCTCGTCGAGAATCGGCGGCGGCGTCCGGTTGCAGATGGCGTAGTAGATGTCGACGTGGTTCTTGCCCGTGAACGGCTTCTTTCCGGTGGCCATCTCGTAAAGAACGATGCCGAAAGAGAAGACGTCGCCACGCCGGTCGGTGCGGTCGCCGCGCGCCTGCTCCGGCGACATGTACGCGGGGGTTCCGAACGGCGAACCCAGAGCCGTGATCTCGGCGGAAGCGTGACTGGTCGCTTCCTCGAGGTTCTTCCCGAGACCGAAGTCGAGGACCTTGGCCTGTCCCCGCGGGGTGATCATTATGTTCTGCGGCTTGATGTCCCGGTGGATGATGCCCCTGTCGTGCGCTCTTGCGACGGCGTCGGCGACCTGGAGAGCGATGGACAGGAGCGCGGGAGCCGCGAGCGGACGGGCATTTATGGTCCGCTTGAGGGTGTGGCCCTCCACGTACTGCATCGCGATGTAATAGACGCCCTTGTCTTCGTGGATCTCGTAGATGGTGCAGATGTTCGGGTGATCGAGCGAAGATGCGAGGCGGGCTTCGCGCAGGAATCGCCGTCGCGCACTCTCTTCGCCGAGCAGATCGGCATCGAGGATCTTGAGGACGACGGTACGGTCGAGCTGGATGTCGAGCGCGCGATAGACGCTCGCCATGCCTCCGGACGCGAGGGGTTCGAGAATCCGGAAGTGCGCAATGGTCGTACCGACGATCTGCCGCGAGTCCATTAGTTTCGGGACCGAGTCAACGGCCGGGAGGAGCCGGCGATACTGCAGAATACTCCGACTGAAGGGAATCGACGCGACCGAACTGTCAGGACGTCCCGAGGACGTGAACGAATACTCGACGGGAGGATCCACGCCGGCGATGCTCCCAGAGGAATACGTGCTGCCAGGTGCCAAGCGCAAGGCGCCCGGAGGTGACGGGAATCGAGAGCGAGGTCGCGGTGAGCGCGGATCGGATGTGGCTCGGCATGTCGTCGGGCCCTTCTGCCGTGTGCGTGTAGTGGGGATCGCCCTCAGGCACAAGTCTGGCGATGAAGGCCTCCAGGTCCCTGCGCGCGTCGGGATCCGCGCCCTCCTGAATCGTGAGACTGGCGGACGTGTGAGAAATGAAGACCGTGCACAGGCCAGTCTTCACCCCGGACTCTTCCACCACGTCGACGATCTCGGCGGAGATGTCGTGCATTCCCTGACCCCGAGTCGGGATGCGCAGTTCCCGCTGATGTTGGGTCCAGGGCTCCATCGAATGCCGAAAGCCGGCGGGCTGCGTCATTTCGGGTCTTTCGGCACGAGGTTGGCGAACCGGACGATGCGGGTGTCGGTCCAGGTGCCGTAAACCTTCGAGCCGTCGGTCGCCGTCTCGAGGCTGGTCACCGGCGGATAACCGGTGATCTTCGATATATCGCCAAACGTCGCACCGTCATCAAGCGAGGCAAGGCCGATGATGTTCGGCTCGGGCTCGTCCGAGTCCAGTCCGGCGCCGTGAAGGAGAAGAATGACCTGTCCGGACGTCGTCCGTGCGAGGTGATGAACGTGCGGCGTTCCCACCCGGGCGATCGGCGACGTGGGTGCCACTGACGGCGTTCCGATAGGAGTTCGGGTGAAGAAGACGCTCTGGACCGGGGATCCGGAAGCATTCGACGTCTCGGCCCAGCTGACGCAGAGCTGGCCATCGGCGCTGACGAAGCCGCGAACGGAGCTGGGGGCTCCCGCCGGAATCTCGGACCTTGCGATGACGACAGGATCCGACGGTATGTCGACGCGCGTCGCGAGCACCAGGCCGCCCGTATAGGCGTCGCCCGTGAGTGCGCGCTCCTGCGTAGCCACCTGAATCCGGAAGAGCCAGACGGATCCGTCGACTGCGGCGTACATCGAAGGCGCCGAATCGGATTCGAAGGTGGGCCTCGAGTTCGTCTTGACGAACTCGGCAAAGCTCGAGCCGAGGTCGGTCGAGACGCTCCAGTTCACCTGTTCGGCGGTCGTCGTTCCGCCGCCCATGAGCGGCACGGCGAAAGCTGTCTGGTATGCGAGATAGAGATGTCCGGCTGGAGTCGTGGCGAGCTCGATTCCAACGACGTTGCGGTCGGAATCGATGATCGTTCCCGTAGTGAAGTTACGGATCTGGGAGTCGGATCGGACGAGGGCGATCTGGTTGGCGAAACCGGTCGTTCCGGCGAAATAAACGTTGCCGGCCGAATCGCCGGCTATTGCAACGAGCTGAAAGAGAACCGGGATGCGGATCGACTTGGCCTCGCCGAACGTCTTGCCGCCGTTCTTCGAGATGGCGTACGTGCGCTGCGTGCCTGACTGGTCGGGACCACGCCAGAAGACGATGACGTTCCGGCCGGCCGCCACGACCTGCGGCACGTAGTAGGACCCGAAGTGAATGGACTCGATGAGCGTCTTCTTGCGGGTGGCCGCCGCACGGGGTCCGTCGGCGAGCGCCGGACTCGCGGCGCCGAAGACGATAACGGCCACCAGCGCTGCAAGGGCCAGACGGCAGAATGAGGACGTTCTGGGGACAGGAATCACTGGTACTTGATACGTGCGCATGATCGCCGGAACGTTATCCCCAATCGCGGCAACGGTCAACGAGGAGGCCCGCGAGTCGGAAGTGAAGGCGTGGCCGTACAGAGAGCACAGAGTCACAGAGAACACGGAGTCGCGGGGACGTCTTCACAATGAATTGAAAACTCTGTGCCCTCCGTGCCTCTGTGCTCTCTGTGTGGCCACGCCAGTTGCCCCGAGACACGAATACTTTAATCTTGACTTAAAAGTCAGGTAACCGTTACGCTCCCGATCTTCCGTCCGAAACGGAAGATTCCGGCAGGAGCGCCATGAAGATCTCGGCACAGGAAGAATACGGACTGCGATGCCTGCTCTCGGTGGCGCGCCCGTCGCCATCGGGCGCTCATTCTCTCCGGCAGATCGCCGAAGCCGAGGGCATCTCGACCGCCTACGCCGGCAAGCTGCTATGGATTCTCAGTCACGCCGGACTCGTGAAGTCCTCGCGGGGACCCAAGGGCGGCTACAGCCTCGCGATGTCACCCTCGGAAATCCATCTCTCAGACGTAATCAAGGTTCTCGACGAGGACCAGATGGACCATCACTGCCAGACGTTTGCCGGCGACCTCGCCGAGTGCATCCACACCGACGACTGCACCATCCGGCCCGTCGTCGAAGGCCTGCACTCGCTCGTCCGGGACGTCCTGTCGCGCATCACGCTCGAGCAGTTGATGCTCGGCCAGGCTGGCGGCATGACCCATCTGACGAAGATCCGTCCCGTGCGACCCGGCGCCGTCGAGTCGCCCGACCCGAGAACCGAACACAGGAGCCTTCCATGAGCACGATCGAGTCGCTAGCCAATCAGGAATACAAGTACGGATTCACCACCGACATCGAATCCGACATGATTCCCCGCGGCCTGAGCGAAGACACCATCCGGCTGCTGTCGGCGAAGAAGGACGAGCCCGAGTGGATGCTCGAGTGGCGCCTGAAGGCCTATCGGCGCTGGCTCGAGATGGAAGAGCCGGACTGGGCAAACGTCGACTACCCGAAGATCGACTTCCAGGACATCATCTATTACTCGGCGCCGAAGCAGAAAAAGACCCTCGCGAGCCTCGATGAGGTCGATCCGAAGCTCCTGGACACGTTCGCGAAGCTCGGCATTCCGCTCGACGAACAGAAGCGGCTCGCAAATGTCGCCGTCGACGCCATCTTCGACAGCGTTTCGGTCGCGACGACCTTCCGGAAGAAGCTCTTCGACGCTGGCGTCATCTTCTGCTCGTTCTCCGAGGCCGTCCGCGAGTACCCGGACCTCGTCCAGAAGTACCTCGGCTCTGTCGTGCCCGTCAGCGACAACTATTACGCGGCGCTCAACTCGGCCGTCTTCACCGACGGCTCGTTCGTCTACGTTCCGCCTGGGACCAAGTGCCCGATGGAGCTGTCGACCTACTTCCGGATCAACAACCAGGAGTCGGGACAGTTCGAAAGAACGCTGATCGTCTGTGACGCGGGCAGCTACGTGAGCTATCTCGAGGGCTGCACGGCGCCGCAGTTCGACAAGAATCAGCTGCACGCCGCAGTCGTCGAGCTCGTCGCGCTCGACGACGCAGAGATCAAGTACGCAACCGTCCAGAACTGGTACGCGGGCGATGAAGAGGGAACCGGCGGGATCTACAACTTCGTGACGAAGCGCGGCAAGTGCGCGGGCGTCAACTCGCACATCTCGTGGACGCAGGTGGAAACCGGCTCGGCGATCACGTGGAAGTACCCGAGCTGCATCCTGCTCGGCGACAACTCGGTCGGCGAGTTCTACTCCGTGGCGCTGACGAACAACCGTCAGCAGGCGGACACCGGCACGAAGATGATCCACATCGGCAAGAACACGAAGAGCACGATCATCTCGAAGGGAATCTCGGCCGGACACTCGAAGAACAGCTACCGCGGCCTCGTCAAGATGATGCCGAAGGCGACGGGCGCGCGGAACTACTCGCAGTGCGACTCGATGCTGATCGGACACAACTGCTCGGCGAACACGTTTCCGTACATTGAGGTCCTGAACGAGTCGTCGAAGGTCGAGCACGAGGCGACGACCTCGAAGATCAGCGAGGACCAGATCTTCTATTTCCAGTCGCGCGGCATTCCTTCCGAGGAAGCCGTGTCGATGATCATCAACGGCTTCTGCAAGGAAGTCTTCCGCGAGCTGCCGATGGAATTCGCCGTCGAAGCGACGCGACTTCTCAGCATGAAGCTCGAAGGATCGGTCGGATAACAATCCGGAGCGCAGGCCGCCGACGCGACGGGAAGTTGTCGTCGCGAAGCGGTGCAGTGCTCCCAGTGAAACAGCGTTTATGACTGCACTACTCGAAATACGCGATTTGCACGCGACGGTGGAGACCACCGAGATCCTCCGCGGCGTCGACCTGACGGTCAACGCCGGCGAGATCCACGCGATAATGGGCCCGAACGGCTCGGGAAAGAGCACGCTCGCCAAGGTTCTGGCTGGCCATCCGGCCTACACGGTCACGAGCGGCGAGGTCCTCTACAAGGGACAGAACCTGCTCGAGCTCGCGCCGGACGAGCGCGCGCGGGCTGGAATCTTTCTCGCGTTCCAGTACCCGGTCGAGATCCCCGGCGTCTCGAACTCGAACTTCCTGCGTCTCGCTTTCAATCAGACCCGCGAGTCCCGCGGCCTCGAAGAGCTCGATCCGCTCGAGTTCGACGAGCTGCTGCGCGAGAAGATGAAGCTCGTCGAGATGGACTACGCCTTCGCCAGCCGGAGCGTGAACCAGGGATTCTCGGGTGGCGAGAAAAAGCGCAACGAGATCCTCCAGATGGCGCTGCTCGATCCGTCTGTGGCCGTGCTCGACGAGACGGACTCGGGACTCGACATTGACGCCCTGCGCGTGGTCGCGACGGCCGTGAACGCGCTCGCAACGCCCGACAACGCATTCGTGATGGTCACGCACTACCAGCGACTGCTCAACTACATCGAGCCGAACTTCGTGCACGTGTTCGCCGCCGGCCGTATCGCCCGCTCGGGGGGCAAGGAGCTGGCGCTCGAGCTCGAGGAGAAGGGCTACGAATCGGTGCGCGAACAGGGCGCATCGATCGCAAGCGCGTCGGAGGGCTCGATCGGATGAAGCCCCTGCTCGCAGAAGAAAAGGACCGCTTTCTCGCCGCCTGGGACGCGCGACGGGAACAGTCCGCGTCGGAACCCGAGTGGCTGACGGCGTTGCGCCGCGACGCCATCGCTCGCTTCGACGCGACGGGGTTCCCCACCACCCGCAACGAAGCGTGGAAGTACACCGACGTCTCGCCGATCCTGCGTGTTCCGTTCGCCAGCGCGACGGGCTCGATCGACAAACTGTCGTTCGCCGGGTTCGAGTGCCTGCGCGCGCCCGAAGCCGAGGGTGCGTGTCTCGTCTTCGTCGACGGCGTCTATCATCCGGAGCTCTCGTCGATGGCGGGGTTGAACGACTGCCTGGTCGTCACGGATTTCGAAACTGCCGTCGCCAGGCACGGAGACGAACTGTCCGGGCTTCTTGGCAGCGTGTCTGAGCCGGTGGCGACCCCATTCGGCTCGCTGAATCTCGCGATGGCGTCCGGAGGAGCGGTGATCATTGCGCCGCGCAATTGCGCGTTCGCGGGGCCGGTGCACATCGTCTACCTGTCGGGAGGCGGGGACGAACCGGTGGCCTCCCATCCTCGAACGCTCGTGGTCGCGGGAGAGAGCAGCAGCCTGACAGTCGTCGAGATGTTTGCGTCCGTCAACGGCGTTGCTTCTCTGACGAATGCGGTGGCCGAGTTCAGAGTGGGCGAGAACGCGAAGGTCGATCACATTCGCGTCCAGCGCGAAGGCCGCGAAGCCTTTCACATCGGCGCGACGGCCGTCGAGGTTGCCCGTTCCGGCTCGTATTCCTCGATAGCGATTTCGATCGGCGCCTCGCTGGCCCGTCACGACCTGACGGTTCAGCTCAAGGATCAGGGCGCCGAATGCCGGATCGACGGTCTCTACCTGACCGAAGGCTCGCAACACACTGACAGCCACACGCGAATCGACCACCTCGTTCCCCACTGCACGAGCCGGCAACTCTACAAGGGCGTCCTCGACGGCGAATCGCGTGCGGTTTTCAACGGCAAGGTCGTCGTTCACCACGACGCCCAGAAGACCGAGGCGCACCAGACCAATCGCAACCTCATGCTGTCGGAGCGTGCCAGGGTCGATACGAAGCCGGAGCTCGAGATCTTCGCCGACGACGTAGTGTGCTCGCACGGCGCGACGGTCGGTGCACTCGAGGCTGAGGAGCAGTTCTACCTCGCCAGCCGCGGACTCGACGAAGCGACGGCGCGGGCGGTGCTCACGTACGGATTCGCCGAAGAGATCGTCGAAGAGATCTCGGTTGGATCGGTGCGGCGGCATCTCGACGAGGTGATTCTCGACCGCTTCCACAAGGGCTTTTCAAAGGGGTGAAGACGATGGCGACCGTATCGAACCAGATCGATGCCGAGGCGGCTGCTACCGCGACGAGGATCGACAGCGAACGGGTCCGCGCCGATTTCCCGGTGCTCGAAACGGTCGTGAACGGCAATCGGCTCGTCTACCTGGACAGCGCCGCGACGAGTCACAAGCCGATGGCGGTCGTCGACCGGATGGCGCGATTCATGTCGCACGAGAATGCAACGGTGCGACGCGGTGTGCATTACCTCAGCGAGCGCGCGACGTTCGCGCACGACCAGGCACGATCGAAAGTCGCGGCGTTCATCGGCGCGGGCGATCCCAGACAGGTCATCTTCACGCGAGGCACGACGGATTCGATCAATCTTGTGGCTGCCGGTTTCGAACGCTCGATTCTCAAGCCGGGCGACGAAGTGCTCATTACGCACATGGAGCATCACGCGAACATCGTTCCCTGGCAGATGGCGTGCGAGCGCTCGGGCGCGAAGCTCGTCGTCGCTCCGATCTCGCAGGCCGGCGAACTGGACCTCGAGGCGCTCGAGGCCGAGATGTCAGAGAGGACGCGGATCGTCGCGGTGGCGCACGTCAGCAACGCGCTCGGCACGATAAATCCTGTGAAGGAGATCGTGAGGACGGCGCACTCGCACGGCATTCCGGTGCTCGTCGACGGCGCTCAGGCCGTTCCGCACATGAAGGTGGATGTGCGCGACCTCGGGTGCGACTTCTACGCCTTCTCGGGACACAAGATGCTCGGTCCGACGGGTATCGGCGTGCTTTACGGCACGACCGAGTGGCTCGAGCGGCTGCCGCCGTACCAGGGTGGCGGCGACATGATCCTGTCGGTGACGTTCGAGAAGACGGTCTACAACGTGATTCCGCACAAGTTCGAGGCCGGGACGCCGGCGATTGCCGAAGCGATCGGGCTTGGCGCAGCTATCGACTACATGAACGCGATCGGGCTCGACGCCATCGCGGCGCACGAGCACGACCTGCTCGAGTATGCGACAGCGCAGCTCGGTGCGATCGAAGGCGTACGGCTGATCGGCACGGCGCGCGAGAAGGCCGCGGTGGTCTCGTTCACTGTCGAGGGAATCCATCCGCACGACATTGGAACGATTCTCGACCAGGACGGCATCGCGATTCGCGTCGGTCATCACTGCGCGCAGCCGGTAATGCAGTTCTACGGTGTGCCGGCGACGGCGCGGGCATCGTTTGCGGTCTACAACACGCGAGCCGAGGTCGATGCGCTCGTCGCGGGCGTCCAGAAGTGCATCGAGGTGTTTCGATGAACTCGACGCTCAACGAGCTTTACCAGGAAGTCATCCTCGACCATAACCGCAAGCCTCGTAACTTCCGCGAGATCGCGGAGCCGACGGCGTCGTCGGAGGGGTTCAACCCGCTGTGCGGAGACCAGCTGCACCTTTACGTGAAGATGAACGACATCGGCGTGATCGAGGACGTGAGCTTCGTCGGGTCGGGTTGCGCGATCTCGAAGGCGTCGGCGTCGATGCTTACGACGGCGGTGAAGGGAAAGACGGTCGCGGAGGCGCGCTTGATGTTCGACGAGTTCCATCGGCTCGTGACCGGCGAGCTGGATCCTGAGGCGGAGAATCACCTGGGACGGCTCAAGGTATTTGCCGGAGTGAGCGAGTTTCCGGCGCGGGTGAAGTG
Source organism: uncultured Clostridia bacterium (assembly GCA_964591515.1). GTDB lineage: Bacteria > Acidobacteriota > Blastocatellia > UBA7656 > JADIYM01 > JADIYM01. The sequence continues at coordinate 11,138 of CAZQBW010000080.1, forward strand.
CGCGAGTCTCGCGTGGCACACGCTGAGCGGCGCGCTCGACGGGGCGGACCGGGTCAGTACGGAATAGA